>JAJZQJ010000006.1 GCA_021851895.1 bacterium
CGCGCGACCGAGGGTGCCAGGCTCCGCCCTTCGATTCCAAGTCCCGCGATCAAGTACAACAAAAAATCTGCTTACGCAGATTTTTTGGTACTTGTTGCGGGACTTGGAATCGAACCAAGGCCTTCAGGTTATGAGCCTGACGAGCTACCGCTGCTCTATCCCGCTATGTGTTATTTTACATGATATTGCATAAGTGCTTTCGACCGTTCAGGCCATGAGGCTATCCCGATATCGAGCTACCGCTGCTCTATCCCGCTATGTGTTATTTTACATGATATTGCATAAGTGCTTTCGACCGTTCAGGCCATGAGGCTATCCCGATATCGAGCTACCGCTGCTCTATCCCGCTATACAGAAAATGCGAAATCAATTAGATGCAAATATGACTATACACCAAAAAGACCTGAAATGCAAGTCTTTTTGCCTGTTCTGCACAGCATGATATTGCCACAGTTTCTGTTAGAATGGGAAGTATATGGAAGCGGGACACACTGATGCAATACGACAGACTTTGAAAAAAACAGGGATGTTACTTGGAAGGACTGGGCAGATCATCTTCATGGAAAGATTCATTACATTTCTAACGCGTTTCACTGACGTCGCAATGATATTCCTTATTTGGAAGTTTGGGGCGCGAGGGGCACTTTACTCTTTTTTGGGCGTCGGTATGGCATACTTTATATTCTGCACAGCGATCGTCTATTTCAATGAATTCATGTTCAGAAAGGGGTATGATGTGACCGGTATTGAGACATTGCGAGGTATGGCTGGTGAGCAGTACGAGAAGGGGCAGTGGTTCAAGCGCGCAGTGGGCTGGGTCCTTCGTTCGCGTAAGACGATATTTTGGATCGGGAGCTGGTTTTATCTCGATCCAGATTATGTGACGATACTACTCTACGAGAGAGAACGTGGGTTTGTATATAATATATTACGACTCACGCTTCCTGCCATCATCATCTCGATGACCGTGTGGACAGCTGTGTATTATAGTGCGTACCTCGGATTTCACTGGGCAGTGTCGGTGCTGAACATTTTTTGATCATGTTCGTTCTGAGCCATGTTTGGGCTGCGCGCAGTTGATCAAGAGTTCGGGAATTAGAAAAACCAGAGCGTGAGCTCTGGATTTGTGTTCATTTCGATCAGATGGCATTGATAGCCGCGATCTTTTCATAGTCGGCTGCTGAAATGAAGACATCGCTCAGGGAGAGTTTTCCCGTTTCAACGAACTCCCAGTAGGCAGATGGCATCATGCGTACATTCACGGTGATGGTCGCAACAAAGGGGTAGGTTGACCGAAGTGAGCGACGGCGGGCCTTCTCGAATTCGTCCATCGACCGGAAGAAGCGAATACCCTCACGCTTTTTGGGAAGACGGGGCGTGATCGGTTTCCTGATGGAAACGATGAGCTGATGCTCCGTGAAAATGATCGGGTTGTTGGAAGCGGTGGCCACTGGACCTCCAAAAAAATCTTTATGCAGGCTATCATGTGCGGGAAGGTAATGCAAATAGGAGAAAATGCAGAGATCCGAAACCCTTTGGGTTTAATGTGATACAGAGGGAACCAAAAACCGTTCCGGTTTAATACGATACAGAGGGAACCAAAAACCGTTCCGGTTTAATACGATACAGAGGGAACCAAAAACCGTTCCGGTTTTTGGTTCATGGAACGCTGCGCGTGCTAAATAGGATTCCGGGACTTGGCACGACTCACAAAGTATTTTCGGTGTATGCACACCGAAAATACTAAGTGGTCGTCGCCACGGCTCGGCTACAGCCACTTCGGCTAGGAAGCCTCAGTGGCTGGCTTCGCAGCCTCCGCCTTTCAAGTCCCGCCTACCGCTCCAGAAACAAACAAAAACGAAGCTTTCGCTTCGTTTTTGTGTTTCTGCGCGGTAGACGGGACTTGAACCCGCAACCTCTCGCGTGACAGGCGAGTGCTCTAACCAGTTGAGCTACCACCGCATTTCCACTTTCGTGGTGCAGAAAATATAGCATAAACGATCAGCCCATGCAAGCCTGTTCTTGCCCTCCTTTATACATCATGTATGCTTAAAATAGAAGTATATTTCGACAAGGTGCCCAATGGCAGACATCCGCGTAGACCTCATACGAAAACATCTCGGAAAGCTTATTTCCGCGTTCGGAAAACGCCATCGACCTATTCCCGTTGTTGAATTATTTGAACTCTACAATCAGAGAGATTTCCGTGGAATGGTCGGACAAATGAAGAGGCAGATGAGGATCGATTTTCCCATTCGCGTTTGCTATGTCAATGATCCGAAATTTGGACCCGATGGAGGCGTCGCCTGGGTCGACTCTCTTGAACAAGTGCCCGCATTCGGATCTCGCGGTGACGGGAAGCATATGCCAAATATGTACCTCCGCAGGAGTGCACTCATTGAGATGCCTTTTCCGTCTCTCGTTTTCGCGATGTCTCATGAGCTTTCGCATCTTCTCCTTACATCTTTCCGCTCAGACCTTTACGACAATGAAGAGGCAACGGATCTTCTTTCGATTCTCCTTGGATATGGAGTATATTACGCCGCAGGAAGGATATACTCACCAAAGAATTTCAATGACATGTTTGCATTCCTCGGAAAACCAACCTACACTTCCGGGTACCTGAGTCATGAAGAGATCTTTTTTGCAGAAGCGATCATACGCAGCTGAACGAGCCGGGAAGCCCCGGTTTTTTTATTTTTGCCTTAAATAATATGTATGGCATTGTCGCCTTAGGGGTATTGATTTATATTGAAAATCAGGTATTATGACGGAACAAATCAAGCCAATGTAGCTCAGCTGGTAGAGCACTTCCATGGTAAGGAAGAGGTCATCGGTTCAATCCCGATCATTGGCTCAAGTTCACACACGTGAGTCAGGTGTGTAACGGAACATTCTTCTTGACGTAAACTCTCTATCTCGATCGGGATTGAACGGGGAGGGGTCGGGAGGGGTGCGCCCCTACCGTTGAGGAAGGCAGCGCAGCGTCGGAAAACCGTGGGTTTCCGAGATGTTCTATCCCGATCATTGGCTCAAGTTTAAGGAAATATCCTGAAACTTCCTGGATAGTCCCTATCCAGGATTGCCAAAGTAGCTCAGTCGGTAGAGCATCTCACTCGTAACGAGAAGGTCGCCGGTTCGATCCCGGCCTTTGGCTCCATTGGCATCTGTCGTCAGGTGTATAATGAACATATGTCGGCGTAGCTCAGTCGGTTAGAGCGAAGGACTCATAAGCCTTAGGTCACTGGTTCGATTCCAGTCGCCGACACAAAATAATAAAAACTAGAGCATTGCTCTGGTTTTTATTATCTAGCTTTCCAAATATCCTGTTTCTTTGAAGATAAGATAATACGAATCGATGGCATCTTCCATCTCCCCTTTCTGCAAATCATAATCTCCTTCGTGTGCAAGTACATTACGTAATTTATGTACCCTCCAGGCCTCTTGCAAATAAGGGAAATTACCCTCGGCGATCGTCTGCATGCGCTCACCCATCGTCTCGCCATGATAGCCCATCTTTATGATGATCTCATCGAGAATACTATCTGCCTCAATGATGGCCACACGCCAATCCGAAGGATTCATTGAACGAGTGAGCTGCTCGATGCGCTCCCATCGAGGATTTTTCACTGGAGCGGTCTTCACCCAATCGAACAATGCCTCAAGTTTTTTCTCCTCTGCTTTTTCGATTGCCTTGAGCTTCGCACGCACGTGCCAGTAATACCAGAAGAGTAAGCAGACGACAACAACCCCTATCACATTCAAGATGAAGAAATAAGGGGCGAGCAATGGCCATATATTATCTATGAAATAGAGAATGGCAGGATTGTTTGCAAGATCTGGCATAAAAAGATCGATTATTTAGAAAGTCTTTCGACATCCTTCCCTATCCCGAAGAGATAAGGCTCGTGGAAATGATCGGCCATGAATTGAATACCTACGGGCAGATCTTTTCCATCACGCACAACGGTACCATTGGGGACCGAGATACCGGGCACTCCAGTGATATTCGCGGAAACGGTGAAGATGTCTTCAAGATACATCTTCAGTGGATCGGCAGTCTTCTCCCCTATTTTAAATGCAGGGCTCGGAGACGTCGGCGTCGCAATGAGATCGACATCTTTCAGTATTGCCTTGAATTCATCGGTGAGTTTTCTTCGTACGAGCACTGCCTTGTTATAGTATGCATCATAATACCCTGCAGAGAGCACATAGGTACCGAGCAAGATGCGACGACGCACCTCAGCACCGAACCCTTCACCTCTTGTTTGCATATACGTATCAAGCAGCTTCGCGCCCTCCTTACGAAGTCCAAAGCGGACACCATCAAAGCGTGCGAGATTCGAAGACACCTCTGCAGGCATAAGAATGTAATAGATCGCAAGCGCGAGCGGCAACGTCGGCATTTCGATCGGCACGATCGTATGTCCAGCGTTTTTCAGCATTTCGATCATCGAAGAGAATCGTTCACGCACATCATCATCGACGCCCTCCATATTCACAAAACTTTCTGGAACTCCGATACGATAGGAATGCTTTGGTAGGACATAAGGCTTGTCCTCATCTTCGATCGATGTTCCATCAAGTGGGTCCTTCCCCGCAATCACAGAGAAAAGTGCTTCAACATCATCGACGGTTCTTGCAAAAGGGCCGATCTGGTCGAGCGAAGAACCCATCGCCATGAGTCCATAGCGAGATACCGCTCCATAGGTCGGCTTCAATCCAACGATACCGCAGAGCGCTGCAGGCTGCCTGATAGAACCGCCAGTATCCGAACCAAGAGAACCAAGTACACTATCCATTGCAACTGCAGCCGCAGATCCACCTGAAGAGCCTCCGGGAACTCGCGATACATCGAGAGGATTTTTTACAACGCCGTAAGCGCACGTCTCGCTCGACGAACCCATTGCGAACTCATCCATATTAGTGCGGCCAACGATGATAGCACCAGCTTTTAGCAATCTCTCTACAGCAGTACTCGTATATGGTGATACATAGCCTTCGAGTATCTTCGAGCCCGATGAGGCTTTGTGCCCAATGAAGAGCATGTTGTCTTTGATCGCAAGTGGGATACCGAGGAGCGGTGCACGTTCACCACGAGCGAGTCGCGCATCAGCAGCATCAGCCTGAGCGAGTGCATCATCAAAAACCTCTGCGAACGCATTGATCTCTGGGTTCTTCGCTGCGATCACCTCCAAAACCGCCTCCGTAAGCGCGCGTGAAGTGAAATCGCCACGAACGAGTGCTTCATGCGCACTCTGAATCGTCATTGTTGTAAGTTCTATTTTCATGTCTGTATATTATTCGAACATCTGCTGCACGCGAACGAAATCACCCTCCCTCTTGGGGGCGTTATCAAGAATACGCTCTCGTGACTCTCCTGGCGTCCCCGTAGGGACATCAGCGCGAAGAATGTTTCGGTGAGCACCAGCCTCAGCGTGCTGATAGGCACTGGTATCAACTTTTGCGATTTCTCCAACATACCCAAGCACTGCGTCGATCTTTTCAGCGAGTGCGACCTGCTCATCCTGGGAAACCTGAATACGGGACAAAAGTGCCAAATGTTCGATATCTTCGGGTTGTAACTTCATATGCCTATACTACCTTAAAAACATTAAAATATGAAGCGAAACAAGAGGCATTCGCGTATCACCCAGGACCATTGACAAGCGAATCTTATGTGTTAGAAATTCTTTAGATACCTGAAAGGTGCACAATGAGCAACGACAAACAGCTGGAGCGCGCCGAACTTCTCCTTGCAGACCTTTCTCGGCACTTCCATGGCGATAATGGTAAGGTCTGGCTTGGAGAATTCGATAAGTTCATGAATAAAACCCCCTGCTGGACCAAAGAGGTGCTCGCGAAGGAACACTCGAAAAAGCCGCTCCTCACCGAGCAATACCGTGCGACCATCATGAATCCCGTGAACTCTTACAGAGACTTCCTCGAGCACAAGGCGCGCGGTGGCAATCTATGTTTCTTTGACGTGAACTTCTCGTCATGGTTCATTCAACTTGAGCCGGCAGAGGTCCCGCCGTCCAGACTGCTCTGCAGAGAGATCAATCGCTCCGCGAACGACCTCGAGCTCATTACTGCGCTCGGAGGAGAAGCTGCCGCAGAAACTCCACTGCCGATCTTCTTTGGTGCGTTACTCACCCAACTCGACGGTAGTCCGAGCATCTTCGGAGAAAGCGACGTGCTGCACATCTTCTATGTCCGGGATCACAAAGGCCAGTTGCGTGCACTCTCGGTTGCCTGCAAGAAGGGACACCCGCAATTCATCGCCGCGCATTCGCTCATCAGCAATGCACGCTGGGACAAAGGCCGCCGTGTCTTCTCCCCGTGCAGATAAAGAAAGCCCCTACGGGGGCTTTTTAAAAAAATGACCATAAGGTCATTTTTTCTTTAACATCTTGAGGAACGTATCCTCGTCGATCGTTTTGATCCCGAGCTGCTTTGCCTTTGCTAATTTACTTCCTGCATCTTTGCCAACAACAACGAGATCGGTCTCCTTCGAAACACTGCCTGCAGGATCGCCACCTGCATCACGAATGAGCTGCTTTGCCTCATCTCGCGATAACGTAAGGAGGCTACCCGTCACAACGACGGTCATTCCATCAAGCAAACCCGCAGCTTTTTTCGATTCACTCTCGACAGAAACAAACTCAAGCAGGCGCTGCAAGTCGTGTTGCGCATGTGTACTCTTACGCCAAGACATGATCTCATCAGCCATTGTCTCGCCAATCCCTGGTACTTCGAGCAAAGCATTTCGGTCTGCATCAAGGAAGGCATCAAGTGTTCCAAAGTGTGCAGCAAGATCATAAGAGGTCTCCTCTCCGATCTGTGGAATAGCAAGTGCAACGATGAAGCGTGAAAGTGGCACGTGCTTACGCTCAGCAAAAGCATCTATGAACTGTGCTGCGGAACGCTCTCCCCAACCAGGAAGGTCAACGAGGTCCCCTTTTTTCAACGTATAGAAATCTGCGACGCTCGAAACCAGACCTGCACGCATGAGCTGCTCGATGATCTTCGGCCCGCAACCTACGACGTTGAGCGCGCTCTTACCGACCACATAACTCAGTCGTCGTAATTGCTGCGCAAAAGAATCCTTTTCTACGGCTCTATGTGCCACTTGCCCAGGAATTCTCTCAATACGACCAATACCTTCTACTTCTTCTGGAAATCGATAGGGCTTCGCACCCTTTGGACGCAACTCAGGAATTACAGCGATAATATCAGGGATGACATCCCCCGCCTTCTCAAGCACAACGGTATCCCCAATGCGCACATCGAGCCGGGCGATCTCATCTTCATTGTGGAGCGTGGCACGAGAAACCGTTGTACCAAGCACGGACACTGGGCGCAAGTGCGCAACCGGAGTGATCACACCAGTTCTTCCAACCTGCAGGACGATATCTTCAACGACAGTAGTAACCTGCTCTGTCGGGAACTTGAATGCAATTGCCCAACGTGGCCCTTTTCCCGTATATCCGAGTGCATCTTGGAAGCGTTTCTCGTTTACTTTCACAACAACCCCATCGATCCAATACTCCTCTGCACGCGAACGCGTCTGCCAATGTTTCCAAAATGCAATCACCTCATCGATATTCTTACACGACTTAAAATGAGGATTCACCTTGAAACCAAGTTTGCGCATCAACTCGAGATTCTCTTGTTGTGTCTTCGGTCGCTCACCGTCATATGCACCCATCTCATAGATGAACGTATCCAACTTACGCTCAGCAGCGATGCGCGCATCGAGTTGCCGCAACGTTCCAGCTGCCGCATTGCGAGGATTTGCAAACGCTGGCTCACCCTTCTTTGCGCGCTCTTTATTCAATCGCTCAAGCTCTTTCGTCGAAAGCCATGCCTCCCCTTCGACAATAAGATCATGGGGTTCCTTCAATGCGAGCGGCACGGATTCGATCGTACGCGCATTATGCGTCACATCTTCACCGACCACGCCATCACCTCGAGTGAGTGCAAGGACGAGTTTCCCTTTTTGATACTCCAAAACAAGCTTCAGCCCATCGATCTTGAGCTCGCAAACATATGCGGGTGTGACATGCTCATGCAGCTCTTGAAAAAGCATACGTCGTACACGTTCATCGAATTCACGCACATCTTCCTCAGTGAAGACGTCTCCAAGAGACCACTGCGGCACCTTATGTTTCACCTTTTTAAAAGCTGCGAGTGGCCTACCCGCAACACGCTGAGACGGAGAATCTGGTGTTATAAGCTCCGGATATTGCGTTTCGATTCGAACAAGTTCATCCTTCAGTGAATCAAGCGCTTCGGCGGAGATCTCCTCTTTATCATAGACATGATACTGTTCGCGATAGTGGTCGATCGCTGTTCGCAATTTAGAAAGACGGTCGATGACCTCCTTTGGTGCCTTACTCATGCATTGAGTATAGCATGCCGCTCAGCAACAAAAAACAGCGCAAATACGCTGTTTTTAGGCCATATTCGTTAGATATTCACGGAGACCTCAATGGTGCGCTGTGTCACTCTCGGACTCGTGATATTCGCACAAACATCAGAATATCCGTTTGAAGTGAAGGTGGTCAAGATACCCGATTTCGCAATAGTGACCTGGACACAGGAATCAGAGAAATTGAGCTGAAATGAAGAGGTTCCTGATCGCGGGCCCGTTGCCGAAGTCGTGTAATTCTGAGGCGCAGTCGAACCGCACTTGAAATATTGCAGATAATTCGACCCACTACTTGTAAGCGGCCAAGACTCCGGTGGAGTCAAAAGTTGGTACTCTGTCGAATTGCCTCGTACAAAAGGCGTGTATGGCAATTGACTAATACCTGCAGACGAGTAATAACCGTCCGGCTTACCGATGTCTAAACCTGACTGATTATTGATGCGATCATGGAACATCGCACACTCAAGTCCCCTACTCGCTGCTGCGAATGCACGCACGGAATCGCGAGCGAATGTCGCAAGCGCGACCTCTTTTATCGAAATCGCAAACACGCCCATGCTCATTGCAAGAATGATGCTCGATATCAAGACTGCGAGCAGCAGCACATATCCTTTTTGTCTTTTTGCATTCATGGTGTACTAGATAGGAAGTGCGGGGAACCAATTCATAATAGTGTCATGAAGAAAGACCTTGCGTATCTGCGTCCCAGCGGGATAATCGACTTCGACATCAACGCGATATTCATTGTTGGTATTTATCGGCGTGACTACAATGACGCGCTTCATGCCGGTGTCCGTCCAGCCCGCAGGAGGACTCGCCATTTGACCATACATACCATCGGTGAATTGATAGACGGGACAACTACTTATTCCTGAAAGACAGGGCACGAGCGCACTATTCGCCCATATCGTCTTCGAGCCCGTAACACCTGACTGTTGCTGTCTGATATCGATCAAACAACCTGGGCTTGCACAGGTCGTCGCGATATTCGCGGCCCACGAAAGTCCGCGTGCACTATTATTATCGCGCATATTATGGATGACTTCGAGCGCTTCCTCGCCGAGGCGCGCTGCGGCGATTTCCTCTCGCGCATACGCAGCAGAACGAAGACTCTTCGCGGCAAGCAGAAATGGGCCTCCGAGCGCGAAGGTAAGGACGGTCACCGCAACGACGGTCTCTATCAATGTGATACCTTTATTCATGATCAGACAGGTGTTACAAGGTGTGAGTTCGGCGTTCTCGGCGAGATCGACGTCTCGATATTAAAGTTCCTCGCCGTCGTAGAGACATGCGCAATGCCCGTCATAATGATAGTGACGATCGGTTGATCCTGATCAAGGGTTGCACCGCGAACATAAAACGTCAACGCAGTGACCTCAACCTCAGGAGCAGTCATACGTTCCCAAGTGCCGCTATTTGCAAGCATGCGCTCGATCGATTTATCCGTCGGATTGAAACGGAAACGCACCTCCTGCATTGTACTGGTGAGTCCTCCAGGACCATAAAAACGAAGATCCGATTTCCCATTTGACGGATAGACACAATCGGTTTGGCTTCCATCAAGTGCACTGCCGGGGTGGAGACTGCCGCAATCGAAACGAATACCCATACGAATGGTACGTGTCATCGCATCGACCGCACTATTAGCATTATCAAGCACGACACGCATCGCGCGCGCCTCTCTCGAAGTGTTATTGAGCGTCGTGAGCGCTCCAATAGCGATCGTTACCACCATCGTGAATATCGCGGTTGCGACGATGATCTCGATCAATGTAAAACCACGCTGCTTCATATGTATATTGTAACACAGAACACGCCTCTGCGTGTGCAAAGGCGTGTTATTTCACCGATATTTGACCGGTGTTCCAGAATTCGACAATACGTTGATATCCCTTATTTGAGCTGATGATGACTTGTGCAACCGAGTAAGGCTCGGGCACCATCACTGAGGTCGGCTTCCCCAATATCGAGGCGTCAGGGCTCGGACGACGGAAGACGAAATCGAATGATTGCGCGAAGTCAGTCGAGACACCATTAGTACAATCGGCTGAGCCCGCGTGGGTCGATCCTGCACGCAAACCACACAGCGCGCGTATCGTTACCCCTTGGAGGAGGTTGATCTTCTTCTCACACTCGTCAGAAACCCCTCCACAACTACCGTCGTTGTTGAACGTATAATCTCCATTGATGTCTGAGAAGAAAATGAATTGTGTCGTCGAGGCTCGATCGAAATGAATACCATAACCAGAATATCCCCCAGAAAGCGAGCGCTTCACTGAAAGTGAATCGACTTGTGCCTCGTGCCCGAACTGCGCGATCTGATGCGCAAGAATATCGACACCAATGCGATTGTTGAAGTTATTGTAACTGAGCACCGTTACCGTAGAAAGGAATGTGAAAATCGCTATCGATATCGTAAGCTCGATGAATGAGAATCCGCGATTCTTCTGTTTTGGGAGCGAATGAAATTGCATTTGAATTGAAACGTGAATCGAAACGCATTGTCGCATTTCATAGGCTTCAGAATTTGGATGAAATTTGCCTTGCTGGAGGCAAGTGAACTCTAGCGAGACGTACTCGGAGTACGTTGAGCGAGTCACTTGCCGAAGCAAGGTAAAGTTCGCCAAATTCTAAGCCTAATAAAAGGACAAGCTTAAGGTAAGTACTGACCACCCAAAATAATAAACAAGCACCGTCGCCAATGCGATAAACGGACCAAACGGTACCTCCGTGCGCATCGTCCCCTTCTTCATGAGCAAAATGACCACAGAAGGGATCGCCGCAAGCCAGAACGAGAAGATGAGTGCGGAAAGTCCTCCGAGGAGACCGAGGAACCAGGAAACTCCCCAAAGCAGCTTCGCATCACCGAGGCCCATCGCCTTCCCCTTTGAGAAATACCATATCGCAGCGAGCGGTAGTGCGAGCATCGGCGCAGCAGCAACATCGATCCAGCGAGGCACGCTCACGAGGAGCGGCATCATGCTCGGCCAATCACCATGATAGGCACGCAGCGCAACTGCAGCGATTCCCGCAAAAGCAAAGATGAGTGAAAGCACATCCGGGATGATCTTGTGCCGAAGGTCATATGCAGCGATCACGACGAGCGTTGCGAGCGCGAATGCATCGACGAGAAAGCGTGCAGCATCATAAGGTGTGAACGCAAATATAGAAAAATGCGTATGTTGTGCGGCAACGAGCACCAAGAGCCCCGTAAGCGCCTCGACAATTGGATATTGGAAGGAAAGCTTCCCTCTACAATATGCGCAACGCCCACCCTGTACAATGAACGAAAGGAGTGGAATGAGCATGTACCATTTGAGCGTCTTCCCGCAATTCATGCAGACACTCCTTCCGCCCAAGGTTCTCCCACTTCCCATGCGGAGTACGACAACGTTAAGAAACGAGCCAATAATGAGGCCAAAGATAAAAATAAGGCCAACATTCACAAAATATGACAGTGCGCTGATATCCATACACTATAGTATAGCACAGTTTATTTTCCCAATGAAAAACCGCCAGAGGCGGTTTTATCATTAGTTCGAAATATCGTAACAAAGCTCACCAGTTGCAGTTGAAGGCTGTGGGGTTGCTGGTGTTCCGTTACAACCGTTACTTGTACCATCAAAGCCAAAGAGGGACTTATCTGCATCGGTCGTAAGTGCTGCATTATCATAGCGCTCAAGCTTTGCTGCGAGGATGTATGAGGTCGAGCTTGCGCCGTAGACATAATACTGTCCTGCTGTTGGATCCGTCGGGATCTTTGGAATGTAATTTGGTGAGAGCACATTAAGCTCCGTTGCTTGTGCAGATGGAGTATTCGCAGTAGCCTTTGTCGGATAAGTCGAGCTTGCATCGTAGTAAAGCTCAAGAGCGAGCTGAAGCTGACCGATATCCGAGATGCGGCGTGCATCGCGACTCTTTGCGCGTGCGGTCGAGAGCGAAGCGAGCACCACAGATGAGAGGATGCCGATGATCGCGATCACGACGAGGAGTTCGATAAGGGTGAAACCCTTAGAACCCTTGATAAGGTTTTTTGACATATATGTGTTTTACCCGAATGGGCTTTCTTTATTATACCTCACAATTTTGTAAAGCAATGTATACATACATGTAACCTGGGGAAAACGAAAAACACCGTGAGGTGTTTTATGCGGAGATATCATAGCACTTTTCGGTACCCGCTGCCGAGGTCGTCGTATCATTACATGATGCGCTTGCACCATCGAAAGCACGGCTTCCTGAAGCACCCACTTGGACATCCGTATCGGAATTGAGCGCACTGTTCGTTGAAACGGAATTCTCGAGATTTGCGCCGAGTGCATAAGTATTCGCATTCGTTGCACCATTGCAGGTGGTTGCAGACTTCGAGGTCATTGGGCAATAATAGTAGGTATTCGTACCTGGGTCGCGAGGAATCGTCGCCATGTAATTTGGCTTCAAATAACCGATGCCATTCGTTGGAACGGTCGTTGTCCATGACTGCAACCCTGAATAGGTGGGATACGTCGAGCTTGCATCATAATACATCTCAAGAGCGAGCTGCAACTGCCCTATGTCTGCAATACGACGTGAGTCACGACTTTTTGCGCGTGCAGTCGAGAGCGAAGCGAGCACCACAGATGAGAGGATGCCGATGATCGCGATCACGACGAGGAGTTCGATAAGGGTGAAACCCTGTGTGCCTTTTGTAATGTCTTTTGACATGATCGATGTGTGTATTAAACCCGTTGGGCTTATGCAAGTATACACCTTTACCTATATTGTAACAAATACGAAAATCTCAAAAATGTATGCTATTTCAGAGCTAAACAAAAAAGACCACCGCGGTGGTCTTTTTTGCTATTAGTTCGAGATGTCGTAACAAGCTTCCGTACCTCCTGAAGTCGTACATGTCGAGCCGTTTCCATAGAAGACGGTACCAACGGTGACGTCAGCATCAGTCGTGAGCGCTGCATTATCCGTGCGCTCGAGATTTGCTCCGAGTACATACGCGAGCACGGTACCACTTGTACCACTACACGTTGTTGCACCCTTTGCTGCCATAGGACAGAAGTAATAATTTGCACCAGCAGTAGGATCTGAAGGAACCTTCGGAATGTATGCTGGCGAAGTGCTGCCAATTCCTGATGTAGGAACTGCTGCGCTTGTCCATGACTGCAAACCGCCTGAGTTATATGGATATGATGAGTTCGCGTCGAAGTAAAGCTCGAGAGCGAGCTGGATCTGTCCGAGATCCGATACACGACGTGCGTCACGACTCTTTGCACGTGCGGTCGAGAGCGAAGCGAGGACCACCGACGAGAGGATACCAATGATCGCGATAACGACAAGCAATTCGATCAAGGTGAAACCTTTTGACTGCTTTTGTAATGATGTATATGACATAAACGATTAATTACTAGTCCCGTAATTGGGTTATACAAAGTATAGCATACTATACTAACTTATAGTATTCTTATCCTCTTCCCTGTGGATAACTTTACTATGGCGAAGCCATAGTAAAGTTATTCTATTCAAGGCCACCAAAGAACGATATATGAAACCGCGCGAATTTTTCCGTGCGGTTGCCTCGCTGAAGCTCTGCAACTTCAAAGCCACTCACCCTCGATATATGAAACCGCCTGGATTTTTCGTGGCGAGGGCTTGGCTGGAGCTCGAGAGCGTACAGTGGTACGCGGAGAGCGAAGCCTGAAGCCCTCCCCGCGAAAAAGACAGCGGCCGTACTTTCGCAGATGAACCTCTTCATTCTGAATAAAAAAACGCCAAAGGCGTTTTTTTATTCAGAATGAAGAGGTGATGTCATAAATTGGCATAAGGACCGAGGTAAGCAATCCTCCCACACCAAGACCGAGCATGACGATCATCGCAGGCTCAATAAGACCAACGAGTGTATCGACTGCGTTGTCGACCTCGCGCTTATAGAACTTCGCAAGCGTCTCGAGAATGTTTCCAACTTCTCCAGTCTCTTCTCCAACGCGCACCATTTGCACCATGACCTGAGGAATGAGCGGAGATCGTCCCAATGCCCCCGAAAGCGCCACTCCCGTACGCACATCCTGAGCTGCAGTGAGCATCGCCTGTTTGTAGAGTTCATTATCAACGACCTCAGCGGAGATTTCCACCGCGCGCACCATCGGAACTCCAGAGGTAACCATCGTATTGATGTTATCGCAAATACGAGAGAGATAGAGCTTGCGATAGAGGTCTCCGACATAAGGGACCTGCAGTGCAAGATTCGCATACACCTCCTTTCCCTCTCGCGACTGACCATAACGAATCGCAAAGAAGATACCGACTGCAAGGACCGCCGCAAAGAAGAGGCCGTAATTGATCAAGAAATTTGAGGCGCCAATAACGATGCGTGTATATATTGGAAGCTCCTTCCCCGTCTCAACGATGATCGCTGAAAGTTTCGGAATAACGATGACGAGCATCAAGACCATGACCGAAGCGAACACCACGATAACGAAGGCTGGATAGACGAGGGCCTTTTTCGTCTTCGTGACGAGTTCATAGGTACGATCGAGGTAATCTGCGAGATACTCGAAGGTCTTTGAGAGGTTTCCTGACTCCTCGCCCGCGCGCACCATGTTCGTGTAGAATGGAGTGAAGACATCGGGGAATTTCGCCATTGCTGATGCAAGCGTCGAACCCGCACGGAGATCCTCGGCTATCGTTTCAAGACGATGGCGGAGTGCCACGTTCTCAGTCTCACCCGCGAGAAGCTGGAAGACACGCAGCGCAGGAACCTGCGCAAGAAAGAGCGTCGAAATTTGCCTCGAGAGGATGACGATATCTTTATATTTTACGCGCTCCTCGAAGAAAGAGAGCTTCTTCATCCAGGCAGGCTGCACGCCCACCTCACTGACGTTCATAACGACGAGGCCTCGACGTTGGAGCGCTGCGATTGCGAGGTCCTTGCTTGCCGCATCAACCTCACCGCGTCGCTCCTGCCCAGAGCTTTGTTCTATGGCGATATACCGAAATTGCATGCATATATTGTAGCATGGATTCATGCAAGGTCATCGGTCACAGGGGATAGGTCATAGGTTGATACGAATACAAAATCCAGTGCGTTGAGCACTGGATTTTCCCTATCACCTATCACCTTTTCTACAGTAAACGTTCGAGGGATTTTGGATTCTGCGAGTGCATATACGCACTATCCGCTGAGATCTCTCCCGACTTCACAAGACCTGCGAGAACACGATTCATGTCGATCATACCAAGCTCAGAACCCGTCTCGATGATCATCGGAATCTCATGCGTGCGTCGTTCTCGAATGAGATTCGCGACTGCATTATTATTGATCAAAAGCTCATATGCAGGAACGAGGCCACCCGCAATTCGCGGCACAAGGCGCTGCGAGAAGATGCCGGCGAGCGAACCTGCGAGCTGCACGCGGATCTGATCTTGCTGCCCTGCTGGGAACGAGTCGATGATACGATCGATCGTCTGTGATGCATTGTTCGTATGCAATGTCGAGAGCACCAAGTGTCCAGTTTCTGCAGCAGTAACCGCTGCTGAGATCGTCTCAAGACCGCGCATCTCTCCGATAAGAATAACGTTGACATCCTCACGGAGACAAGAACGCAGAGCGATATTGAAGTCATCAGTATCGAAATGCACTTCACGCTGTGAGATCATCGAACGATCTGCCTGGAAGACATATTCGATCGGATCTTCGATCGTAACGATATTCTCTGCGCGATCACGATTGATCATTTCAACCATGGCTGCAAGCGTCGTCGATTTACCTTGCCCAACGGGACCCACACAAAGGAAGAAACCCTGTTTGCGCTTCGTGAAGAGCTCCAAGACAGGAGGTAGGCCGAGTTCATGTACGGTCTTCACTTTTTGAGGAACGAGGCGTAGAGCGATACCTATCGTGCCGCGTTGGAAGAATGCATTGCCGCGGAAACGCGCCTCAGAGCCAAACGAGAAAGAGAAGTCGGATTCCTTCGCCGAAAGAAAGCGCTTCATCCCCGCCTCATCGAGCAATTCTTGCAACACTGCACGCGTATCGTCTGGTGTAAGCACGGGGAATTTCACGAGCGGAACAAGGACACGAGCGACACGGATGGTTGGAGATCGCCCAACCGCGAAGTGAAGGTCTGATGCACCTTCTCTTATGACCGTAAGGATCAGCTCCTCAATGTATTTTCGATAATCTTGTATCATATGAAAGAATTATTTTTTCGATGCCGTCGCAGCTTGCTGCCGCGATAATGCCTCCTCATAAATCCGACTCACCCTCCCCACCACTTCCGATGGCGTCGAGGTCGCTTTGACGATATATCCAAGCGCACCGAGCTTTACCGCACGCTCGATATCTTCTTCCTCCCCAAGATTAGAGAGTACGACGATGATTGCATTTGGTACGAGCTGCTCTGCGCGCATGGTCTCGAGAAGTTGAAAGCCATCCATACCCGGCATCACGAGATCGGTCACCACTATTCCTGGCTTGTCTCCCGCGCGGATCTGGTCGAGTGCTTCTTTTGGATTTGCCTTGGCGACGACGTTGTAACCAGCCATACTGAAGCGCTGGGAATACATATCGAGTAAGAATCCATCATCTTCGATGAGATACAGTGTAATAGGATCAGACATGCCGTAATTATATCACGGTAAATCCAAAGTCATGAGTCATGCGTCATGAGTCATGAGTAAAAGCAAAATACACAGCATAATACTGTGTATTTTTGAGCGCCCTCATGACTCATGACTAGATGATATTATTGATCTCCTCAAACGGTATGATGCCCTGAAACGCCTTTATGAGTGCGTCGTCTTTCATCGTGAGCATTCCCTTCCGACGAGCAATATCGTAGATCATCTGCTCCTCAGGCTTTGTGAGGATAATATGCTCAATATCCTTATCGAGTCGCAGGAATTCAAAGACAGGAATACGACCCTTCGTTCCTGAAGGACAGCTCGCTGAAGGTGTCGCGTTATAGACGTAACTTGGGATCGTGATCGTCGCACGGATCTCCGGTGGGAGATCGGCAAACTGTCGTTCTGCCAAGATGCGCTGACTTTCGGTCATCGGTTGTGCCGTCTTCCCTTCCTCACAGAGCGTACGGAGCAAGCGCTGCGCAACGACAAGCGCAAGTGTCGGTGCAATGAGATAGGGATCGACACCCATGTCGATGAGACGTGGTATCGCTCCTGCAGCAGTGTTCGTGTGCAAGGTTGAGAAGACAAGGTGACCGGTGAGTGCTGCCTGGATGGCAAGCTGTGCAGTCTCCTTATCACGGATCTCACCGACCATGATAATGTCGGGGTCCTGACGCAAGATAGAACGAAGACCATTCGCGAACGTATACCCGATCTCCGGGCGCACTTGCGATTGAGACACTCCTTGCATGCTGTACTCAACTGGATCCTCGAGTGAGACGACATTGTACTTCTCTCGATCGAGCTCACTGAGCATCGTATAAAGCGTCGTCGTCTTACCTGAACCGGTAGGACCAGTCACCAAGATAAGTCCATAGGGCATACCGAGCACCTGGCGAAGATCCGCCTTTCGCTTGTCATCCAAACCGATTTGATCGATGGTACGGATACCTCTCGATGAGTCGAGAATACGCATCACCACCTTTTCTCCGAAATATGCGGGGAATGTGGAGACACGGAAGTCTACACGTCGATCATCCATCTTCACTGAGAAACGCCCGTCCTGAGGCTTTCGCTTCTCATCGAGTTTCAGCTGTGCAAGGATCTTGATACGCGCAACAACCGCACTGTGAATGTTCGTCGGCAAGATGATCGATGTGTACATTGCACCGTCGACACGAAAACGTACGCGCACGCGCTCACCCATGTGTTCAATGTGGACATCTGAAGCGTTCCCTTCCACGGCATGGCGCAAAAGCACTGCAACGATCTTCGTGACCGGCGCCTCTTCGACGATCTTCTCCTCGCCTTCACCCCCACCTGTAGACACCTCCTCGGCGCCACCTTGTGCGAACTCGACACCCTCGGTCTTCTCCATGTCGAGCTCAGAGAGCGCCTTGGTGACCTCACCAGTAAGATTCTTATACTGCTCGACGACGTTATTGAAATCGGGTTGCGTGATAACGTAAAGTCGAAACGGCATCCCGAGCTTCGCCGCGATGAATTGCACGGCATCGCGCGCCTGAGTGAAATCAGGATCGACAATACCAACCTCAAGCACAGAATCAACAACCGCGAGCGGAACGACAAAATAGTGCCTTGCCGACTCTTCAGGGATGTCGCGCAGGACACTAACGGGGACTTTTACGTCACCGAGAATGCGATATTCGAGACCATAGTACTCCGCCTTGAGTGTCAGGACCTGTTCCTGTGTCATACCACCCCGCGAAAGCACTTCATCAAGACCCCCCTTGGTTCGCTCTGACTCCTGCGTCAGCTCCGGTATGATCTGATCTTCGATGATCTGCTTCTGTGAGAGAAATTGCAGAAAACTCATACTATGAATATTATATCACAACTAAACCCAACGTTCCGAAAATAATGTAAGAAAAAAACCGGAGAGACTCCGGTCATTTATTTTGATCACTCTCGCCCACACAGGAAACGTGCCGCTGCAGCATATGCAGTAAACTTGTCCGTCGACCGCGCGCCGATATTGACGAATGCCGCATTGAGCAGTGCATCTCCCGATGCAGCGAACAGCGTGATACTATCCCCGCGAACGTGCATGATATTCTCTGCAAGCAACAAGGTCGTCCCCATCCTCACATCACGCCGACTAAGCGGAACGCGACCATCGAGAATGAGTACTGACATGTCTTCATGTGTCGAAAGAATATGCTCACCTTCCTCGATCGTGCTCGCAATAAAAAGCATGCAGTGCGGCGAAAGCACTGCACCCGCGAGCTCCTGGAAAAGCGGGTCATCCTCGATCAATAAAACCTTTGGTTTTTCTTGAGGAGAATGTGTAGTCATAACACCCTCCTCGCTGGAACGTAACTTATTTCATAGTACACCCCAAATACCCAAGGTCAACGCCCTAAACATCAGAATATAGGCATGAATGCTCGGCAAGCACTTAGTGATGCGCCACCACGAACAAGCCGAGGACGATCAACGCAAAAACAAAGGTTTTTCGCACGACTCGATCTTCATGAAAATAAAATACTCCTGCAGCAAGCGACCAAAGAACCGAAGTGGCCCTTGAAAGTGCGAGGATGAGCGAGGCAGGTGCATACTGGTATGCGAGCGACACGAGCACACTCGACACTGCCTGGGAGGCAAATGAAAGGCCAAGCAATGGATGCGCCTTCATCTCAACAAGCAAACGTCGATCTTCACTTGAGAAGAACAGGCGCACTGCATAAATGAAGAACAACACCACGGCAACATAGAATTGCGATATCGCGGCTGCATTGAAATGCGCGATATCATATTTATAAAAGGTTATCGTCGCAACAGAGAGCAACGCGGAAGCAAATGCATACCCCATCCCCTTCCCATGGATCTTCGTGCCTGCGAAATATGCGAGAAGCACGATGAGTATGATACCGATACCGAGAAAATCGATATTCGTAATCGTGTATCCGAGTGCGATGTCGACGATGAGCAATAATGGTATCGTAAGCACTCTAATGAAACCAAAAGTCGAGCGGTCAGCAACTGCAAGCGCCCTGAACACGACCTCACACTGGATGAATTCCGAAATGACGCGCAAGGCAAAGACAGGGAGCGCGTGCATGTTATACGAGAATGATAGCCCTTGTATCACCGCAGTGCCTCCAAAGAATATGAGCGCTATCCCTTCTGTCAAAAATCCATAGAGCACATAGGTAAACACACGTCCAGAAAACGCGAATTTTGAAGCAGAAGCGGAGAGTTCTCCGAAAAAATTTCCAACAAGTACGAGGAGTGCTGCGAACATATCCTCATCATACTAGAAAACCGCATATTGTAAAAACGAAATAAATAAAAAACAGCACAATGTGCTGTTTTTTATTTGTGCTTTCGCTTCTCAATGATGTTCGCCATGGTCACCAAGAGTGGTGAACCGATGAAGATCGAAGAATATGTTCCGACAATGACACCGACACCGAGCGTAAACGCAAAGTAACGTGTCGTCTCGCCTCCAAAGAGGAAGAGTGCGCCGATAACAAGGAGCACCGTGAGTGACGTATTGATCGAGCGAGTGAACGTCTGAGAAACCGATCTTCCGACCGTCGACTCAAAGGTCTCTTTCGCACCTAAGCGAAGATTCTCACGTGTACGGTCAAACACGACGATGGTGTCGTGCACAGAGAAACCGAGCACGGTAAGCAATGCAGTGACAAAGAGCACATCGATTTCCACGCCGATATTATGTGCGCCGAGCATAACGTAGATACCTGCAGGTATGATCACATCGTGCGCGAGCGCGATGACCGTGATCAAACCATAGATCCATGACGATACTGGCTTGCTGACCTGACGGAATGCATAAGCGACATAAAGCATGATACCGATGAGCACGGTGAAGATCGCCCAAATCGAGTTCTGGCGAAGCTCAGCACCGATCGATGGTCCATATGAACTGAAGCGTACGATCTGTGTATCCTCGCCAAGTGATGCAGTCGAAATGAGCTGCTGGCGCTCTTTCTCCGTAAGATCCTTCGTGCGAATGAGCACACTCTTCTCCCCTGCTGCCTGTACCTGGACGGTGCCCCAACCAAGCTTTGAGAGCGCGGTCTTTATGTCATCCACCTGAGGCTTATCCTTATAGGAGAGCTCAAGCAATGCACCACCAGTGAATTCGATACTGTAATTCCACTTATTGAAGATGAGTGAACCCAATGAAGCGACCAGCAATATTCCCGAGAGAATATAGAAGTATACGCGATGTTTAATGATATACATATGGGTCTAGTTAGTGAATCCGCCTCCAAAGAAGAATCGTACGAGTTTCGACTTACCCGAAGCGCCAAGTGCGTAAAGGAATGAACGAGAGATCGTGATGGCCGTAAAGAGCGACACGAGGACTCCCAAGCCGAGCGTCAACGCAAAACCCTTCACGACAGACGTACCAAACCAGAACAGGATCGACGCTGAGATGAGTGACGAAATGTTCGAGTCGCGGATACTCGTCCATGCACGAGTGAATCCATCATGCATCGCATCACCGAGCTCCTTCCCTTTCTTCATCTCCTCCTTCATGCGCTCAAAGATGAGGATGTTCGCGTCGACTGCCATACCCACCGAGAGCAGGAATCCTGCGATACCTGCGGCGGTCAGTGTGACAGGAATCAACTTGAACACAATGAGCATCAACACGACGTAGATACCCATGGCGAGCGAAGCAACGATACCGGGCACGCGATACCACACGATGAGGAAGAACGCGACAAGCAAGATGCCGATGAGACCAGCATGTACACCAGCCTTCAACGCATTCTGCCCAAGTGTTGCACCGATCGTCTGCGTAGAAACAAGTGTGATCGGTACCGGAATTGCACCAGAGTTCAAGCGACCCTTGAGGTCACGTGCCTCCTGGAGTGTGAAATTACCCGAGATGACTGCGTTACCATCGGTGATCGCCTCGCGAACGACTGGCGTCGAGATCGCCTGTCCATCGAGGTAGATGGCGACGCGCTTCTCAACGTTTGCCTTCGTGATCTCACCGAAGAGCTGCTTCCCTTCATCATTGAAAGCGAGTGAGATCGTCGGCTCATTCGTCTGACTATTGATCACCACCTCAGCCTTCTTGAGCTGAGCTCCAGTGAGCTTCGTTTCTACGAAATCAGGATCTTCGAGTGCGCGTGGGTGTGCGAGAAGTGCTGCCTTCTTTTCTTCATCCGTGACACCCTGCTTCTCGTAGACCGCCTTCACCGCATCGCGATCCTTCTTGATGGCGTCCTTATCTGGACCATCGGGACGCTCCGTCTTGAACTGCAAGAGTGGAGTCTGTCCGATCTGCTCTGTTGCAGCACGAACATCAGTAAGTCCTGGGAACTCGATGATCAGACGCTGCACTGCCTCGCCGTCTGCAGAATGCGTGGATTCCGTTTGGACATTGGGCTCTGAAACGCCGAGTGCGTTGATACGACGCTCGATAACATCACGGAGCGCTGCCATTGTCTCAGGGACATCCTTTGCTGCGACTGCCTTTGTATCCGCCTGATAAGTCAATTGTGTGCCTCCCTCGATGTCGAGTCCGAAGCGAAACGGAAAGTTCGCCATGAACTTGGTTCCTGGCTTCTCGCTCGCGTAGACACCAAACCCGAGCCCTACTCCAGCAAGGAGAAGGATGAGGGCAATAATGCGCTTTTTCCACATAATACCTTGAATTATAGCTATATTTATGTTCTCGTAAACCTTGACACCACATCGTAACTTGAGCACAGAGAGGAGAAAAATGAAGTCCTCGCACAAAAGAAAAACCCATCACATTATGATGGGCAACTTACGCTCAAGAGAATCTTGGACGCTCGTAGATCGGAGTGAGTTTCGTGCGCTCAATGATCACCTGGCGCCACGCATCAACCGAGACATGACCCACCGGGGGGATGTCATCCAATTGATGCTTCGCAGCATGATGCAAACGACGCAATACACGCTCTGCGTCGATGAGCTCTAACCGCATGCCAATGCGATAGACTGCATCATCTGAGAGTCTCTCGGGCGGACCGTCAGCATAGACCAACTCCCCCGAGAAAAGATCGACTGCTGCGGTTCGCGCGATATTCCAGCTCGTTTCCCGAATTCTCCACAGTCCGGAATAATAGGCGAACGCAAGGTCATTCTCTTGAGCACCATGATATCCGTCGTCCGCATGAAGCGCGCACCAGGGCACACGCCTCCAAAGATCCTTCTGCGCACGGACGTGATCGCGAATATGTTCAATGAACGTCGCTCGCTCACGCTCGAGGACACAGCTCACATCATTGGTTTTCATTGCGTCCTCCTTTCTGACACTGAAAACACGATACCACATCAATCACCCCCTGGCAATGCATCGAAATATAGAGCTATGCTATTATCGCAGCGGAGGTTGTTTGCAGGGCATTTTTTTTCGCACTCTTTTTGTCTCGGGGCTTCCGAGCAAAAGAGCGCAGCTTCCATTTACCCACAGCGCGACACGCGCACAACAGGAGTCATCATGACAAAAATCATTTTCAAGAACGACGCACAGCGCCAGTACATCAATATCGACTGGAATAAGGTCGTCGCCCGCCTCGAGGAACTCAAGAACGTCAAGGAGTCACTTGGCAACAAGCACTTCACACAGTCCGTTCGCGAATGGGCCGAAAGCCTCGAGATCGAAGAGCAAATCCGTCTGCTGAATGTCACACTCGGAGGGCTCTCGAACGATGATGCTTCCGTTGGTGTCTATGCGACGAGACCCGAGGATTACGAGCGTTTCGCTCCCTTCCTCGAGCCGATCATCCGTGAATATCACAAGATTTCCGGAGAAACCAAGCAGCACCACGATTGGAATATCCCCGTCGGTGAATATGTGCTCACGAAGATCGATCCCTCGCTCGACCGTGTCTCGATGCGTGCTCGCGTCGCACGTAACGTCAACGGATGGAATCTTCCCAGCTCGATGAGCCAGGACGAGCGAGTGCAGTTCGAGGCGTACATGGAAGGAATTTTTGCTGGTCTCTCGATCGCGGGCAAGTATCACAGCCTGACTCCAGGTCACGCTGCGGAACTGTCCCAAGAGGAAGCAGACCAAATGCGCCGCGACCACATGCTCTTCAACGACATGACGACCGATAACCATCTCACTTCGAGTGGTATCGCGTCGCACTGGCCGCACGGGCGTGGTATCTGGGTTTCAGAAGATGAGACCAAGATGATCTGGATCGGTGAGGAGGATCACCTCCGCATCATCTCGATCGTCCATGGGAATGACCTCGGGGTCGTGGATAAGTCTCTTTCGGACCTCCTCACCGCGATGGAGAACGCGGGCGTCGCATTTGCGATGCACCCGACCTATGGCGTCATCACGACCTGTCCGACCAACATGGGTACGGGAAAGCGCCAGTCCATCCTTGGCATGTTCCCGAATCTCTCGAAGCGTGGAACCGATGAGGCGAACTTGAAGCGCATCGCCAAGGAGCTCGGTCTCCAGGCGCGTGGCCTTTCGGGTGAGCACTCCCAAATGGATGAACGCGGTACTGCGGACATCTCGCCATCAGCACGCTTCGGCGTCACTGAGGCAGAGGTCACGAAGCGTCTCTATGAGGGACTTCGCGCACTCTACGCACGCGAGAAGGAAGCGGGTCAGGAATAAAAAAAGGAAACCAGGGATCACCCTGGTTTTTTCATACTCCATTTTTTCTCAAGCGGTCCATAGCAAAGCGCTACAACGATTCCGATCGATGCGCCAATGAGCACATCACTTGCCCAATGCACGCCGACGGCAACTCTCCCCAACATGGTGAATGGCACCATGAAAGCGATCACCTTCCCTAGGCGAGGATGCGTAGAGAGGAGCGTCGTCGCAAATGCAGCGATGAGCGCCGAATGCATCGAGGGGAATGAGGCATGCGGATCCGTCGCGGGCACAAATGGCACGAGATGAAGGGCTGCATAAGGACGATCTGAGGGAAACAAATACTTTAGGAGCAAGACGACAAGCATCGCGGAGAGCGCAGGAAGAATATCGTGAAATACCGTACGTGAATACATCCCCTTCCGGCGCAGGGGAAGCATGACGAACACATAAAGCGCGAAGGCAATGACGAGGGTACCATCTGAGAAGATGATCGCGATATATTCCATCAGCATGCTCTTCGAGAAAAACGAGAACACGGCGACAGCGATAGAATGATTGATTGCGGTGATCATGTTGTTTGATGTTGACGACCTCGCGCCAGAATGAGTACATTCTTCATCAGCGCAGAGACGACCAGCGGACCAACCCCTCCTGGTGTCGGCGTGAAAAGTTCTGCATGCAGTGCGACATCGGGATGGACATCACCGACAAGCTTTCCGTCGATACGTTGCATCCCTGCATCGATCACAACAACTCCTTCGCTCACATGTTCAGGGAGAAGCAGATTCGGTACCCCCGTACCACAAATGATGATTTGAGCCTCCTTGGTGAACTCCTTAAGATCACGAACAGGCTGATCGACAACAGTGACCCGCGCGCCACATTGACGCATAAATTGCGCAAGTGGAGCCCCGACAAGTATTCCATGACCAAGTACAAGCACCTCCCTTCCGAGCGTGTGCACATTGTACGCTTCGAGTATGTACTGCACAGCAGAGACGATCGGCGGAAGGATCGGGAATTCCTCATGTGCAAAGCGCGCACGGGCAAGCGGTGAAAGAACATCGACGTCCTTCTCTATCGGGATAGCAGAGAGGACCTTATTCCTATCGATGTGTGGAGGAAGCGGAAGCTGTACGATGATGCCATCGATATCTCCGTCTCCAGCGAATTCTTGTACAGCCTCAATGACCATTTCAGTCGTCGCTGCATGAGACAAACGCAAGACTTTCGCTCCCATAGATAGCTCTCTTGCTTTCGCTACTTTTCGTTCTACATAACTCGCACTCGGCGCATCACCTTCAATGAGAATGATTCCGAGGCCTGGAGTGAAATCGAACTGTGCCCGTGCCTTTTTCAGTGATTCTTCCATTTTTTTCGCGAGCGCTCTGCCATGCACAATATTCATCATGCTGGCATTATAGCATGGGTGTATACTATGCATATGAAACCACTATTCCGTTCCCTCCTCTATATCGCCATCGGCGTTTATGTTGGCTATGGAGCGCTCGTCACATTTCGACAAGATCGTATGCTCTACTATCCACCGCAAGGGACTCCTGACATTTCAACCTGCGCAAAAGATATCGGCGGCATACCCATTGTCGATCCCAAATACAAGGACCTCCATGGTGTCCTCTATGAAAAGAGTTCGAGCACACTCATCGTCATTTATCACGGCAATGCAACTGACGCATGTGAGCGCGGCCTCTATCTGACCGCACTCCATGATAACCCCGCAAGCATACTCATCGTCTCGTATCCAGGCTATCTCGGTGACCTCACCCCACCAAGCAGCACGCGGATACTTAAGGAAGTCGCACAAGTCGTACTCTGGACGACAGAGCACCGCTATCTTACGGTTGGCGTGATCGGAGAGAGTATCGGGGTCGGACCCGCGAGCTATCACGCCGCCCTCTACCCCGCGCCCCTTGCGCTCATTGCGCCCTACCCCTCACTCTCCGCACTCGCATCGACGATATTTCCGTTATATCCCATGCGCGCACTTCTCCATGAAGACTTCTACGTAAGCACATGGTCACGTGCAGCATCGCGTGTACTTATCATCGCCGGAGCGAAAGACACCATGGTACCCAAACGGCTCTCCGAAGAACTCTTCGCCTCATTGCCGCAAAAAGAGAAATATTTTCTTGAACTCCCCTACGATCATGATGGACTACTCTCGAGCGCTGAGAGTGCACGCATGATCGCACGCTTCCTCAATGTGCAATAATAAAACACGCCAAAGCGTGTTTTATCATACCTATGCACCGACACGTGAAAGTAATGTGTGTATCGTCCTCAGCGTTATTTTGAGGTCGAGCATAAATGAACGATGCTGGAGATAATATAAATCGTATGCGAGCTTCTCTCTCGTTTCCTCAACAGTCTGCGGAGGGCGCTCGTGATGGACTTGTGCCCATCCAGACAAGCCAGGGGTGATGAAATGTCGCACATCATAATACGGGATAAGCTCGTTATATTTCGCAACAAGGCTTGGCACTTCGGGACGCGGCCCTATGAGTGAGAGATCCCCCGCGATAACATTGATGAGCTGTGGTAATTCATCGAGACGACTCACGCGCAAGAAACGACCTACCTTTGTAACTCGCTTATCTCCTGGCGCAAGTGGTATCCCCGCGTCCATGGTTGTCATCGTGCGGAACTTTGCGATGAATATACGCTTATTGTCCTTACCCACGCGCTCCTGCACAAAGAATGCTGGACCACCGTCTCTTCTTATCGCAATGATGATGGGTATGTATAGCGGGACAGTGAATATGAAAAGTGGAATAGATATGGAAAGATCCATGATCCTCTTCATCGTGTCGTAGCCAACATGTGCTCTACGAGAAATATGCTCAACGAGCCACGCATACCCAAGGAGTGAAAGTGGCACACTCTCAGTGATGTCCTCATGAATGACGTGCTGGTCCACGAAATGCACGCCTGAAAAAGAGAGTTTATATAATTCTGGAAGAATCCCCAATATCTGCTCATTACGGACATCAAGGACGATGACCTTTGCGCTCCCCTGGCGCACGAACTCTTTTACCCAAGAAATCACCTGCTCTCCACTCAATGTCTTCGTATCGCAATAGTGTGCGAAATAAAGTGGATAATACTGGGCATCGTTCACTACTCTGAAAAGTCTCCTTGTCTCGTCTCCTGAACCAACGAGTATTGCACGCTCGCGAACACGTACACCCAAATGTCGAGCGATGAGAATACGCCAAGCGAATGTGCCCGTTGTGCTCAGTACAAGGTTGATGAACAAGAACGTTTTCGGTGCGATGCCGAAAAATGGGATTGCATAGAAAAGTACGATCGCAGCGACTGCCGAGAAGAATTGTGCATTGAACAGCGTCGTCGCGAGCTTTGACTTCATGGACAACATCCGTGACTCATAGAGTCCGAAGACATACGCGACAAGGAACCATGCTACGAAAATGATCGTGTACGGCGTCGCATGACGAGCGAAATCATTCCATGAGGGAATACTGAAATAGCGTACAACAAAAGAAGCCCAGAGTGCGCCGTACCAAACGACGAGATCTCCGAGAAACAGCGATAGGCCATAGGTGAAACGGTGTCCACGCATGTATTGCAAACTAACAGATGAGAGAGCATGTGTCTAGCATATAAAAAACGAGGAAAATCCTCGTTTTTTATATGGAAATAAGCGCCAAATCGACTAGTATCTTGCGAGTGTATCTTCCACCATCGACTCGACACTGAAACGCGTCGATACACGCTCTTTGAGCGCCGCTCCAAATGCCTGTCGTTTCTCGGGATGCTCGATGAGATACTGCAATGCACGAGCGACCTCTCCTGGATTACGCGGCTGTATAAGGACGCCACTTTCCATATCATCGATCGCCTCAGGTACTCCCCCAACCGCAGTTGCGACCACAGGGAGGCCGGCATGCCCAGCCTCGAGAATTGCATAAGGAAAAGCCTCAGTGATCGATGGGAGCAAAAACACATCAAAAGCAGAGAGCGCACGGGCTACATCTTTTTGGTACCCAAGTAACAGCACAATACCAGAAAGTCCGAGGCTTGCGATCTCTTCTTTCAGACGTGCTTCTTCTTCCCCACTTCCGCATATCGCATACCGCACATTGACCGCATTCAGTCGCAAAAGTTGTGCGATTCCCGCTATCGCATAGGAAAGTCCCTTATTGCGATGGAGCTCGGAAGCCGATCCAATAAGGAGCGTCCCCTCGGGTAATTCCTCAGGGATACCGAGAGCCTTTCGAGCATCCGCCCGCGAGAGCATATCAACGGGAGTCACACCATTATGTACAACAACAACACGCCCCTTGGTCAAAGGAAGCCTGCGAATATCCTCTGCGGTCTTTTCGGAAACTGCGATCACGATATGTGCAAAGAAGATGGTGAACCAATGCGCAATACCAATGAGGAAGCGCTGAAAATCACTTCGATCTTCATTGAAGGCCCAACCGTGACCAGTAAAGATGATGTGCATCCGCGGCCTGCGCAAAAGGAAGGACCAAAGATTCATCACCCTCCCCGCGAGACCTCCAAGAAGACCCGCTTTTGAGCTATTGCAATGGAGGACATCTGGGCGCTCCTTCTTAAGTATGGTAAGCAACTCTAGGAAGCTCTTCCACTCATCGCGAAGCGAAATATCACGCTGCAATGCCACGATGGAGTGCGTGCGCACATCGATAGCCGAGAGCTTTTCTAGCAACATGCCCTTCCCTCCGGAACATACAAGCACGTCGTGTCCACGTGCTTTCGCGCCAAGTGCGAGATCATAGACATACCTTTGCGCACCCCCAAAATTGGATTTTGTGATCAAATAGATGATCTTCATGATCAACTAATACTAACAGGAAATGAAATGATACACAAAACGCGCCGAATGGCGCGTTTAGAAACCGAGGAATTCATTCTTCATATCTTCCCTATTTGCAACACGATGGAATCTCCGCATACCCATCAAAAGTCCAAGGCCGGCGAACTCCGTAAGTAAATGCGAGCCGCCGTAACTCATGAATGGGAGCGTCTGCCCGGTAACAGGCATCAAACCGATATTCATACCGACATGGATCATGAACTGCACGGTTATAAAGATGACGAGACCACATGCATAGAGTGTCTCAAAATTAGTTGCACCGACCATGCCTTCATGAAGAATACGCATGATAAGTATGAGAAACGCGATGAAAAGCAACGATACGCCGATGAAGCCCCACTCCTCAGCAAAAGCCGCGAAGATGAAATCCGTCTGATACTCAGGAAGAAATTTCAAACGCGATTGTGTACCCTCTCCAATTCCCCTTCCGATCAATTGCCCCGAACCTACGGCCACGGTCGATTGATAGGCATTCCAACCAGAGCCTCTTATATCGGTAAGTGGGGCCACGAACGTAATGATACGGTTCTTCTGATGCTGGGTGAAAACAAATCCCCACATGATACCAAACAGCACGAGACCGATGCCCAGTACACCGAAAAGATGCTTCTTGTTAATCCCAGAGACGACAGTCATGCCGAACCAGAGCGCAAGATAGATGATCGCTGAGCCAAAGTCAGGCTGTATAAGCACCAATAATGCCGGAAGTGCAACATAAGCCCCACTTATGATGATGTGCTTCACGTGTGCGATCTCGACGTGACGCCGCGAATAATATTTCGCGAGCAACAAAATGATCACAAGCTTCATGACGTCCGCGGGCTGGAATGCGAGCAGTCCCAGATTGAACCAACCACGCGCCCCCTTCCAAGCACTTCCCATGACAAAGAGTGCAGCAAGCAAAAACACCATCACCCCATAGAGCATCGCAATGACGTGCGAACGCCTGAGAATACGTGTATCGATGAAGGAAAAACCGATCGAAACTCCAAATGCGATCGGTATCCAGATCAACTGCTTGAGAAAGTAGGCGTTGCTTCCATGAAATGCATACATGGAGACGAGGCCCGCACCTAAAATGGGAACGAGAATAAGGTAAGTGATCCAATCAATGTGTCGTAGTTTCTCCAAGTTCATATATCCTTGGGATTATTTCAACCACAGATGGTCCCTTTTTGCAAATGGTGGTCGCGATCTGTTTATAGACTCGCCCCAGCTCGCTTCCCGACGGAGCAGCATAATAGTACTCGGGGAGCGTCGCAATACCCTTAAGAAAATCGACGTTTACATCACCTCCAAGACCGATCGTATAGAGCGTCACTCCTTTTGATTTCAGATCCTTCGCTGCGTTCTCAGCTATCGTTATAGGGTATTTCGTATTCTTCGGATCAGCAGGATCCTTTGGGTCGGTTGGGGCGCCATCAGTGAGCAGCACCACGGCTTGTCGTGCATCACTGCGCTTGCGCTGCGTCGAAAACTCATCGCTCGCGGCAGTGAGTGCAGCAGCGATATTCGTAAGTTGCAATCCTGAAGTAAGAATCTGTGTACCCGCGATCGCTGCATTCACACGCGTAAGATCCTGCGTGAGCGGCTGATCGATCGGACTCGTCACATCAGTAGCGAAAGAAACATAACCGGCCTGATCATCCTTCGTGAGCTGCGAGACAAAGTCTTCCGCAGCACTTTTCGCCATTGAGAGTGGTTGTGGAGGATTGCTCCCATCAGATGCCATCGAGCCAGAACGGTCGAGGACGAGCATGATATCTACAGGAGCAGCACATGTTTGCCCCGCGGCATCATAAATGAACTTCTGAGGCCACGTGAAGGTGATCTTTTTCGTCTCTCGAGGCTGCAGTTCATCAATATAGGTCTCCGAAACACCAACAGGTCCATTCTTATCGGAAACGGTCGCCGTGACGGGGACATTGTTCAAAGTATCGGTCGTTTGATTTTGAACCGTCGCGACGAGCTGCGGAGTGGTATCAGGGGTCTGCAGCTCGTAGCCAAGCACGGAGATCTTTCGCTGTTGCGGTGGGGATGCTTTCACATATTTATAACCCGGCGCTATCGTCAACCGCGCCTTCGTAGCCTCAATGCCCTGCGTATCAAGTCCTCCCCCATAAAGCATGAAGTGATCGCCCGCATTCGCAAATGTGCTATACGACCGAGAAAGGATGGTACGCCCTGAAGCGTCAAAGAGTTCTATCGTGTAATTCAACTGCGGTATACTTGCGTCGAGATTTGGATTCTCTACAAGTGAAGCAACATCGTACATACCCTTTCGTACGACGAATGTCTTTGTCCAAATGGTTTTTATGCCTTGATGTGTATCGACACATTGCAGCGCACAAACACCCCCACAATCGACACCGGTCTCATTTTGATTCTGTATCTTATCGAAGCACGTTGGACGTGCGCGCACCATAAAGAACACCGCGGTTCCAATAAGCAACAAGCTTCCAAAGAATATCGCGAGTGTGATCAATTGACGCCTCTTCGCCCAATCTAGTTTCATGAGACAATTATAACATAGGGAAAAATGTGGCCTAAAACAAAACCCCCAGCACGGCATAGGGGTTGCGCACGCTCATGATCACTTGAGATACGTTCGTACTTTCTCGACGATGGTATTTATCTTCGTGTCCGCCTTAACAAGGTATTCAACGGCACCAAGCGCGAGCCCTTTTTGCGCATCAGATTCCTGTCCGAGATTCGAGAGTATGATCACGGGTATGTTTTTCCATTTCGGATTCGCTTTCAATTCTGCGAGCACTTCAAACCCATTCTTCTTTGGAAGCATCATGTCGAGAAGGATAAGTGCGGGAATATCATCACCTTTACTTTTGAGCAGATCGAAAACCGCCTCTCCGTCATTCACCACAAGAGAAGTGATCTGCTCGTGAGCGAATTTCGCCTGATAGGCCTTATCGATGTAAATGTCGTCCTCGACGACCATTATCCATTTCTCAGCCATAGATAATGTTAGTATAGCAAATAATATATAATATACAATTACGCATTCTTCAGCCTTGTTTCTGCGCATTCTGTGCGAAGTACTCCCCCACACGACCGACGACGGTCTTGATATCATTATCTGATTTCGATATGAAATCGATGATATTAAGCTCGAATGCGCGCTTCATTTTTTCTGGACTTGTTGAGACCGACACAATGAGCACCGGAATGTCTTTGAACTTTTGATTCGCACGAAGATGTTCAAGAAGATCGATTCCAGACATACCTGGAAGCAAAACATCGAGCCAAATCAGATCAGGAATATGCTCCGCGAGGTGTCTCATCGCGATCTCTGCAGATGAAGCGACGATCGGCAAGAATCCGGCGTGCCTCAATTTCAATTCAACTGCCTCTGCGAGCGCGAGATCATCTTCGACAATGAGAATTTGTGGTATTTGCATGATGTTATAAGCCTAGTGGAACTAATGTTTCCCTGAGATCACCAACACGAAGTGTGCCCCATCCCAAGGAATCGAAGAAAACGGAAACTTGTAATCCGCGCCGTGCATTTCGATAATACCCGATCGCTGAAACTATTTTCGGATCAGCTGTCTGTCCTGACCCACTTCCGATCGCCACACGTACGCACGCACGCAATGTGTTGCACCCATCTTGAGCCATCGGTGTCTCAAGGAGATACGAAGTCGATGTGCCGAGATTCCGGTCGCGCGCAAGCCCAAGCAAAGCATCACGCACGCCGATTTGCGCATATTGCATTGCCTGCGCACCATCCGTGTTCGCCTGCGTCAGATAGATCCTGGCGGTCTCCACTGAAGTGACGCTGATCGCAATCAAAAATACGAGTATGCCGATCCCCAAGACGAGCGGCAAACTCGCCGCTCCGCGCTGTGTCATCAGTCTCATAAGCCATCCTTACCTACGAATAACGCACCATCGATCGTTCGGAGCATTGCAGGCGCAGCCTTATGCGATAAGAGGACGTGATACCCGATACTCGTAGTCGTTGCATTCAATCTTTGCTCGAAATATTCTCTTCGAGTGAAAGAGACATTCTCTACAACAACATTTGTACTTGTTATCGATCGCGTCCCTCGCCCAGAGATACGCACCAAGGCATCGCCGTTTTGCTCGATGAGCACGCCGCCAAGACTTCCAACCAGCGTGAGTACTGTTGACGTCCCCGATGACAGCGGTGTCACCACTTGCGTTGCGTCGACAAGATCACCCCGCATCGTGTTGATGATATCTTGTGCACCATTAGCAAGATCGTTTCTTCGATCATGCTCGGTTTGTGCACCGAGTGCCGCGATAAAATAATTCGAAAGCACGACTCCTATGATCGATAAAATGGCCACATACATGAGGATTTCAATGATAGACATTCCCGTTTTTCGATTTGGAGTTTGCATAACAGCATTGTTTATGGTGACCACGAAACAAACACTTGATCGACCACGGGGGTGCTCACACCCTGATTGACGCAATCGTCGGCACAAAGTTGTACTTTATATCGATAGTATTCTTTCCCATTGACTGCTGCTACGCAACCGGAACGGAACAGATCGAATGGAATATCAGGACCCAGAGTGGTGAACCAGTCACCACTACTACAGGTCGCTCCGCCCACATAGTTCCAGCCCCCGACAGAACATGTCGGATAATCACTTGCCCCGTTTGCACACGATGCACTCGCAAACTGAAAACGCACCTTGCCTACATTTCCATTTGCACCACCGAGCACTCCTCTCCAAGTAAGGCTGTTATAGAGCACGTCGCCCGTTGCGCCCGTATCAAGCACCGCACTCTCAGCTTCTCCTGTTGCAGGGAACCCCCCACAACCACTCTGCGCAGGATGGAACACGTACGAAAGCACGAGCTTCATCGACACGCTACTCAAGGTGATCCCCTTTGGGTCAATAGTGAATTGCTGGGTATATGCCCCGCCTGTTGCGTGCTGAAATACATCCTTTGCATTTACTGAAAGCAGATCGAACTTCGCTGGGTTCGGAGTGGCGGGCAATGCATACGTAACTCCATCGCGAAGGGGATCATTGAAATATAGCGAGACCGTCCCCGCTCCATCGTAATGTCCTGAAAGCTCGACATATGCACTCGTCACTGCCCCACTGATCGCAGAGATGTCATCATTGATCGCATAGGAGATTGGGAGTGTCATCATACTTGTGATAGCAGGCACACCGCTGATGAAGTATTCGACAGTCTTTGTTTTTTCAGTACTCGGTAGACCATCTGGGCAATTATTTCCGATCTCACGAGTATATGAATTCGTCGCATGTACCGAAACCGTAGAAAGCGACACGCCATTCGCGAGCAACGTTAGCGTATGCATATATGTCCCCGCCGTTGTGGCTGCGAGTTTATGTGCTCTATCAATATATATGAATGAAAATGTTGCGGAATCTGGCACATTCGGTAAAGTGAACGTCTGATCACTGAGTGGGTCTCCATCGATGCGTACTACGAAGGAACCACCTCCTTGATACAATCCATCAATGCTAAGATAGACCTTCATCGTACCAGATGCGCCGACCACCTCTCCTCCGCTAATTGAGAAATCGATGGTCTTTGACCCGGTGATGTCCTGATTGCCGGCAAGCACCAATGTGCGCGTTGACACATCCACCTCTCGCGCAAAGACAGAAAAAGCCACCGTAAGAGAGCCGGCAAAGATACAGAGGAATATGACGATAGATTTTTTGCTGTATTTCAACATGATGATCACTCAGAACATTATGATAACGATACTCATAAGGGGATGCTTATATCCCCCATATCTGTACGCAACACATATCCCCAATGTTTCGATCCCTCATCAATATAGAATGCGATGCCGACGATATGTGCATGTGCGAAATATGGATTCGCGACGAGCTGAGCGAGTGCTTCTTTCGAGTCAGGAAAACGCTGTGGCATCGGTAAATATACTGGCGCATGCACAGTAACGGGTACATCGCTTATGACACCACCACTTCCTAACTCAATGCGGCGAACGGTACTGCTCGCGTCATAAAGTATTTCGTAACGCATACTCGTTCCATCGGGATACAACTCTGCGAGCGAACGCACTGCAAATATATGGAGTTGCCGTCCTGCGACCAATGCGATCGCGTGTTTAAGTGTGATCGCATTCATAGGCCCCTTGCCTGCATCAATAGCGACAGGAGCAGCGGAGAAATCGGGATAGCGCAATACGGTATGTCGGCTTGTGGTCGCTGCGCTACCCTCTCGATCACTCGCGCTGAAAGATAATTGTGCTTCCTGTCTACCAAGATAGGATACGAAAATCGTCGCAGCCAATGTGCAGCATAAGACACTTCCCCATATGAGTTTTCTGTATGATTTTTTCATCATGGTGTATAGCTGTAAGTGACAATGATATCCGCGCCCACACCATAAAGTGTCGTATCGGGACCAGCGGTGACCTCGATGGTATTCGTTCCTGGTGAAAGCAGTAATGCTGAAACCTTGTGATAGAGACGCCATGGAGAAAGTATCGTGCGACCACCTGGGAGCGCATAAGTTACCGAGCTCTCATTATCAACCTTTACGGAAAGTGACGCGTTTGCAGTAGCACCTGAAGTTCCATATATACCGCGGATATCCAAGAAAATACTCTGGTACTGTATACTCTGCTCTGGTATGACGATACTAAAAGTACTTGTTGCACTACCACCACTTTGCACAATGTCACCATTTGAGAGCACGCCGAAGTACACTGTCTTTGACGGCTGCGATACTCCGAGCGTCGTGAATTGCTGCACACTACTCCAAGTATGATTACCCGCAGCGTCACTCGCATAGAGTCGGTAATAATAGAGCGTATTTGAATCGAGATTCACGAGCGAGGCGTTGTGGTCAAGCGTAAGGGACAGCGATTCCGCCTGACAACCTGACGCTGCATCACAGTTATCGCTAAAAATTCCCGTCTTATTGAGCTCTATAAGTTGTGTCGCTGGCTCATTTGTATTCCACGTGATCGTTGCGCCATTTGTTGTCGGTGTTCCTGCGCTGATATTAATGATCGAAGGAGGAGTACGATCAACGAGAAAATCTGCTGCGGTCTCTAGATTCGGACTTAAAGAAGGATACGCTGCCCATGGACCATAAAAAGTTTTTGTCCCCGCAGTATACTCAATACGCGCCTGCCAATGATATGCGTTCTCCGAGACGGGAACCGCAACCTTACAGTTATTCGCATCAACATTACAGTCGATAGTCCCTGGCCCAGGAACTGCTGGTCCAAGAACCTCAGAAGCACAGACGGACTGTCCACAAACAAACGTTGTTCCTATAGGCTGCACCTCAACAGCGAGCCGCATACTTCCGGAAACGCCCGATGATGAAGTGAGCACGCCCCCAAAGAAGACGGTATTTGCCCACGTCGCTCCGCCGACATTAAGCACAGACATGCCCGGAGTGGGATTGGTGCCACCAAGCATCGACGTGTTTTGTGTCGTCGTCGCGTATTGCGTAAGTCCAGAAGGCGCAGCAGGTTGATTATTGTTGAGTACGTTGAACGACAATTGCCCCGCAAAGAATGTTCCTGCGGTCAACGATGCGACCGTAGCACCTATCGATGCCCCAAAGGGGACCTCGGTCACCACACTTGTATCCGCCCACGACCCCCAATAGTCTGCAACCGCTCCCCCAACGATGACTTGGTCTGCTGAAGAGAATGCGGGTGGTAGCGTGACGTCACCATCGATGCCAACCGTACCGGCCGGACACACACCATCACCAGACGGACAGAAATGATTCCCAGTGAGTGTGATCGCATCTCCTGCACCGCCACTCGTGGGCGTAATGCTCAGCAATCTTGGTCGCACATGGAACGGATTCGCATAATCCACACTCGCAGCATTTGCAACTGGAAAATCACGGACCAAAGTGATCGTGCCGACATAAAGATTGTCAGGAATCACGGCGGGGACCTCGACCTTCACTGCGGTATTACCCCAGCTCTCTATGACAACTGAGTCAATAGGCGCCGTGCACGTGGTCACACTACACCCCAAGATACGCACAAGACCAGCCCCCTGGTTTGCACCGAAACGTGTACCCAGCAATGTGATGACGCCATCAGTATCGCCAGTTGCAAACTCCTTCGCGCCATCTGGGCCAAGGCCAACAGGAACGAGTAAACCTGTTATCTGCGGGAAAAGATAGAAGTCGAGTCCTCCCGCACTCACCCCACTTGCGGTGACCGACAAAGCGCCAACACCTCCATAGTTCGCACCGAAATCAGTATCTGCGTTACCCGAAACACTTGCATCGAGATTTATGACGATCTGCGTATTACTCCATGAAACAACATTCGCATCGCTAATCGTGGTCTCTGTCGCTCCCCTTATCGACACTCTATTTTGTGCAGTCGCCCTATTCCCTACTCCTGGATCTGCACCAAAACCGAAACCATTGATGGTTATCGTTTGTGCGCTCGCGCCGATACCGAGCCTTCCACCGCAGTTCACACAACCTGAAGCATAACTGAGTGTATTTTCTGAAGTATTCACGTAATCGGTCATGTTTGGTGCGATCACTCCTCGCACCGTTGGAGTCCCCACGAGATATTCATCATCAAGCGGTGAGGCACTCGTATCGATGTCATTGATCGAATTGATCACAAGCGTGATCGTCTGACCAACAGATGGAGAGACACCTGCGTTTGCATACGTCGCTTTAGGAAATACATAAAACGTATCTCCAGGATTCAGTGTAAGAGATGGCGAAAATGAAAAAGTGACCGTGTTTCCTGACACCACTCCAGTGATCGACTGCGTTATGCCATTGTTTGGATTCGCATCCGTATCGATATCGAGTGACCAGCCACTTGTCTCAGCGAGATTTGCAGTTCCCGTATTCGTAAGGAGGACACGCGAAAGCGTGATCGGTGTCTGTCCTCTCGCATGGAAAACATATCCACTACAATCACCCTGCCCCACACAAAGTGGGTCAGCGATATATGCCGTACCCCCTGACGGAAGTGGCGTCGTCGTATTCGCGGCAGTAGTACTTGCGATGAAGAGTGCGGGCGCATTCTGAAGCGCAGCGCCCATGCGTGCATACATACTGTCAGGTACCGGATATGCCCATGTCGTCAATTCGGGGACAGAGCCTGGTGCGACACTTGCAAAAGAAACGCTTGTCCCGGATAACGTGACACGCTTCATGTATCCCACATTGCTTGCATCGTCAATGAAAAGCAGTGCTTGTGACGGTGCGCCACTTATGGGAAGTGCCATGATCTGTCCTTCTCCAGTGATCGTCGTTGGCGACGTCGCATTCGTTGGCTGTGCCACAAAACTTCCACCATTCACCGAAAGGTACCAATCGATGCCATTAGTCACATCATTTCCATAAACAGCGACTGCTGCACGATTCGCACCATCGACGAGCCAAAATGCATCGGTTGGCATTTGCCCATCATTGATCGGATTGACCGAGGCATCAACTGATGGTGCCCCGAAGCTCGTACCACTCCACATATCGAACTCACACAAATACTGCGCAACAGAGGGTTCCATAGTGCAGGTAGATAATATGATCTCGTTTGTCGACGGACTCGGCACAAGGCGCATGAAATCGCCGTAACCGGAAAGTGCAGTCAATGAACCGATCGCAGACCACGTACCTCCGGCAGACCTTGTTATCCATCGCGCACGATTTGAAGAATTCTCGCCCATCACTACAAGCATGTCGCCAGAAAGTGCCTCAAAGGAAACATCCATACCACGCATCGGTGGATAGATACCATTGAATCCCGTATATACCGTCGCATTGTTCGTGATCCTATTCCCATAATATTGCCAACTCGAGCCATTCCAGAACGCCGCACTACCCGATCGTGTATCATCGAGATAAGCGAGGCCGAGCTGATTCGAATTCGGGCGTGCAGCCATCTTGATCGCGATGATATTTCCGGAAGTCGGACCATTTGTTCTCTCTAACTGCCCCGACCATGCCCCGCCGCTCCAGGTGCGGTAATAGAACGTCGATTTGTTTCCCAATATTCTGCCTCTATATGCAATGACGGCTCTTCCAGTCGTTTGCTCATATGCGATATCGAAACGTGCGACATTACTGTCTCCAACAGATGCAGTCCAGTCCGCTATCCAATTCTTCCCATCAGCTGAATGATACACATGGAGGATTCCACCTGAGTCTTGGACTCCAAGCACGAAATCTTGAGCGATGGGACTCGCTTTAGCAATGATGAATTTCGCATTGACACCCGCAATCGCAATAGAAGGAGAACCAAGTGTCCCAAAAACTTCGCTATGAAAACGCTGCATGACGTCTCCCCCGCTTTCCCAAAGCACTGGCCCCTCATCGACAAATGCCCTTGCGTGTACAGGCAAGATGCCGATCAATAAAAAGAAAAGGAGGAAAAATTGTTTTTGTACGTAATGCATAATTTCATATTCAACCGCCAACTCTCGTTATGACCGGTGTCCCACGATCATCGATACTGACCATTAACCTAACCGCACTATAGCCAATGGTGAATGTCGTCGATGCAGTTGCTCCCGAGAGCGGCGCGAATTCTACACTCCGCGGCACGCTTGAAGGATCGATCCAAGAGACACCAACGGGGAGCGTCTTCGTTTCAGTCGAAAATGGTTCAGCAGCATAATCTCGAGTACCTGTCGCGTAGAATTCCCACGATGCGCTCGCCGGCAATGCCCGCACTCCCCAGGTCATTCCCCTATCTCCGGCGATCGCTCTTCCTCTTGCGGCTTCGATATCCGCAACAAATGACTGCATTGCACTACCCGCAGCAACTTCAATGATCGATGACCGGAAATACATGATTCCCGCTGCGCTGAGCACAGTAAGTACTGCCAGTGTTATCAACACCTCCAATATAGTGAACGCTCGGTTGTCTCTTGTGGTTTTCATATGCAAGTCACCGCATGAACGATCAGCAACCAGTGCAAAGTTGCAATTTATCTCCGACCTGGATGTTCTTATGTGTCCCGAGCAGTATATTCGGCGTCTCACATCCCACAGTAGAAGAACCAACGAGACTCCAACCTGTTTGACCGCAAACGATATTTCGCCATCGAGTAAGTACTGTCGACACGACGAGCGATTCACCCGTTCCCCACATAGCATTTGCAGTGATGAGGAGAGACCCAGAATCGATCACGCTTGATGAAGTTGCAGTAAGCGCAAGCGGTGTCGTTGTCGCCGCAATCGTCCTGGAAGCATCTTGCACGGTGAAGGAAAGTGCGTAGGAAGTACCATCTATTACAACGGTGCTCGTTCCGATGGATGGCACATAGTGGTTTGCGGTGAGCGTCATCGCGTAGGGCGTGTTTCTTTGCAATTGTGCTATAGAACCCCAACTTTCCTCCGATGCAGCGCGAACCCTCGTGAGCATTTCCTCGATAGCGCTGCTCGCGACTGTTCTCATTCTCGACGTTTTCTCACTGACGAATCCTGCGGATAACGCCTGCGCGATGATCGTCGATATGGCGAGAAAGAGCGCGAGCGAGAGCAGCACTTCAATGAGCAGCACACCCCTTTGTGTTTGTCTGGCCATTATCTGCATACGCTAAGATACTTTCGTCATAAGCTGATAGATCGGCAGGAGTATACTCATCGCGATCAAACCGACGACGACACCCATAACAAGGAGAAGTAGCGGTTCGAGCAGTGTGGTCATGTTTCGAAGGAGATAATCCACTTCGTCATCATAGAAATCAGAAACTTCAACCAAGATATCTCCGAGCTTGCCGGTCTCCTCACCCACTCGCGTGAGTCCAACAACAATTCCAGGAAAAAGCTCTGGATGCTTTTCGAGTTCTCCCGAAAGCGGTGCGCCACCCATTACTGCCTGGCGCGCTTCGCGTGTTGCGCGTTCCATTGCACGATGACCTACACTTCCTGCGGTCGTCTCAAGTGCTTCCATCATGGGAATTCCTGCAACAAGCAAATTACCCAGCGTACGGGTGAAGCGCACAAGTGCAACACCATGGACAACAGTCCTTGCAATCGGTACGCGTTCAAGTGCGAGCGCAAAGAGTGCCCTACCTTTTTCCGCTTTGCGAAACCAATAGACGATACCGCCGATACAGAAGAGGAATAATCCATCGAGCCACAGGCTGTATGAAAAGCTATTCGATAGTGCAAGGATGATGCGGGTGAGTAGTGGAAGCGCGACACCCGATTGCGCGAAGGCTCCAGAAAGTCTCGGGAGTACGAAAATGAGCAACAAGAGAATGACTGCACCTGAACCGATGACAAGAATGAGCGGATACACGAGTGCACCCTTCACACGCTGCCGTAAACCGAAATCACGCTTCAGGTACTCTGCGATGAGTGCAAGCGTCTTCCCAAGCGTTCCCGAAAGTTCACCAGACTGAAGAAGGCCAATAAATGCGGGATTGAAATACTGTTTATACGGGGTGAATGCTTGGGACAATGATGCACCACCACGCACCGACGCTTCAACACCTGCGATCATCGATTTCATCGCGGGGCGCTTATTGTCTTTTGAGAGTAGTGAAAGTGCGCCAAGCACAGTAACTCCGGCCTGCAAAGCGATTCCAAAATTTCGTATGAAAAAGAGAATATCTGCCGCTGCCGGCGCACGCTTTGAAAAACGGCGAAACGGCGTTTCGCCCTCATGCATCAGAGAAAGTTCCACGGGTGTTATCCCTCGCTGCATGAGTAGAGTAACGGCATGCTCGCGCGTTGCACCCTCGATGCTCCCCTCTACGTGTGCACCCTTTTTGCTTATTGCTTTGTAGACATAGACTGGCATAGCTCTCTCAATGATTATTCGCGTGCAACACGCAGCACCTCCTCAATAGTTGTCGATCCAAGCTCTACTTTGCGGAGCCCATCTTCGAACATCGTGACCATGCCTTCCTTTATTGCCTGCTTGCGCAGCGTCGCAGAGTCCTTCCCTTCTACAATGAGCGTGCGCACCGCATCGCTTATTGGGAACACTTCAAAAATGCCCATCTGTCCAAGATATCCCGTCATGCTGCAAACCGAACAACCTTTTCCTTTAAACAACGTCTGTGGAAGATGCGTAATATGCTCTTCGCCTCGCTCAGCGAGCTCTGCTTTGATGCGCGCATTCGTTGCATCATCAGCGGGATACGAGGTGATACATGTCGTACATACGCGTCGCACCAAACGCTGCGCAATGACGACATTCACCGTACTTGAGAGCAGAAACGGTTCAGCGCCCATATCGACGAGTCGCGGCACTGCGCTTGGCGCATCAGTCGTATGCAACGAAGAGAGGACGCGATGTCCGGTAAGTGCCGCATGTATTGCGATCTCTACGGTTTCATTATCGCGAATCTCTCCGATCATGATGATGTCGGGGTTCTGTCTGAGTAATGCGCGAAGACCATTTGCGAACGTGATACCTGTCTTCGTATTCACTTGTGTTTGATTGATGCGGGGAAACTCATATTCAACGGGATCTTCGATCGTCGTGATGTTCACATCAGGAGTATTCAGGATCTGAAGCAATGCATAGAGCGTTGTCGTTTTTCCGTGACCCGTTGGACCAGTGACCAAAATGAGTCCATGAGGTCGATGAATCTCCAACTCAAGTGCCTTGATCGCGGATTCCTCCAACCCAAGACTCGAAAGAGACAACGGCCTTGCTGATGAGCGCAAAAGACGCATCTCAGCTTTCTCTCCGTGAAGCACCGGAATGATATTCACACGAACATCAGTTGATGCACCCTCCTCGCTCTCGAAAGCGAAACGGCCATCCTGAGGAACACGATGTTCGTCGATTGCGAGATTTGCGAGCACCTTCACGCGCGCAACAAGTGCAGTGATGAGCTCGGGAGGCAGCTGCACGACAACGCGCATGACTCCATCAACGCGGAAACGCACGAGCATAGCATCGGGTAGAGGCTCAAAGTGGACGTCCGATGCATTCAACGTAATTGCATGATCAAGTATTTTCGTGAGGATCGTTGTAATTGAAACAGAGGTTGCCTTTGCATTGAGCGGCTGATCAATTTCGTGCGCAGCCTCCTCCGCATGACCTTTCAGGATCGTCTCGAAATCACCGCCGAAAGTCGGCTGATACTGCTTGAGCCCATAATGGAAGCTCGAAGAACCCATGAGCGCGGGCTCCACCCAAGCAGAAAGAAGCGCAGCAACATAGGCTCTTGTCCCATAATCGAGCGGATCAAGCATTGCAAGCTGCGCAACACCGGACTCTTTATTAAAGCCATAGAGTATGACACGTTTCGATTTCGCGACAGCCTCAGGAAGCATCGACAATACCGCCGCATCGATTTCGATACGATGGAGATTGATGACAGGAACACCATAGTACGGCTGCAACGTCTCAAGAAAGATATCTTCGGAAATCACCCCTCTTCCGATGAGGACATCCTCGATCTCGTGGCCCGAATGCGCCGCTTCGGTCGCAGCGAGCTCAAAATCGTCTTCCGATACGAAGCCGGAATCTATGAGAAAACCACGGAGTGCCTCCTTCGTTATATGCATATACTAAAGTATACCACATATACAAAAAGCTACTCATAAAGAGTAGTGGGGACAGCATGCGCGCCAAGGAAAGTCAGTGCGTGAAGCGGAGCATGTCAAAAATAGGAAAGACGATTTCCATCTTTGTTCCGGAGAAATAGACAAGCACAGTGGCAATGATGAGCGACGGGTAGAGTGGAGCCCGTCCCCCGCCCCTTATGGTCACAAAAACCACATGAATGAAAAAGAGTACGAAAGCGACGATCACATAGAGAAGAATATCTGGCCAACCGACAATGAGACTACCTGCGATGAAAATATTAATGTCGAGCGCAGAGAGTAGGTGCGGCCGATACGCTCGGAGTGCCCTGAGTAGGATGTAGAGGAGCAACGTCGTAAGCAAACCCCAGAAGAGCGCCAGCCAGAAATGCGACAACATGTAGTCAAAAAAATATCCATGGCGCAAACGCAATAGCGGACCAAAGAGTGCGTAAAGTCCCGGCAGTGGCACGCCCGAAGGAAGCGGAAGATAGGTAAGCGGTCGAGTAAACTGATTGTCAAACCAATGCACATATTGCCCCGCAGAAAGGAATATTCCGTAAAGAATACGCGAGAGTATATATCCGATATGAATCCAACTCATCCGCAAAATCCGCAGGTCTGTTCGCAAGGAGCCCCAAGCGAGCAGCAAGACATAGCAGAGAAGGCACGCCATGTTGAAGTAGACGAGCAGATGCCCAAAGATGTCGGCGCGCATTAAAGTTCCTATCATATATTATATTATATCAAGTCTTCAGAGGAATACAAAAAGCGCCGAAGCGCCTTATGTATTTTCCTTTTAGAAACTCCCTTGTCCGAGAATACGAATATTCGTACCCACTTCAAAGAGATTGTCATTATCACCTCCATCGGACTGCATGCGATTGGTGACCTTTGTGAATTCATCGCTCTCGAGACGTGCATCTACCTCATACGTCAATGTTGTTGAATTACATGCATAGCGATAGACGTAGTCGGAGTTTACCGGCGCGGTGAGGGTCGTCAGCTTGTTCACGGGATCAACAGGAAGATTTGATATCGGAGACCCCGAAGTGAGTGCTTCAAAGTTCACTGGGATCCACCCAGAACCATCTACGCGCGCGAGATTTGCGAGAGTGACTTGGGCTGCGGTTGGCTGCGTCGTCACACCAGAAAGATTGATGCCCGTTATGCTCCCTGTATCAGAGGGCAAACTGTACCAGATCTTATTCCCTGTCGTCCAGCCAGATGCGCTGCGACAAAGACTATTGATAGTCGATGTTGGACTACCATCGAGATTCGGATCCGAGATCGTTGTCGTATAAACACCCATTGCAGTCTTGAGTGTGTTGAGATCGGAGATACGCTGAGAGTCACGAGATTTTCGCAATGTTTCTACCGGATTGATCACGATGATCAACATCACGGAAAGAATAGCGATGATGGCGATCACGATGAGCAACTCGAGCAGTGTAAAACCCTCATGCTGCCTCTCTTGTTTTACAAATAGAGATTGCATATTGAATGAAGCACGTAAATGATGATTAAGTGTAAAGCTTCGTATACTTTACTTATGTATAGTATATCATACGCTAGTCACAAGAGGCAATGCTTTACGCGTATACTGTGGATAGTACTGTGCATATGTATAGTATGTGCTACATGGTATACTTTACGTATGACGAGCAAGTCGCTCAAACGGATGCGTTTTCTCATGAATGCACGCGAACGTATCGTGGGTATATCGTTTACGGACGCGACTATTCACTGTGCACTCCGAGACAGCATCGATAGCGACGCGCCCGCACGCTTTCTCTCTTGGCCACTCCCTCCGAACATCATCGCACACGGTGTTGTACTCGACCCCGAGGGCCTTGCGCGAAATATCGAGCAAGCACTCGATACTTTTAAAGTACAGATCTCCTTTGCAAACCTTTCCATCCCCTCTGATCTTATTTTCTCGAGCATGCTTCGGCTTCCCAAGAGCGAGCGCGCAAGCGACCGAGAGAAGGCACTCGGGTTCCTCCTCGACGTCGAACTTCCCTGGAAAAAAGATCTCGCCTATACCGATCATCACGTTTTTGAAGAAAAGAGTGAGGATCGCATCAGCATATTTTCGATAACCCGTTCCATCGCGGACCCCTACATACTCGCAGCAGAACATGCGGGAGTCGAAGTGCTCGCCCTCGAATTCGATGCGGTGAGCATGCTTCGCCTTTCAGAGAAAAATCCAAACAATACACTCATGGTTTCGGCGACACCAACGCAGGTGAATGTAGATATCGTAAAGGATGGCGCAATTGCATTTCATTATGCGATCCCCGTCGAAAAAGTACCTGATATTACTTCGCTAAAGTCAGAGCTCAATCACATTCGTGACTACTTCATGGCGGAAACCGGTGAATTCGTCGGAGAAGAAGTAGTAAAAATGACCCTCAACGAGACCGCAAAGGCATTCCTCGGCGACCGCAAAAGTGACATCAATATACTCCCCGCCGCGGGGGCAGCACTGCGCAAACCGAGCCCAAAAGGAATCCATGAACTCTCACTACTCCCACTCCGCTCAAGTGAGCTTTACGTACTCCATCGCATTGCATCAGGCCTCCAACTTTTGCGCCAAGCTGCAATTGCGACCTGTATCATCCTGATCGGAGCGCACATATTGATGGTTCAAGTCCTGAACATTGTCGCGAAACAAAGCAGTGAACGTGCAATGACGGCACCGCGGTTATTTGCAAATGCCGCTCTTGTAGAGAAGCAAATGGGAATACTCAATCAAACGCTCGCGGTTGGCGATACGATCGCTTCTATTTCCCACCGCTACGGACCAATGCTCGAAATGATCGATGGACTACAAACCGATGGCATCTCATTCAATGCGATCACGACAGGAGTCGCAAACACACCGATCACCATCGCAGGTGTCGCTGCAACGAGGGCACAATACAATCTCTTCCGCATGCAGATCTCCTCAAACAAAGCGATCGACGTGCTCTCCTTCCCACTCGGTAATCTCGAAACGATGAATGCTATTCCATTCACCCTCTCGATAAAGATGAAACTTCCCACATAACATGGCATCCTTACTCGACAAGACGACATTTCGCATACGCATCATCCGCGAGAGTGCACTCATCCTCGTGGTCATTTTCGCAACCTATCTCATCAACATCCAGCTCCGTGTACAGATAGAACAAACAGATGCAGCCATTGTCTCCGAGAATAATCTCTATGGCCTTCGAGAATATCACCAAGAGACCTTCGATCTCCTTGAGCAACGTCTTGTCGCGATGAAAGCGATCACCGAGCGCATCGACAAAGCACTACCTGCGACCGAAGATATCGGTGACTTCCTCACCATACTGAGTACCTATGGCGCGAAAAATGGCGTCGTTGTGAATGTCAGTGTGGGTACCGCAGCGATCAGCACTATCCAAAAAGATGGAGTCGCGCTGCAAACGATCGCGATCGCGATCGACGTAAATGGCGAGGCGAATGCGTTGCGGCAATACATCAATGCGATCGAGCATCTCCCCTACTTCTTTGCCATCTCGGGTATCGACGAGCGCAGAGATCCCGCGAAGCCTGGGTTCCGCCATCTTGTCATCGCAGGCACACTTTGGACTAAGCCAACGCAAACGCTGACACAAATGCAGCAATAACCATTCACTATGCAGTTTCAGGCACCTGACAACTTTAAAAAAGCAGTGCTCCCGTCGCTCTTCGGGCTCTACATCATCGGAACGACCGCCGCATTCATCTTTCAAGCGCGCTATTTCAACGACGTCCTCACGCGTGCTTTTGCCGCACCCGCAATACCGGCACAAGTTTCAGTAAATCTCGAAGCGCTTAACCGCGTATCACAGATGATCGGCATAGACCCGCAAACGATCACCATGCTCACCGCATCGACCCTTATCACGAAAACACAGAGCGAGGCACGACAGACGACCCCAACTGCACCGCTCCTCTCGACAACAACAGCGACAACATCTCCGCCCCTCATCGCCTCGAGCACGCAATCAACGACAACCATCAAGCGCCCATAAATAAAAACACGCAACATGCGTGTTTTTTGTTTATTGTGATTCGCACTAGAGAGCAAAGAATCTTCGTGCATTTTCATTTAGCTGCTTACGCATGATCTCGGGGTCCTCTCCGCGGATACGCGCGATCGCTGCATAGACTTCGCGGACATATTTCGATTCATTCCGTTTTCCACGATAGGGCTTCGGGGCGACATAAGGCGCATCGGTCTCTGCGAGGATCGATCCTTTTGGCAGATACCGCACGACTTCATCGTAATCCGTAGTGAACGTGAGCACACCAGTGAATGAACAAGTGAAACCAAGATCGAGGAATTGCCTTGCGATCTCTTTATCCCCCGCAAAGAAGTGCGCATTCCCCCTGATCTCTGGCCCGGGCGCACGCGACGCTTCGCGCAATTGCGCGAGGATATCGACATATGCATCCATCGTTCCCTTTGTTGGTCGTCCATGGATCATAAGCGGCTTATCAACGCTTCGCGCGATGTCGATCTGTTCCGCGAAAAGATGATACTGTCGTCGCTTCTCTTTCTGTTCGTCCCCCGACCACTCACCCGCTTCAGGCCAATAGTAATCAAGTCCGCACTCACCAATTGCAACAACCTCGGGCAGCTTCGCCCAAGCACGATAGCGATCATTGTCGAAGACTTCGGGATGTCCATCAGAAGGATGCTGACCGATGACGGCATACCTCCCCTCCTCAGGATTCGCGAGCGCGATCGCCTTTTCGTTCATCGCCACATCGGTCCCCACGACGACAGTCGCGATCTTCTGCTCCAAAAGCTCCGCCTTTATAGCATCACGGTCGGCATCAAACGCCTTATCATTCAAATGCCCATGGGCATCAATATACTCAAACTCCATATCCAAAGCATACCAGAATTCACCCCCTCGCGCACACCCTCAAAAACTTAATTTGAACGTTTATCACGTACGTCATAAACGTCCATAATTAACACCACCTCCTTAAATCTTCTGCCTCCATTTTCAGTAAATTTCAAATTTTAAATAAAAAAATACACACTTCACATGTATATACAAAATATAATTCGCCCTCAGTGTCACAATCAAACCGAAAAACCAAAAATGGGAGTTCAAAAAATTGCAAGAAGTGAGCCATCGCCCTTATTCTGAGTTTTATCTCAGTGAGGGTTTGTAGAACCCAAAATGAATATACCTACCGATACCGAGTAGCTCACTAGCACTACTAATAAAGGACGTTGCATCGAAATCTATAATATAGAATGAGCGATGAATTAAACGAAAACCAAGAGATCTAACAAAATCACGAAAAAGTGCACGCTTTTTCCGAAGCGCCTCCGGGATATCCCAAGATATCGCCCTAAGCTTTCCATCCAGCACACGCTTGCCTATTGAGTCATGAGCAAGACGACTCATTTTCTCCTCGTCTCCATAATAGTTTTGAAGTGCGATACCCTTCTCGGTGAGCGAAAATATTATAACCTTTTTACCATTTTTCATCGAAGTTGAACGACGAATATAGCCTTGTCGCTCCAAAGTCACGAATGCTCTCCGTTTCTGTACGCTATTTAAAACATCTAAAGCTTCTGACCCAGCGCCCTTAAGCGCGTACCACTTTGCCCTTACTTGCCCAAGTCGAGATCGACGATCAAGACCGCTAAACAAAGCCATTAGGAAAGTTTTCATATTTCTCCCAACACGTCCTCGAAGCTCTTCTTCGACATGGAAGTGGCCGTCGCCATGATTACCCAAACCGATAGCATGTTCAAGATCATTCATATTTGTGGAAAATAATAAAGCCACTGCATCGCTGCGTGGCATGTGTATTTACTAACTATACATCAATATATCAATAATAGAATACGATTATCCACAGAAAAGGACGTTTATGGCGAACGGCATAAACGTCCTATTTAAAATAAAAACGCGATGGGATGCAAAATCACACCGGATGGCACAATTGCCATGCGGTGCGGTTTTTTGTTAATACTTTCTAGCAATCTCAGGCGGCTATGACCTCGCCTGTGATTGAAAGTTCTTATTTCAGTTTTATTATTCTTTACGGAGCAGTGCTTGTAGCGTCACCATCCCCCGCAACAATATCAACGGATGTGCTTGTGCCGATCTCTTCAACTATGACATCCGGCGTAGTTGTCGAGTTGTCACTGCTTAAATTCTCTATCACAACATTATCCGCTGAAGGCGCTTCATCTGAGCTCTCTGGACTCGACACATTCGACATGGAAGGTTCCGAAGTACTTGGCATTGACCATGGCACGTATCCCGCATCACCCTCATAATTTCCAACAAGATAGGGTCGTTCGAGTACACACGATCCGATGGATGAAATGATGCCTGGACAGACCCCTCTTTCATAATCGAATATTTCTATATCTTCCTCAGGAAGACCTGGCCTGGTCGTGTAGAAGAAGCGTATCGTGCCTGACGATTCTATATCCTCAGGTAGAACAAAACCTATGTACTCTGCCCTCGTCTCAACGCCACCATTTTGCGAAACTAGTGGCACTGCTTGCGCAGTAAGTCCGTCGCTCGCGATCAAGACATATTCTCGTGCAGGTATACTGAGCACAGGAAACGGAATACGCACACCTGCGATACTCACGTCAGTCAATTTCAAATCGATCGCAGCAGAGCCCATCATATTCGAGACTTTGAACCAAGATGACTCCCCTGCTGCGCCAATATAATATTCGGTGATCTGCATACGCCCATCGAGTGGATTCCAGCCTCCAGATGTTACAGGGAAAAGTTCCGGCCTTGGCGCCCACCCATGACCGCATGTCGCATTCAATTCTTCATCAGTGATGCCATCATAATAGAGCGGCCCGTCATAGCAGAAAACGCTTTCTGTTGTCGTCGCACTACCATCTTCACCGCTCGCCGTCGACGTCGCGGTCGACGTTCCTGTGACAATCCCTCCACCATCGATTGGTGGTGTACTCGTTGACGATGGAGGTCCTTCCTCTCCAGGAGTCGATGTCGCGGTCGATGTCCCAGCGACTAACCCGCCATTATCAATCGGAGGTGTACTCGTCGATGATCCTGACCCATCCTCCACTGGTGTCGAAGTCGCAGTGCTCGTACTGGATGAATCTATTAGTGATAACGACTCCGTCGTTGTCGCGGACGATCCACTGCCTGAATCTTCCGGTGGCGGCAACTCTTCAGTGCTTGATGCGGAGCCATCCGCCGGAGTCGTTGTGCCGACAGCATCTCCTTGCGAATCCTCAACAGGAGGGACATCATCGGTGCTCGTTGCTGTTGAGGTGCTCATCTCGTCATCGATCTCAGGTGTTGTCGTGCTCTCGACGGGCGGAATCGCCTCGGGAGGAGGATCGATAAATTCAGGAGGTAATCCATAATATTCATTGCAATCCACAAAATCTCGCGCTGCGTAATAGACGTGACAATCCTCTGCATCCTGCATTGCAAGCACTCCGAATGGATCATCAGGCCCTCCCTGCTGCCCTTCATCTTGCCCCGTTGGAGGAATTGCTGGGCCACAGTCGACGCCGATGCGATACACTTTTCCTCCAAGCCATTCGAGCAGCATCGTCCGATCACGATAGGTGCTACATGAAGGGATCTCTGCTGGAGAAGTGCCATCATCGAAATACGTAAGGAAGAGTTTTCCGGACTCGAGGCGCATACGCGACGCTATAGTATTCACACGCACTACACCACCACGGACGATAACTGGAGCAGTAAGATACGTATAGGGGTCACGAACGAATACCCCACCCTCATGCACGACGATATGCGGCACCGTCTCGATCAAAGGCCGATTCGACTCGGAAGTATAATTTGCGAACTGTTTATTCGTCGATATACTTCCCGTCTTCCAGATCCCCAATGTTCCGTAGACATGTATGACCGTCTGCGCGTTCCCTCCAAAAATCGCAGCATCAGGAAGTGCAAGCACCCACGATCGATCGTTGCCAACCATCCATTCTTCACCACTTTGAACAGTGACCTCACCAGTTACATAGACGGCATCACTACCTCGCGGAATGATCTCATTAGGATATACACCCGCAATCCTCCTCCCCTCATAAATATTGTATTTCCAAGACTGATTCGCATAACCAATAGTCGACGCATTTTCATATTGCGTTGGCGTATCGAGCGCACGCGCGCGCACCCAATAGCTCGGATTATCGCCAGGCGCGATAGTGATCATACGCTCACATGACCGACGCAATGCATATGCATTTGCGCAATATGCACCGCCATAAGGCGCACGATCGACCAAGCTATGATTGGCAAGTATGACGAATTCACCACTTGAACGCGAGCGCGACGAAAGCCCCTCAATGAAACGATATGGTGCCTCCGACTGAAGTATCGCATGTGATTTCGTTCCATCACTACTGAGTACAACAAACCTTTTCGGTGGTATACCAGTGAGTGGGAATGGATAATGCTCGCCGTCTTCGATGAATTCCGCATTACGCATATCGAGCCATTTGTCGGTAGTATTCATGAGCTCAACCCATGATGACTCACCATCTTTCCCGATATAATACTCAGTGATGAGCAGTTGCCCCGAAGTGGGTATTATCGAGGCACTCTCTTGGCTCTGCGGAAGATTATCTTCAATCGTGAATCCTCCTTGCTCCACTATGATCGGCGTCGTCGAAGCTTCTTCGAGTGCATGTGCACGCGCCGTCGGCAATGACCCACTTCGCCTTATGACGGATGAAGCGATGACTTGTTTCTCTAATGTACTCTCCGCCTTAAGCATGCGCTTCAACAATGCGATACGCTCAAGTAATGCGGTCTTGTACTCCGCATCAGGATCGACCGCCGGAGCTGCTTTCAGCGGCTTCTTCTTGGGCAATGTCGTCTCTTTGACGACAGGCGGTGCATCTTGCTGCACAACAGGCAAGACTACTGCGGGCTTGAAACCAGGATAAGTGACTGGTGCCTCTTTCTTGAGGTCGGGAAGATCGCGTGTGCCCTTTAATTCCTCCATAGGTTGTGGAGCTGAAGAAAAAACTGACCCCGAGAGAACACTCATGAACTGCGCGGCCCCTTTGAAAATACTGGCACCCACTCCTGCAATGGGATCAGCGATCGCAAAGTATGCCGCAGCGAGCGCGTGCGCAACCCCCGTATCGGGAGCGGGCACACAAGGCAAGCTTGCATCTTTCCCCGTATCAACCTCAAGCGTCGCCAGCTCAGCCTTGATATCCTTCATCATTTGCGCACTCCCGTAATGGAGGTACGTATCGACGAAATTATGCCCGAGCGCATCTTTTGATGAACCTATTTCTGGAAAATCAACATTCGGTGGTGCTATAGCACCCACGCTCCCGACGAGGCCAGCAATGACCTTGTCGTTTTTTGAGAGAATATATCGTGCATTCGGAGCGGACATCTGTGCAGGCGAGGCGACGTTATACATCGTCATACTACTCGTCCCGATACCCCCTTCGCGGGTCGCGAGCCAATCGTAGATCGTATTAGCATAAAAATTACCCTGCGAGTGCGGCACAAAGAGAATCCTCCCCTCTTTAACTTCATCATGCATCGCGCTGATCATCTCTTCTGCATCATAATCAAGCCCCATCGCATGTTGTGCCTGATCGAAGGTCTTCTGAATGACTGAAGTTAGACTGTCCCCAATGCCTGCGATATGAGATGGGTTGAAAGCATAATATGTTTTCACAATTTCACCCTGGAAAGTATCTGGGACAATTTTCTTTAACTCTCTTGCGCCATGAGCAGCATCTGATTCACTATTTAATACCCCATTAATATAAATTACTGAGTACCCATTTTTAAAACACTTATTAGTCACTTCTGTTACGCCGAAGAAATATCCATAACCCGGGCTTGGAAAAACTAACACGACCAAAGTGGTCGCCAAAATTACTATTCTCTTCATAATCACAAACTTGCGCGTTTGTGAATAATAAAAACAATTTGGAAATTATTTTCTACCTAATTTCAGGGAATATATCACACTGTGCACCATCGATATCACCAAAACTCGAGATATTCTTCAGCGCTCCGACATAAGCGGCATTTCTTTGGGGTGTATTGATAAGTTCACCAATCAAACCTTTTTCAGCGCTATCTACAAGCGCTAAATTTTGTGCACTATTTGGTAAATCATAATATATTTTTTCACAACCCGTTGCCCTCATTTCCTCCCCAAGCGCTGCCTTGAGTGTCTCCTTACTTTCCGTATGGGTCATCACCATCGCCTCAGCGCGTGCCCACTGCATCCACACCGCGCGCTCCTTCTGGTCAGTATAGTGATCGAATATCCAGCGCTCAACATCATCACGAACATAATTATGATTCACGTCGATTCCAGCGACCGTCGCATCATTCTCTGCCTTATTCGGCTCCGGCGGAAGTTTTGATCCATCCACATCAGCGAGTGTCAGACGAATCTCATGAATGGCCGCTACTTTTTTCGCGGTATCATCCGCATGGAGCAACTGCCCTGTGCGCACGATAACGAGCAAGCCGTAGACGACGAGAGCGCCAATAACCACTCTTTTTATTACTTTTACAACACGAGAGCGGTGCCGAGGCACCGCAGTTTGCATTTCTTCTGCATTCATCATGATTCAATTATATCCTATTAACTTTCATTTTTGTATGTTGCCCGTCGCGGCAGGCTGCATCTCCCGCAAGCGCTGCACAGCGTCGTCCACGACGGGCACGGATTTTCCCAATCGTTGTGCAGTATGACGATTGTTCCCCATAAAATCCTCTTGCATCAAAACGACCACAGAAAGAGCGATCGCGCTGAGCGCAAGCACAAGACTCACGCTCACAAGGACCGCTCGAGCACCCTCCTCACGAAGAGAGAACGCCTCATCGACACCATGTATTTCTCCGTTTTGCATACGCTATTACACTTACTATACTAACATATATGATTATAACAATATCAATAGATACAGCAACTATAGATATGTGCATAATGTGTGCATAACGCACGAAAAAACCACGCAATGCGTGGTTCGATCAATTACTTCAAGAGAACACGTTCGCCCTTACTGCTGAGCTCCATATGAGTATAGCCCGGGAGCTGGCGCACGATATTCATGAGATCCTTCCGACGGAGCGGCAGGGTAACGAGATGGATCGACACCTCACCATCACGAGAAACCCGTAATGTGTCTTTGGGGTAATTGCGCGAAAGTTCCTGGGTCATGATTCCCCCATTTCCGTCCGCTGTTTTACCGAGGTGGTACTGTACACGGTCATCACGAATGATGAGCTGACGATCGCAGCCGTGCTGGTGCAGTATGAGCCGGTGCGCCGAACTGACGTCCCCAGCCGATAACACCCACTGCTCCAAAAATCTCTTAACGAAGCGATAACGGTGCAGTTCGATGCTGGAGTAAGTTGCGAGGCCCCAAACGACGATCGCATAGAACACTGAAGTACAGATCCGCATCCAGAACGAAGTGGGAATCTGATAACTCTTCCCGAAGACGAAATACGTGAGTGCACCGAACAGCAAGACGCTGATACCCAAGCGCGTACACGCACGCTCACCAAGATTGCACTTCCAGATGTTTTCCTCGAAGCGGTGCGGGAGCACCAGTATCAGGTTGAAGCAGCCGAGGAAATAGATTGCGGAAACGAGCAAAAATAAGAGGTCCTTCGTGGACATGAGTGCTCCTTGTTCTCCCCCACCATGGGGAAAAGTTCTCTCGTCTAACTAACACAAATCATAGAAAAGACAAGATTCGCACCAGGGTATTGAAAAAGTTTAAATATTCAAAGATTTACAGAATTTCATTTCACAACAAAATTCGTGAGGATTTTATTTTTGTATTTCAAAACATTGCACAACGAAAAACTGCAGATTTGGGATGAAGTTGCCCTCGCTGGAGGCGTGCCGACCGACGGAGCCGTAGGCGTTCTACGGTGACGAGGCGGTGCGCCGAAGCGTGAGGGCAAATTCGCCCAAATGTGCAGTTTAGAAAAGATTTAACTTATTCAATACAACAAGATGAGGGTAGTCTACAATATCGCGGACAAACTTATCATACACCCCGAATCGATATTCAAACTCCGCAGACTCCATGAGCGCATACGAGAGCTCCTTCCCTACTTCTGCCTCAAGCTTCTTGAGTTCGCGCTCGATCGCTGCACGCTTCAGTTTATCACCAACGATGAGTACATCGACACGAGAGGTCGGCTCATCGATGAAGATACCTGCAACAATGATGAGTTTGAAGTGTCCACACCCCTTGAAGCGGGCTGCGATGTCTTCCTTGCCCATTGCGATCTCGGTGACGAGACCACGAAGTGAAGCAAGGAATGGGAATGATGGATCGAGGCCATATCCTGTGAACTTCTTTTTCTTGAGTTCGGTCTCTGCGCTCACCTTGGCCCGTGATGACTTTGGCACGAGCTTCACCGCCTCGCGCTCTTTAACAAGTGCAATATCACGGAGAAGACGTACCTCTTTGCGTGCAACATCGATCGAGGTTCGTGCGCGTTGAGCGACGTCGGCGATCTCGTAGATCTCTTCACTGTTCATGAGGAAAAGGCGCATGACGCGGACGCGTGCCGCTGAGCCGAATAGTTTCGCGAGGGTATCCATAATACGGTTAGTGTAGCATAGACGGGGCCAAAAATCACCCCGAAAACACGCAAAAACCACGCCAGGCGTGGTTTTTGCACAAAAGACAAGACTATGCTCAGGCCACCAGGAAGTGCCTGTAGACGGCGAAAAAATGCGAAACGCGAGCACCGGACGGCGCTCGCGTTTCTACACAATCATTCCTTTTAATTAATTGGTGATGAAGAGGTTTGAAGACTGGAAGTCGCCTTCTGGAGTACCCGCGATCTGTGCGGTCGCTGCTCCATAGGCACCACTCGTCGTATAGCCGACAGAGTTTACCTGGAGACGATACTGGCCTGCTGCAGTCGGATCATAGGTCACGACGACCTCGATCGTTGCTGACTCACCATCTGCGATACGGACGTAATTACCATCACGTGTACCACCGGAGATGAGGGCTACAGACTTCGTTGTCGCACCTGACGACACGACGTTGCCATTTCCATCCTCCATGCTGTACACAACACCCGTTGTGCTCGTTGCTGAATCGATGGTGAATGGCACCCAGATATCATTACCTGATGCAGTCACACGAATCTGCATGTGGTACTCACCATAACTTGCTGATGGGTTATATGAGTTTTGCACTGCATTCGCATATGAGCTTACGCGAGCGATATTGAGGCCCGTCGAGCGGAAAGTCTGCGTGCGACCTGTTGCTGAACCTGAGAATGCAGTGATGTTATCACCATTCTGATCCTGTGCATTTACCGAGGCGTAAGAGACGGTCATCGAGCTTCCTTCTGGGAATGATGCAGTGCCGATCTTCAACATGCGCGCAACGACATCGAAGGTTGCAGTGTTGTCCTGATCGATCGTTGCGAGATCATCGAGGTTAAATGTGAGTACACCACCTGAGACCGCTGTTGCGTCTGCGGTTGCAAGCACATTGCCATCACGAAGGAGCTGAAACTCGCTTGCCTGATTTGCGATCGCCGCACCCGAACTTGAAACATTCACGCGAACCTGATCGAACTGTGTACGTGTTCCCTCTGGCTTCAAGCGGAACTCGAGCATCGTCACCTTGTCGCCTGAACCACTATCAGAGACGAATACCGTGCGCTCATCAGGATTGTTTGCACCAGTATAGATGCGCACCTTTACGTCGCCTGAGGTTGAGAGCTTGTCGACGTATACTCCTGAATTTGAGACGCTTGAACCATCAGAGAAGGTGTAGCCGGTTGCATCGGTGAAACGGATGCTATCAGCACGCACAGTCCATGGACTTCCGCTTCCGGCAATTGCTGAATCGATGTATGGGACACCAATAGCGCGCACGTAGAATACCGTCTGGCCAGATGAGCCCATGCGTACGATCGCATTATCGAGCGCGACTGCCTTCGAGTACTGACCGGAGCCATCGCGATAGAAATCACTTGCGGAGACACGTCCGACCTGTGAACCATTAGCATAGATCTCGAACGCGTCGAAGTAGCGCGTGAGGTTGTTGTTATTTGAACCGTTGTAATTCAAAGTGAGGCGAAGATTCGTCACACGGACATCGGACCCGTCTGCGCGTACCTTGAAACCAAGTACGTACTTCCCTGATCCCGTCACAACGTTGTCTTCAACATCCGCAGAATAGCTATTTACGGAAATCGAGCCTGCGCTGCCATTCAATCCTGAGTTGTTTGTATATCCCCCGTTGTTGTAGTTCGACGATGTGTTTGTATTCGTCACGACCGTCGTCGGAGTAACTGAAGATGGGATATCAGTGCTTGCACCAAGAACGACACCACCTGTTGGGACGCAGAGCTGATGCAATTGTGCGCGAGTCGCTACACCAACGATACCTGTACCGTAGGAAAGACCCATAGGCGCAAGCACATCGGCTGCATACTTATTCTGAAAACGAATGACTGCAGCACGAGTCAATGGACCAAAATAGTCCGTCTCTGCACCGGGAGCACCAACTCCGTAGCCTGCAACCTGCGTATCTGCAGACTGATTAAGGACACGCTGGAGCTCGACGACCTCGGGGTCATACATGCCAAGCGAAAGCTCTTTGGTGAATGTGCACGATGTGCCAACATTTGCATTTGCATTATTGTAGGCGATCACTGCATTCCCACCATTCTGCGAAAGCTGCAACTGCTGCAACTGTGCAATGAGGGCGTTGATCTGTGCTTGTAATTCGTCAGTAGTCACCGCAGAAGCCATTGCGGGTACCAAGAGTACAAGCATGAGCAACCCGGCGAATTTTGTAATCATATTTTTCATAATATTTTGAGTTTTTTGACACCGAAGGCCAACAGGCCAAGGGCGCAAATGGGTGTTTGGTAATCATGGTTCTACCACAACCCCAACTGAGAAACAAGCAAAGCACGGCCCTGTGACAAGGTTTTTACCTTGACACCACGATTCCCTCCCTGCCTTTTTAAAGGACAAAACTGTCCTTTAAAAAGGACGCTCACTAACATGCGCTATACCTAGCTTTCTGGAGATACATGAATTCCCTTCATCTTTGTCCTTTAGTTTCGTGCACATTTGCAATTATCTTCAGAACACACATTATATATATTGGCAAGTATTCTATACACCATGCGCATACAGACAAGGCTTCCCCTCACAACAAAAAACTTCGCCGAAGCGAAGTTTTTTGTCTTGAACGACTTACCGAATACTCTGCATTAATTCGTAATGAAGAGATTCGATGTCTGGAAGTCAGTGTCAGGAGTTGCTGCGATCGATGCAGTTGCTGCACCAGTTGCGCCAGCGGTTGTGTATCCGACTGAGCCAACCTGCAAACGGAACTGACCAGCTGCAGCAGCGTCGTAAGTCACAACGATATCAAGTGTTGCGGACTCACCATCTGCGATCTTCACATAGTTACCATCGCGGATTCCGCCAGAGACGAGTGCGACCGAAGCCGTAGTCGTACCTGTGGTTGATGCGATCGTTGCACCATTTGAGTCCTCGATCGTGTATGAGATACCGGTCGTTGAACTTGCATTATCAATCGTAAATGGTACCCAGATATCATCACCAGAAGCGGTGACCTTTACCTGCATGTCGAATGTACCGAAGCTTGCTGATGGCGTGTTCGAGTTCGTTGTCGCACTTGCCGTCGAGCTTACCTTGGTTACATTAAGACCAGTTGCACGGAAGGTCTGTGTCTTTCCGGTTGCTGAACCATAGAACTTCGATGTTGGGATCACATCACCGTTGACGTCCTGAGCGTTGATACCATAGGTTGCGATCGTAACTGATGAGGTTGCACCCTGCGGGAACGTCGCAGTAGCGATCTTCTGCATCTTACCCACGATCTGGTAGGTGACCGTATCATCCTGGTTCACATACTCGAGATTATCGAGATTGAATGTTGCAAGACCAGTTGCTGCGGTAAACTCTGAAGTATTTGTTGGATCAACCGTTGCAAGGGTTGAACCATTCTTCACGAGCTGGAACTCGCTGAACATCTGGCTCGTCGAGGTTGAGCTGGTTGTCGTTGCTTTCAACTGATCAAATGAGATCTTCGTACCCTCTGCCTTGATGCGGAACTCGTTCATGACGACCTTGTCGCCTGAATTGTCCTGTGAAACAAAGACGGTGCGCTCGTCTGGATTTGCTGAGCTTGATGAGAAGCGAACCTTGACATCAGATGATGAAGCGAGCTTACTGACCGTAATACCTGAATAGGTCACACCACTTGCTGTTGAAGAAAGAGTGACGCCAGTTGCATCCTGGTAACGAATTTCGTTAAGGGTTGCGGTCCAAAGTGCTGCAAGATTTGCAGTATCAATGGTCTGCGCACCAATAGCCTTCACTGCGAAGGTGACCTGGTTTGCAGTACCCATGCGTACGATCGTATTTGCGTTAAGCGCAATGGTCTTTGAGTAGTGACCAGCAGAATCACGGTTGAAATCACCCGCCATTGCTGAACCTACCTTTGAACCATTCGCATAAATATCAAGTTCCTGGAAATAGCGATCGAGGTAGTTCGAGACACTTGAATTGTCCGTCATTGCAAGCGAAATCTTTACATGAGAGACATTGATATCTGAACCATCTGCCTTGACCTTAAAGCCGAGAACGGTCTGCGCTGCACCAGTGACGACGTTCGTGTCGTTATCTGAGCTGTAGTTGCTGATATCTGCTGAACCAGCACCACCATTAAGACCAGAAACACTTGTACCCGTGGTACCCGTCGTGCCGGTTGTTCCGGTCGTTGTACCTGGAGTGGTTGTCGTAGGTACTGCTGCACAAAGTGCATTGATCTTTGCGCGAGTCATTGCCCCGACCAAGCCGCTACCCATTGAGAGACCCACTGGAGCGAGCACCTCAGATGCGTACTTGTTCTGGAACTTGATGACTGCAGCCTTTGTTGCGGGTCCGAAGTACATCGTCTCATTCCCCATTGAGCCAGGACCTGATGCTGCGACCTCGGTCGCCATGTCCTGATTGAGGAACTTCTGGAGATTCATCACCTCCGCGTCCGACATACCCTGCTTGAGTGTCTTGGTGAAGACCGATGAGCAAGATGCGGTTGCTGCCGGCTTTGCTGCTGCGAGTTGTGCCATAAGCGCATTGATCTGCGCCTGGAGCTCCTCGATGGTCGCTGCTGATGCTACCACTGGGAGGAGCACCGAAGCGAGGGCAAGGCCGACGAACTTTGTATACTTATTCGTCATATGAATTTAAATGAAATAATCAACTTGTTCCGTTTTCGCTTGGACGCCATACGAATAGAACACTCGTATTCCGTACCTCGCTCGGCGGAATAAATCATGTAGTCATCATGCGATGTCTACGAGAGTTCACTACTGTTATAAATAATGAAGCTCATAAATCACGGTTTGAAGTTTGTGCGTACCATCCCCTCCGCAAGAAGTGACAATACGCAGCTGGCCCGTATATAAGACATGGATCCGCAAGCGTTCCCTGCATATATACGTACCGATCGATCACGATCAGCATCCCAGAAAGTGCGGTGGCTACCCATCTTCCCATGCAACCCTGATCGACTGCTTCGCTTTCCTCTATGAGGCATCCACAGTGCGTACACCACAGATGCTCCATCGCAGAAACTTTTCGCACAAACATACAAAGACGAAAAACTGCTCACGAAAGCTTTCTCCTCACACACAAGCTACCGCTCGATCGCTCGGGCAGTACCTATCTTGCACGAACCCCTGGAGTAGAGGACCGTGTGCGATAGACATCCTGTCAGACGTCTTCACTTGCATAACAATGCCGTACTACGTTTTGTGACAGGAATAGCATAATTATATAGTCGATAACAATATCGGCAATAAAAAGCATCCACACAATGTCCTATACGAATGGTTAGGGCATAAAGGACAGGGGTGCCTTGTTCAATTCAAGGGAATAGGGAAAAGGGAAAAGCGTATAGGGTAAATGCCACTAGTAAGAAAAAACGCGAGCACAGTAGGTGCTCGTGTTTTTTGTATTCTGTTTTTCTCTTTTCCCTATACCCTTTTCCCTTTTCCCTAGCATATCCTCCTCTTCCTAAAAGCAAAAACCCGCCGAAGCGGGTTTTTGTCTGTAGACGATCAGAGATCGTTTCTACATCAGGAACATTAGTTCGTGATGAAGAGGTTTGATGACTGGAAGTCTGACTCTGGTGCTGCAGTGATCGAGAGGCTTGCTCCGGTTGCTGCATCAGTGTTGTTGTAACCAACTGAACCGATCTGGAGGCGGTACTGGCCAGCTGCTGATGGGTCGTAAGTTACGACAACCTCGAGCGTTGCTGACTCACCGTCTGCGATCTTCACCGTGTTGCCATCGCGAGTACCACCTGAAATGAGTGCTACTGATGCGGTGTTCGTACCTGCTGCAGTTACGTCAGTGTTGTTTGAATCCTCAACAGTGAAACGTACACCTGCTGCGCCGGTTGAGCTTGCGGTGAATGGAACCCATACATCATTGCCTGATGCGGTTACCTTAACATCGTAGGTGAAGGTACCGAAGCTTGCTGATGGTGTGTTTGAGTTCGTGGTTGCAGCTACATTTGAGCTGACCTTGGTTACGTTAAGACCAGTTGCAAGGAAGGTCTGCTGGCGGCCATCTGCTGAGCCATAGAACTTCGATGATGGGATAACGTCGCCGTTTACGTCCTGAGCGTTGATGCTCTTGAACGAGATGGTTGCGGTCTGGCCTGCAACGAAGGTTGCGGTACCGATCTTCTGCATCTTTGCAACGACCTGGAAGGTCTGGGTCTCGTCCTGGTTAACAGTTACGAGGTTGTCGATGTTGAAGTATGCAACACCTGCTGAAAGCTCTGAGCTTGAAGTGTCGACAGTGTCGATGACTGAACCATTCTGGACGAGCTGGAGCTCGCTGATCATGTTTGAAGTCGTCGTTGAAGTCGTAACGTTCATCTGGAGCTGGTCAAATGACACCTTGGTGCCCTCTGCCTTTACCTTGAACTCATTCATGACAACCTTGTCGCCTGATGAAGTATCAGAAACGAAGTTGGTCTTCACGTCTGGGTTTGCAGCACCTGCTGAGAAGCGAACCTTAACATCAGATGATGTTGAGAGCTTGTTAACAGCAACGCCGTTGATCGTGTAGGTCGTTGTGTCTGAGAGCACTGCACCGGTTGCATCTGCGAAGCGGATGTTACCCTCGGTGATGTCCCACTTAGCACCTGCGTTATCAGAATCAATCGATGAAGCACCGACTGCCTTGATGGTGAAGGTGGTCTGGTTTGAAGCACCCATCTTCACGATAACCTTGTTGTCAAGAGCGATCGTCTTTGAGTACTGACCAGCTGAATCACGGTTGAAGTCGCTTGCATTTGCTGAAGCAACCTTTGAACCATTTGCGTATACGTCGATCCTATCGAAGTAACGGTTAAGGTAGTTTGAAGCATTTGGGTATGCTGATGCGTTGCTTGCCTCGAATGCGAGAGACACCTTGAGGTGTGAAACTGCAACGTCAGAACCGTCTGCCTTTACCTTGAATCCTGCAACAGTCTGTGCAACACCCGTCACGACATTCGTGTCGTTGTCTGAAGTGTAGCTGGTGACCGTTACTGAACCTGCCGTACCATTAAGACCAGTTACTGGAGCTGGAGTTGTGGTTGGGGTGGTTGATGGAGTAGAAACAACTGCACCTGAGCAGAGAGCATTGATCTTTGCGCGGGTTGATGCACCTACGAAACCGGTACCTGCTGAGAGGCCTGCTGGAGCGAGCACCTCAGATGCGTACTTGTTCTGGAACTTGATGACTGCAGCCTTCGTTGCTGGGCCGAAGTACATCGTTTCGTTGCCCTTTGAACCAACGCCTGATGCTGCTACCTGAGTATCAACATCTGAGTTAAGTGCCTTCTGGAGGTCCATAACCTCAGCGTCTGACATACCTGCCTTGAGTGACTTTGAGAGTACTACTGAGCAAGATGCTGTTGTTGCCGGCTTTGCTGCTGCGAGCTGAGCCATGAGCGCATTGATCTGCGCCTGGAGCTCCTCGATGGTCGCTGCTGATGCTACTACTGGGAGGAGCACTGCTGCGAGAGCAAGACCGACGAACTTTGAATTCTTATTCGTCATAGTGAATGAAATGAAATAATGAAACTTGTTCCGTTTTCGCTCGGACGCTATACGAATGAAACATTCGTATGTCGTACCCTCGCTCGACGGAATAAATTTTGTATCTGTCATTAACGACTGATACGGTAAACGATTACTTAACAGTAAAAGTTTTATAAATCACGGTTTGAAGTTTGTGCATACTATCCCCTCCGCAAGAAGTGACAATACACAGCAGGCCCGTACACTCCGCTAGGATCCGCAAGCGTTCCTAATTTTGTATACGCACCAATCATCTACCAGCAATGTCCTGTGAGAAGTTTGAGTGGCTGCTCGCCCCTCTCCGTTCACTACCAACAGACGACTTGCTTCGCTTTCTTCGATGGAAAACGCGATGTCACCACCACGCCTTTCATTGCAGAAACTTTTCGCACAAACATACAAAGACGAAAAACTGCTCACGAAAGCTGTTGCCTCCAGCCCCAGAACCCAGCGGCACCCATAATACTCACTTGGTGTGTGTATGTGTGCTTAGAATTTGTGGCACGCTCATTCCCGCCCGAAGGCGTGGAGATGAATGAGCGTAACGCAATCTTATTACAGTTGCGACACTAAGTCAACAAACGAAATCATTTTTTGTGACAATTTAATGGCTCTATAACTGGATATTCGACACATCGCCTCGTCTTAGAGGTGTCCTAAATATGTCCTATATGCATGCGCAAATTATTTCAATTTAGGATATACATGTCCTATAGGACAGACCCTTTTCTCTGGTGCCGCACCGATATGAAAAGGCCCAATGTTTAGGGCCTTTTCATATAATTCGATGTCCGTTATAAAGGACATCAGTGCAGCAAAGGAAGTCGCGCGATGCGGTAAGTCGACCAACGACGGTCACCCTCCTTAATAAGGATACCCTCTTCGACCATTGCGGAGAGTTCACGCTGAATGGTTTTCTCGGAAACATTTTGGAGTTTTGCCGAAATGTCCTTTATCGAACAATTCTGTTTCGTGGCAATGACACCGGTAATGATCTCTCGGCGTGAGTTTCGTGTCTCCTCACTGCGTGCCTGGCGCTCTTGCACATCTGCATCAACGAGCGTTATGTGTGGTGCAACCGCTGAACGGATACCACCTTCGGGGACCATAGTGATCGGCTTCGCCTTGATCACCTCCTTCTCCTTTATAGGGAGAGGAGCAATCGGCTTAGGAATGTCACTCATCTGTAGGCGCGGCGCGCTGAGCGGCGTGCTGACGGGAATCTTCTTTTCAATGGGCGGTGCGACAGGCTTTGCTTCGGCTGTCTCTGCTTTGACCGCTACTGCTTCCGTGGTCGCTGCAATCGTAGCGAGAGAGGCATCCGCCTGCTCTTCCCCACCCCGCGTCGGCGCTGCGATCTCAAGGACATCGAAGAAGTCCGAGGTGAACAACGGTGCGGGGGTCGGCGCAGCACTACCTCGTGCCGCAAGGAGTACCTCGAGCGCACGGAGCTCATCCTCAAGGACATCAGCATTCATCGGGCTGACTGCACGTGCGATACGTGCGATCGAGAGAATGTCGAGCGTCTGCTCGATACCGCGAAGAATGCTTGCAGCATCGGATTCGAGGAGCGCTACTGCGCAGTTGCGAAGGTGCCACTTTAGGGGCTCCTTCTCGGACATGATGTCCGTGACCATATAGAGAGCTGTTGCAAGCTTCAGTGCCTTGCGTGAACTGTACGTATCTGACATATGTCCTTTAAAATAGTTGATGGATTATTAACCGACAATCAGGTTGGAACACAACCTTTTTGTCCTTTAGTAGTGACGTACATTATACTAGATAATTTGAAAATGTCAATAGTTTCCCTATCTCATATCAAAGTCACTACTCTTGTGTCCTTCATACTACTCATCTGGGACAATACGTCAAATACCAAGGGAAAAGCGTATAGGGAAAAGGTAATAGGGTTAATGCATTAAAGACATTTGATGCATAGCCGTTCTACTATATTTATAGATAGTGTGCTATATTATAGCGATGGTGTACATTAAGGACTACAAGGATCTTATTGTATGGAAGAAGTCAATGGTCCTCACAAAGACCATATACCTGCTCTGTAAACACATTCCGACCTCTGAAAAATTCAGCCTAATTTCTCAGATGCAGCGATCTGCAGTTTCTGTGCCCTCAAACATTGCGGAAGGCTACGGGCGCACGACGCGCAAAGATTATGCGCACTTCCTGCATATTGCACGAGGCTCAGCGGCCGAGCTAGAAACCCAAATCTTACTCACGAAAGACCTCTATCCGAATATCGATACTACGCTAGCTCTCAACCAAGTAATGGAGGTTCGTAAGATTCTTGTCGTACTTATTCAAAAACTTGAGGCAAAATGAAAATGCAGCACGAGTATGCTGCATTTCCCTATTCCCTTTTCCCTATACGCTTTTCCCTTAAACTCCTAGAGATCGTCTGCAGTGATAAGTATCGCCCTTGGCTTCGCGCCATCTGCCGGCCCAATGATCCCCCGCTGCTCCATCATATCGATGATGCGTGCCGCTCGAGAATACCCAAGACCCATGCGTCGCTGCAAGAACGACGTCGAGGCCTTACCACTCTCGACGACAACTCGCTTTGCCTCTTCAAACTTCTCGTCATCATCACCGCTATCGATACTCCCCGAGAGCATATCATCAGGGATGCCGTCGACGAGGGTATTCGCGCCATCGGGATTTTGAGAGCCAATTGCAAGTTCTTCACCCATCGTGCCGTCATAGTTCTCTTTGAGGAACTTTACGATCTTCTTCACCTCATCCTCGGAGATGAATGCGGACTGGAGACGTATTGGCTTTGGACTCGAAGAAGAGACATAGAGCATATCTCCCTGTCCAAGCAAGACTTCGGCGCCCGCTTCATCGATGATCGTACGTGAGTCGACTTGCGAAGCGACCTGCATTGCGATACGGCCCGGGATGTTCGCCTTAATGAGACCCGTGATGACATTGACTGACGGACGCTGTGTCGCGATCACGAGATGAATACCCGTTGCGCGTGCAAGCTGCGCGATACGGACGATCGAAGCCTCGAGCTCTTTTGGAAATGCCATCATGAGATCTGCGAGCTCATCGATGACGATAACAATGTACGGCATGAGCTCCGGAAGCTCCTTCTCCTCGCCGGGCTGCGCCTTGCCATCTAATTTACGCTTCTCATAACGGTCGAGTGCAGGCTGCAACACATTCTTATGATATGAGCCGATATCTCGACACTTCTCACGCTCAAGCACCTCGAGACGTCTATCCATCTCCTTTGTGGCCCACTTCAATGAAAGTAATGCCTTCTTCGCCGCAGTGATGACTGGAGTCAAAAGATGCGGAATGCCATTATAGAGCGTAAGCTCAACGCGCTTCGGATCCACCATGATAAAGCGTAGCTGCTCTGGAGAATTACGATACAAAAGCGATGTGATGATCGTATGCATGGTCACCGACTTTCCTGAACCTGTCGTTCCTGCAACCAGCATATGAGGCATCTTTGCCACGTTCATATATTGACCGGCACCACTGATTCCACGGCCCAAAGCAACAAAGAGTGGATTTGGATCGTTCATGAACGTCGGATCCCCAAGCAAGGCACCAAGACCAACCGTCGCCTTCTGCTTATTCGGAATCTCAATACCAACGAGGGACTTCCCTGGGATAGGAGCCTCGATACGGATCGGCGATACAGCGAGCGCAAGCTCCAAGTCGCTCGCGAGCGACGTGATACGTGAGAGGCGGACGCCCTGCGCAGGTTTCAATGAATAGCGCGTAACCGAGGGACCAACGGACACCTCATCCATTTCGACCTGGATACCGAAATTCGAAAGGGTGCTCTTAATGGTATTCGCATTTGCCTTTATATCCCCAAAGCCAGCCTTGCCCTTATCCCCTGCTAGTAATGCGATCGGAGGAGGAATGTATTTCCCGTGGAGATTCGAGTCAAACGTAAACGGAACACCTTCATTTTTACTTGGAGTCTTTCCCGGCTCGTGCATGTTGACGACGAGTGGTCGCTCCTCGGGCACCTCCTCAACGGTCTCCTCTTCAGGATCCTCGACCTCAACCTCTTCTTCTTCGTCAGGTGCCTGCTCAGCGACACTCTTCTTACCAAGACGAACAGTTACACCCTCACTGCCCTCAACGAGCTCCGGCTCACCATCATCCTCTTCCTCATACCACTGCTCTGGCTTTGGCTTTCGCTTGAAGCGCGCAAACAAATTGAACACGAATCCCAAATGGAGTGGTGTATCAAAGAGCACAAGAATCGCAATGATGAATATCGCCGAAAGCAGTATTCCTGCGGCAATTCCGCCAAAAAGGAATTTGATTCCAAGATATACGTAGTACCCGAATGCTCCACCAACGCCACCATCCCCAGCATTCGAATCGACGAGTGCAAGCAAACCAAGCGCAGAAACGAGGAAAAACGGACCAGCGATCAAAGCAGGGGTTGGCAAACCATGCCCACCAGTGCGCAAGAAATTAAAGCCGAGCAACAGGAAGAGCGTTGGAACGACCCAATAACCGACACCAAAGACATAATGGATACCATCATAAAGCTTCGCGCCGAGAAAACCGCCCTGTCCGAAGCCTGCGACAAAGAGAATGGCTGAAAAAAGCGCGAGCCCAATTCCGATGATAGAATGCCTTGTTTCCTCCTTTAAACCTGACCAGAAGCCTATAGATGGCCCTGCTTCATCATATTCGGGTGTTGTCTTGACTCGCTTGCGCGTTGCCTTCTTTGCTGCTGCCATAAAAGTGTGATTTCGTGGCTCTATTGTAGCACGAATGCAGGGTATAGGTTATAGGGAATAGGGTATAGGGAAATGCAAAATGCAATGAATCAAGCCATAAATTCGACAGGAATAGCAATTTCATATTAAATGCGTAAAGGACATCCTCTGTCCTTTTGCTTCTGAATTACCTACGACCTATGACCTATAACCTATTGCCTATCAAGCATATTTGAGCAAGACCAACTCACCCGGACTCTTCTCTATACCCTATTCCCTATACGCTTTTCCCTTTCACTCTCCCTCCATTGACGTTGCCAGTCTACACTTTCGCGCTGAGCCCCCACCCTCCCTCTTATGCTATCATTATCCCCATGACACTCAGGCAACTCATTATTCGTGGAACAGGAATCGCACTCGCGCTAGCCTTCCTTGTCTATGCGGGAATCGAGTCACGCGGAATCTTCCTCGGGCCGACGATCATCCTCGATTCGCCACCTGAAGGCATCAGTACGACCTCTTCACTCATGCTCATTTCTGGACGATCCATTCGCACGAAGGAGCTCACCGTCGATGGCGGTAAGGTCTTCATTGACACAAGCGGTAATTTCTCGGAGCATTTGGTGCTCTCCCCTGGGTATAATATAATGACTATTGTTGCCACTGACGCTCGAGGAAAACAGCATACGATCACAAGGCATCTCATCTATGATGCACCTCATGAGCAGCGCATTGTGACCGCTACTACCTTAGCAGCGACCACGACCGAGGCGACGAGTTCACCAGCAACCACTACGTCAGGAATTAACATTTAACATCATCGTATGGCATTCAAAAAACCAGCAAAGAAGGCGGCGAAGACGACAGGAACGAAAGCGACCGATAAAGACGCTTTCGCATCGATCGAAGCAACACTTAATGCGATCAAAACCAAGTTCGGCGACGAAGCGATCATGAAGCTTGGCGACCAGCCACGCGTCGCGATCGAGGCAGTCTCTACCGGCTCACTCGGACTTGATCATGCGCTTGGCATCGGCGGACTTCCCCGCGGACGCATCGTAGAGATCTTTGGACCTGAATCATCAGGTAAGACGACACTTGCGCTGCACGTCATCGCAGAGGCACAGAAGATCGGTGGCATCGCAGCGTTCATCGACGCAGAGCATGCACTCGATCCTGAATATGCACGTAAACTTGGAGTAGATATCAATCATCTTCTCGTATCGCAGCCTGATACCGGAGAACAAGCACTTGAAATCACCGAGTCACTCGTCCGCACCGGCAATATCGACGTCATCGTCGTTGACTCCGTCGCAGCACTCACCCCAAAGGATGAGATCGAGGGCGATATGGGTGCACAGCATGTTGGAAAGCAAGCTCGCCTCATGAGTCAGGCTCTCCGCAAGCTCACTGCGATCTGTAGCAAGACAAAGACCATCGTCATCTTCATCAACCAGATCCGTATGCAGATCGGCGTGATGTTCGGTAACCCCGAGACGACGCCAGGAGGAAAGGCGCTAAAGTTCTACACCTCCGTCCGTATCGACATCCGCAAGATCGCACAGATCAAGAAGGGTGAGGATGTCATCGGTAGCCGCACGCGAGCAAAGGTCGTGAAGAATAAGGTTGCTGCCCCATTCAAACAGGCAGAATTCGATCTCGTCTACAACGAAGGTATCAGCCGCGAGTCAGAGATGCTCATGTTCGGTGAGAAGTATGGCATCATCAAGAAGTCGGGATCATCATACAGCTGGGGCGATATGAAGATCGGCCGTGGCTATGACTCTGCACGACTCTTCCTCCGTGAGAACAAAGAGGTCGGCAAGGATCTCGAAGCAGCGATCCTCGAGAAGATGCGCGGTGATGAATCATTCTCTGTCACACCGACATCTGATGATCTTGATGAAGGGACTCCTGACGAAGAGTAGAATATTTGTGCAACGTAAAAACAGCCGGCTATCGCACGGCTGTTTTTATACGCCGCATGCATATGCGGCGTGCACAAATATTCTGCTTTCTCAGCAAGATCACGGCACTCGTCATTTTCCGCAGACTTACCGTTTTACTCCAGTGCGCATTCAATATATACACGTACATCCCATTTGCGCGCTTTGCTCTAAACAGGTAATTCTACAAAAAGCCCCTCGGTGTTTCATCGTATTTTTGCTTATACATATTGATTCAAAATAAAAAGGAGGTCGAGAATTCGACCTCCTTGATCTTATGTGAGCTCCCATTCCTTGCGCAGCTGCGCAATACCCTCAGGGAGCGTGATGAGCGACTCCCAACCAAGGAGCGTACGCGCGCGCGAACTATCCGCGAGTGCGCGCTTCGGCTCGAGGCGTGCGGGGATGTATTCGATCGGATGCGCGAAGAGTGCTGCGAGCTCATTGATGCTCGTCTCGATGCCGTTGCCGATGTTGATGATCTCGCCCTTCCCCACGCTTTCCGCATCGGCAGCCAAGAGATTCGCGCGCGCAATGTCCTCAACATGCACGAAGTCACGCGTCTGCGTCCCGTCACCAGTGATTGAAAGCGGCTTCCCTTCCTTGATCATACGCAGGAAGGCTCCGACAACGAGTGCGTAGGCACCGTTCGGATCGAGACGTGGCCCATAGACATTGAAATAGCGCAGGCATACGGTTTGGACACCGTACAACCATGCGTATTGATGCATGAGCTTCTCGCCGATGAACTTATGCGTACCGTAGGGCGACTGCGACTGCTCCGGCATGGTTTCCACGAAGGGCACCTGCTCCTGATTGCCGTAAATCGCCCCCGAAGAAGAGAACACTACCCGTCGCACATGTTCGAGCCGTGCCACTTCGAGCACATTGAGCGTACCGACCACGTTCGTGTGGAACGTCGCCTCAGGCTCATCGATCGTGTGCTGCACGCGCGGCAAGGCCGCGAGATGGAAGATGGTATCCACGCCGCGAGCCGCATCCCGAAGACGCTCACGGTCACGCACGTCAGCGTGAATGAAATAGGCGTTCTTGTTGACATGACCCATTCCTGCCACGAGACTATCATAGACGATGACATGATCACCACGCGCGACAAGCGCATCGACGATGTGCGAGCCAATGAAACCAGCTCCACCCGTCACGAGTACTTTCCTCTTCATGTTCACGATAACCCTCCTTAAAGATCTGAGGTTTCTCTTCCCTATTACTAACATGAATGAAAAAAGTCGCAAGGATGCGACTTTTATGCATGCTGGATCTTACGACCTGAAATAGAAGGGAGCTCTTTCAGGAGGTCTAAGACAAGCGAAATAGCGAAATAGCAAATAGAGAGGAGAAGGAGGATCGTAACCGCTTTCGTCGAGAGGAATGCACCAAAGAGGTAGCGTGTCTTATCGAAGAAACCGAATGCGGCCATATTATGGAGCACTGCACCATAGGAAACATAATGCGTCGAAACGAAGATGCTTAAAAGAAGCGCATAGGTTTTGCGAGCATGAGGAAAGAAGAAATGACGCAAAAACGCGATTGCGCGGACTCTTCTCATGATACGTTGTTCGAGTTGTGTTTGCATGATATTTCTATTCAAATCAATTCACCCCCTTTGCGCGCGGCGACCTCAAGCGCATGCTTTCCTCTATAGATCCTTGTCTTTACCGCAGCGAGCGTGAGGCCCTCCATAGCCGCGATTTCCTTTTGCGAATATTCTTCAAGAAAGAAGAGGCGGAGCGGCCGCGCAAATACTTCAGGTATCTTTCCGAGAAGATCGCGGACGAGATCGCGCATCTCATTATTCCTCACTTCATCATTGGTATCCGCGAGCTGCTCATAGATCTCTGGATCGAGGTCACACTGCAATGCATGTGTGCGCTTCTTACGCTGGTATCGCGTGAATGCGGTGTTCATCAGAATGCGATACGCCCATGATCTGAACGTCGCACCTTCGACGTAATGAAATTTATCTGCGTGGATATAGATCTTTAGAAACGTCTCCTGGACGACGTCTTCCGCATCCTGCTCGGCTTGCACGATATTGCGGGCCCGGCGGAGAAAAGCGACCTCATAGCGACGAACGAGCAGCGCGAAGCTCTCTGGATCCTTTCGGGATCGCAAGAGGAGGTCTTCATCGGCAGATGACCCATCAAGCTCGTCCACCAAGACGTCATCAAGTAGCATGGCTACAGTATGTTCGACTTTCATAAAAAAGCAACTGAAGCGTCCATGACGCGTCACCTCCTATTACACGGGAGCCACTCAAAAAGTTGCATAATGTCGAAATATGGGCTAATATGGCCATATTATGGCAATTCTTGCATACAACGAAGTAACACAGCGCAAGTTCATCGACTACGAGGGAGAGCCTTTCGAGGTCCTTACGTCATGGGTCTTTCGCAAGCAGCAGCGTAAGCCGGTCAACCAGACCAAGCTGCGCAGCCTTATCAATGGCCGCGTGCTCGAGATCACCTTCCACCAGAACGATAAGATCGAGGAGGCTGAGGTCGGCACCGCACAGGTGAAGTATCTCTTCTCGAATAAGGGCGAACACTGGTTCTGCGATCCAGAGGATCCAAAGAATCGCTACACCCTCTCTGACGATATCGCTGGGGAGATCCTTAAGTGGACCAAGACGAACACGGTACTCGACGGCATCACCTATGACGAAAAGGTCATCGGTATCCGTCCACCGATCAAGGTGGTCCTCAAGGTCACCGAATGTGCCCCTGCAGTTCGTGGAGACACTTCAGGAAATGCACTAAAGACCGTCGTTGTTGAGACTGGCGCAAAGGTGAACGTCCCAATGTTCATCAATGAGGGCGACATTATCGAAATCAACACGGAGACTGGCGAATATACTAACCGCGTTGAGAAGGCCTAACTAAAAAAGAACACACTTTGTGTTCTTTTTTAGTTGATTGCGACCACCACATCGGATGTTATACTATGTTAATGAAAGTAAGAGGCTTCACACTCATCGAACTCCTTGTCGTCATTGCGATCATTGGCCTACTCTCAAGCGTCATTCTTGCTTCGCTCGGAACTGCCCGCGCGAAAGCACGCGATGCACAGCGCGTCGCAGGTGTGCGACAACTCATGAATAGTTTGGAGTTCTATTTTGATGTTAATGGAAAATTCCCACGCTCAGCAAGCTGTGGAGCGACCGTACCCAATACCGGCTGGTGTAATAGCTGGGAATCCCTAGATGCGAATGGCCACTGGATAAGAGATACAGGTACTCAAGATGTCCTTTCTCCATACATCAATAGGGACTCGATAGACCCGGCGCCAAAGTTACCCGTCCTCGCGACATGGCTCACCGAGAATGGTGCATACTATTATTTCTCGAACAATCTCTCTCCTACATATAAAGATATGTACGTCATTGTATTCAAGCTTGAAAAACCTCCACATCCTATCGAATCCATCGACGGAGTCTATGACTGTCTCGGAAATGCATTTGACTACGGCAATACCTGGCAAGGAGTAGTATCGATAGGACGTAGCTGTACAAGATAACCGCAAAAATGTTTTTAAGAGTAAAACAAAACACTTTCACGAGAGTGAAAGTGTTTTGTTTTACATTCGCGCAAATGCGCAATCCATTATGCAGCGATATATGGCATGAAGCCCATGTAACGACTACGCTTGATTGCGAGGGTCATAGCACGCTGCTGCTTGCTCTGGAGATTTGTACGCTTCTTGCCCATGATCTGGCCAGCTGGCGTAATGAAGGTGTTCAAAAGTTCAACATCCTTATAATCGAAGTGCTTAAGCCCCTCGATAGAGATCTCCTTCTTCTTCGTAACTTTTTTCATATTCTTGTAGTGAGAAGTGAGAAGCAAGAAGTGAGAAGTATTTCCAGTAGCGCATGTTTTATACATGAATTGCCTTCTTACTTCTTACTTCTTACTTCTTACTATTTCTTAGTTAAAAAGGTATGTCATCCGGGTTAATATCATCACTTGGATACTCGATCGTCTCGAGTTCTGGCATCGGTGCCGATGCGGCAGCCGGTGCGTGTGAAGGAGCTGCTGGTCGAGCGGTGCCACCAAAGTCACTTGCTCCTTGACCTCCTATCTTTGGACCGAACTGGAAGTTCTCCACAACGATCTCCGTACGATATTGCTTCGTGCCATCCTTAGCATCCCAAGAGCGAGTCTGAATACGACCTTCTACGAAGATCGGACTCCCCTTCTTCATATAGCGATTGATGGTATCCGCCTGCTGTGCCCATGCGACACAGTTGTGAAACTGTACCTCCTCCTGCTTTGCACCATTCTTGTCCTTGTAGACACGATTCGTCGCAACTGAGAACTGTACGACCTGTGTCCCTGCGGGGGTCGTCTTCAATTCCGGATCACGGGTTAAGTTGCCGTAGATGAATGCCTTGTTGATGTACATACCATTTGCGGGCCGTATATTTGGGCGCATATGACCTCGCCTCAGCACCCGACTCATTCACCGTACCAACGTACGGCTCATTTGAGTTCGAGTGCTTCCGGCGGAGGCCACCTGCATCCCAAATCTCTGACCCTTAATTATGTTCAAATAAATAGTGAACTTAGTTTTATTCTGCGATGAGCTTATCAATAGAAGCGTCGATCTCTGCCTCGCTTGCAACAGGCTGTGCCTCTGCATCTTCTCCATCCTTGCCCTCCTTCTTCTTCTCGAAGAGCTTGCGTGGAGCCATAGTGTCCTCGCGAACGGTCTTGATAAGCAAGAAGCGGATGACATCCTCGTCTGCCTTCAAGGTCGCAGCGACCTCCTTTGCACCCTTTGGCTCAGCCTCGAACTTGAACCAACCTGTATAAGCTGACGTATACGTTGCGCGCTTGTTCTGCGCGACCTTCGTCATGGGATAGGCAAGATCGATCTTCTTCGCAGCACCCTCGGCGATGACGGTGCCATTAATCGAATTGATCGCCTCACGGATCGCAGCAACACGTGCAGCGAGCCCATCCTCGTTCACCGTTGGGACAATGAGGAAACCTACTTCGTAGATTCGCTCATCTGCGCCAATGGCGTCAATGGTCATATCTTTTTCCATGGGGGCACTATAGCAAAGCACATCCGTAAAGTCAATTTTTTTAGATAGATGAAATTATACAAATGCAAAGGTTGTAGGGAATAGGTTATAGGGAATAGGTTTAATGCGAATGCAAATAAAAATGGGCCCCATTGGGACCCACTGTAGATGTTTATTTATAGTCCATTTTCAATGCTTTGAGCATTTCCCTTCCCTGCTTGTCGAGCTCAGGATCGCGCTCACGCATCGGAACGAAATGAGCTGCCGCTCCAGTCGGTAATATGGGATTATCAAGATCGCGCTCGAATTCCGGCTCGTCGTCAGAAGTCCCCTTGAGCCTGATATCCGGGCAAACCCCATATCCCTGAACACGCTGATTCGCACCGATGAAATATTCATGCGTCGTCAGTGTCAGTTGACCGAGTCGCCCATTCTTAAGGAGAGAAACAGACTGGATCACCCCTTTACCGAATGTACGCGGATCCTTACTTGCAACGACTCCGATCTTATAGTGTTGCAGGACGCCGGCAACGATCTCACTACAGGAGGCGGAGCCCGCATCGACAAGGACGACTACGGGGACGTTGCGTAGCCGCGAGTTATCGACACCGACCGGATCAGGATCAGAAAAGACCCTCTCGACTTTCGTCTTCGCAGCACTGTTGTAATTCTTTTCGGTAATGAGCAGTACGCCAGGTTTTTTCACGAATGCAGACAGCAGTATGGTCGCATTGCGGAGGAAGCCACCGGGATTCCCGCGAAGATCGATCACGACGCCATCGATCTTTCCGAAGGGGGCACTCCCCCATATCGCATTAGTCGCAGCAGTCAACTGCGCCTGGAAACCATTGGCTTCGAGATCGTTAAAATCCTTGATCTTGATCAGGCCATACCTTCCCGCAAAGACGCTCGCCTCGATCTTTTGTGACGCTTTACCCGGATCCAAAAGATCGGGCGTCGGTCCCCCTCCTTGTTCTTTGAGTTTTTTGATCGCCTCGAGAACTTCGGATTGCGGCTCATAAGAGGAATGCGGGTCAAGATCTGCGACGAAACCGAGCAGCTTCTCTTCAAACTCTTGCTGCGGTATGTCTCGGTAATAACTCTTGCGCACCTTCCACATAACGGGAGCGACTTCAGCAAGCGCATGCACGAATTCGGATTTACGATTATAGTCTTCAGCAGAGGTGACCTTTTCTCCGGTCGCCGCCTCGAGTGCGCGCACGCGCTCCAGAGATACTCTTCCCCGTAAGTCGCGAGGCAAACGATATTCATCGATCTTCCTGAATGCGGGTATGCTGATCGCAGGCCAACAAATGACCGCAAAGAATACGAGAAGGATCACGAATATCGACCACCGCTTACGATCCGAATGATCGGGGATCTCCATCAACATGGCACCCTCACTTGTACATCTATGCTTACGTTAACGCATGCGGACAAAGTTGCAACTTGCCAAATCCTCAAAAAGAAACCATTATAAAAAAACGCCCGAGGGCGTATTTTATTTGAATTTCAATTGCTTTCGGAACTGCTTATCATCCTTCCAAGGACCGATGATCGCGAGATTCAAACGATTCTCAAGGAAGATCTTCCGAGCGAGCTCCCGAACCTCCTTTGCGGTCACCCTGTTTATACGTTTGATCGCCTCCTCGGGGCCGATGAACTCATTGCGCAACACCCACTGAAATCCATAGTATTCAGCGAGTTCATCCGATGATTCGAGTCCGAGCAGCATACGACCAGCGAGCATGTCCTTCGCTTTCTTAAGCTCATCCTTATCGATCAGTTCCTCTGCGAGTCTCTCAAACTCCTCAATGATCGCAGGAATGACCTCGGGTGCACGCATATTGTCGACACCAACCGAGGCCGCGAGCACACCGTGATCGGTGAATGCATCATTTGATGCACGCACGTAATACCCGAGACCGAGCTCAACGCGTATCTTATGGAAAAGTCGTGAAGACATCCCTCCCCCAAGCACCGCAGAGAGGACCGTAAGTGTGTAAAACGATGGATGGGTGAGTGGATACGAACGTACTCCAAGCACGATATGCGTCTGGTCGGACTCCTTGTATGCGACCGTAAGTGCGGGTGCTAACTGCTTATCGTTCACCTTCTTCTTGCCAACCTTCTTTCCCTCTTCGAGACCACCGAAGAGTTTCTTTATTTGACGGAACACTTCTCCTTCATCAAAATTTCCAGAAACAACAACGGTCGTTGCTGTCGGGACATAGTGCTTCTTACGAAAACGCAAAATGTCTTTACGTGTGAATTTCGCGATCTGCTCTTTCGTGCCAGCAATGCTCCACCCCGCAGGCTGGTCTCCATAGAGTGTCTTCATGAAGATGTCGCCGATCTTGCGCATCGGAACATCCTCATACATATTGATCTCATCAGCGATAACGCCCTTCTCGCGTTCAATGTCCTCTTCTGCAAGTAGCGGGTCACAGTAGATATCACCGATGATGTCGAGCGCACGAGGAAGATGCGCCGCTGCAACCTTCGCATAATACCCCGTATACTCGTGACCGGTGAATGCGTTGTATTCCGCCCCAAGACCATCGAGCTCACTGCTTATGGTCATCGCATTCGGTCGACGTGTCGTTCCCTTGAAGCACATGTGCTCCAGGAAATGTGCGATACCATTCTCCTCTTTCGATTCATACTTACTTCCCGTAGTAACGAGCACGAGCGCTGTTGCCGTGCGCTGCGCCTCCTCCTTCAAAAAAACGACGGTAAGGCCGTTCGGTAATTTCTTCAATTTTGGCTTTGATCTTGTACTCATACGCTCATTATAGCACCAAACCCAAGGAGCAGAGATGAAGAAAACTCGCCCCCAAGGACGAGTTTTACGACTCCCCTTCACCAGAAAGTCGACTTTGGATATGTTCCTCAACGCGCTTTTCGCGAGCAAGATCATTGAGATATTCCATGACAACCGCCATGACCGGCACAGCAAGCAAGAGCCCCATAAGACCAGCGAATTGTGCTCCGATCGCAAGCGAAAGGATGACGAGCACCGGTGGGATGCCAATAACCTTGCGCACCACGTGCGGATAGATCAAATGACTTTCCACCTGCTGGAGAATCGTATAGAACATCGCGACCGTGAATCCAGCAATGAACCCTCCTCCATGTGCGAGATAGATACCGCTGCTGTATGCGATAGCGATGGCCGGAATCGCAGCGAGAATCGGACCGAAGACTGGAATGATCTCGAGAAACATGATCGTCACCGCGAGGAAGAATGCGGACTTCACGCCGAGTGCAAGGAGACCCACGAATGCGATCGCGCCAACGATGAGCCCCAAGTAGATCTGACCCTGAAACCATAAACCGATCTTTGCCTGCGAACGATACCACAAACCGACCACATACCCCGCTTTCCTTGCGGGAGAAACCAATCTAAGGAAACTTTCGATTCCATGCTCCTGAGCAGCGAGATAGAAAGAGAGCACGAGGACAAGAATGAATGAGATCAATCCACCCGAGAAGCGCGTAAACATCTGAATGACTCCACCAGAAGCGATGTTCTTCGACAAAAAATCAAGAACGGATGCGCTTTCTCCGCTCGTAAGCAAGGTATGACTCGTCGCATCAGTTCCGAAAAGCAGCGTATCGATATTCACGTTCTTTGGAAGCGCACGAAGGAGCATGTTTACATCATTGAGGAATGCGGGCACGAAGAGATAGAGCATGAGAAGCACACTCGCAATCGCGGCGACATATACGGTGACGAGTGCGAGCACTCTTGGCATACCCCTACGTGCGAGTGCGATGATCGCTGGCTCTACAGCAGAGGCAAGCACGATAGCAGCGAGCACGACAAGGAATATGTCCCTAAGGAACCATAATGCCCAAAAACCCGCGCCGATCAGAATCGCACGAATGATAGTGCCCGATGAGATAGAGAGTGTGCTCTCTTCTTGCATATCCGTATAGTAACATACAAAAGGTACAAAACAAAAAAGCGGTACTACCGCTTTAGTTCCCTTCATGCATGGACGACCCATGATGCGCACCTACCCCACCCTCCTTGTCGACAGGATGGGTATTTTTCTTGTGCTCTATGAAATAAAGCGTCACCCCACCGAGCAGCACAAGTGTGATCGCTGTCAGCAATAAGATGCCCACGTCTGTAGGGGTCGCTCCAACCTGCGCAAGCAGAACACGGAGCGGAGCGAGTAATATGCGAACAAGAAAATCATGCATAGGCTGAATGTTATACATATAGTATATCACGCTGTCCCTAGGCCTCCCCAAAAGAAAAGCGCCAGCTGTGCTGGCGCGAAAACAAAGAACATCATTTGGGGGCAGGAACCGTCGTATCCATGCTTCCCATGTATTTGGTTGCCGACCAGAAGGTGGGCATGGTGTGCATCTGTGTATTCGTCGGATAAAGGAGGTCTTGCCCTTCGACCTGACTCCCATAATAAACCGCATCGCGATTCACTAAGGATGTTTCAGCAGAAGTGAGCGGGCGCTCGGAAACCGCGACGAAAAGCACCTTGAACGTATGCTGACTGCCTGCAACATCCGGAACTCGTGTTCCATAGATACCAACGACCGACGAGGAGCCACTCGCCCCAGCGATCGGGACAAGGGTCGTACTCGCACTTGGAATGATGGTCCCATAAGACTGCGGGACTGTCGCATCGAGCACAAAACGCTCAGGTCCAACCGAGGCGGGATCAAGGAAACCCATCAGATAGAGCTCCCAATCGGCATACTTATCACCGACGGAGAAATCCGCATCGGGTCGATCAGTAACAAGGAAATCGCCATTTGACTGCTGTTGCAAGTAGTAGCCACCCCCCAACTGTCCGACAAGCGTCGATGGGGCTCGCTCATGAAAACCAGAACTATCAGCAAGCTTCAAGCGCGCGTCGTTAAGATAGAATCCCCAACGATGACTGAACTCGTGCAGGAACGTGCTTGCGGAAATATCGTAATCGAGACTGACTATCGTCTGGAGCTTACCTGCACTCCCATAGGTCGAGGTCAAGTCGCGGAGGGCGACCCCCAGTCCAGACTCCGTGATCTTCACGATGTCCGAATGTGGCCAATTCCCAACAAAACCATTATATGCACGCGTATTCCCGACATAGAGTAATGCAACTGCATCGAATCCATCGGAATACACACTGTACACTTGCTGCATGACCTCTTGCTCGTGATCGAAACCGTCACTCAAATTCGGAATGACGATGTTGATCATATTTGTACCGGCATACATGCCGCTCGGGAGCTGCACGCTCGACGACACTTGTGTGGGGTCGATGATGCCGATATTTACGTTGGTTCCCATCGGAACAACCGAAGTCAACTGATTGCCGTTTCCACCATACGCCTGAATGTCGAGCCTGATCCAGTCCGCCGTATGACTATGATAGCGCAAAGGACTCGGCGCGGGAGGCAAAAGAGTGACGATAGCGGTATAGATACCATCGCCAGCGACACGATCCCCATGCGTCCCATCATCGAAAAGCTGCTGCTTCACGAGTGTCGACGGGTACGTCCCAAGGGCCGCTGCATTATATTCAATGTACGGCGTAAAATTAGTGCCCGTAAGTCGTGCCTCGACGGTGATCGGTTTCGTATTGAATTCATTCGCGAAGAGTACATTGTCACTCGTACGAATATACTGCAGTGCATAACGATTGTCGACGGTAGCACTGATCGTGATCGCACCATCGGCAGTGATCGCTGCCGTCGTGCACTGATAGATGCGCACTTCATAGAGCGAGCAGGTACTCCCCAGCCCCGAAACTACGGGATCGCGATAGCCCATATCGATCTTGAAGTTGAACGTGAGCGTGTTCCCATCGTTCACGACATAAGACGTCTGCGTAAGCGGAAGGATTCCCGTCCCAGCGACAACCTGCACGGTGTGTGTCACCGCAGGCGCCGTCGCCGTCGCATTGAGCGTCACATCCGCCGTCACGTTGGTGAGGACGTAGTTGAGGCTCGCCGCGACACCGTTCACCATGAAATTGGTGTATCCGGCATCCAGGGTAAAGGGAATGGCGACATTGCTGCCATCATTCACACTGACCGTGGTCGAAGGCGTGTGCACTCCCGCACCAAGGATGATGGTGACCGTGTGGGTCACCACCGTCAGCGTGGCGGTCGCGTTGAGGGCGACGTTCGCACTCACCTTGGTCAGCGTGTAGTTGAGGCCGACGAGGGTACCGTTACCACCCGTAACCGCAAGGTTCGAGTAGTTGGCATCCAGCGTGAACGGGATCGTGATGTCCGCACCGTCGTTCACCGTGAGCGTCGTGGAAGGCGTGTGCACTCCCGCACCAAGGATGATGGTGACCGTGTGGGTCACCACCGTCAGCGTGGCGGTCGCGTTGAGGGCGACGTTCGCACTCACCTTGGTCAGCGTGTAGTTGAGGCCGACGAGGGTACCGTTACCACCCGTAACCGCAAGGTTCGAGTAGTTGGCATCCAGCGTGAACGGGATCGTGATGTCCGCACCGTCGTTCACCGTGAGCGTCGTGGAGGGCGTGTGCACTCCCGCACCAAGGATGATGGTGACCGTGTGGGTCTTCGCAGGCGGAGGAGGCGGGGGCGTGGAGCCACCACCTCCACCACCGCAAGCGGTGAGACCGAGGAAGATGAAGACGACGGCAAAGAGCCGCAGAAGCTTGGGAACCATGATTCCCTCCTTTCGAAAAGGTACAAGAAACTGCACTAACCATACAAAATATCATCTCTATTGTCAAAGTAATGACCGATAAAATATGGCTTAAAATATATGTATTATGAGAACACACATATTATAAATTGGCAATAGTAAAACCCGCTACAGCGGGTTTTACCTAAGCCTAATCGCGGGCGTGCAGATATGCGGTTAATTCATTTATATGCACACGCTCTTGCTCACCAGTATCGCGATCGCGAACAGTGACTGTGTCGAGCAATTCAGGATTCTCACCAAGAGAATCGAAATCGATGACGATGCAGTGTGGGGTTCCGATCTCGTCTTGACGACGATAGCGCTTTCCAATATTGCCATTATCATCATACATCACTCGACCAAATTCTTTTTTAAGGAGTGCAAATACCTCTTTCGCCTTTGCGACAAGCTCGGGCTTGTTCTTAAGTAATGGTGAAACCGCACAACGTATCGGCGCAACGGATGGCTTCAAACGCAACACGATACGCTTCTCCCCTCCCATGTCATCTTCGCTATATGCAGATGAAAGTACGGCGAGCAGCGAACGCCCGATGCCGAGCGATGGTTCGATCACATGGGGAACAAAACGCTTCTTTGTCTCCTCATCAAAATACGAGAGGTCGACACCAGATTCCCTTGCATGCGCAGAAAGATCGAAGTCAGTGCGATATGCAAGACCATAAAGCTCTTTTCGGCCGAAGGGAAAATCGAATTCAAAATCTATTGTGCGCTTGCTGTAATGTGCGAGGTCTTCCTTTGCTACTTCGAGCTCGTGCACCATCCCCCTAGGGAGACCGATCGCTTCGATGAATTCCCACATTTTCTTACGCCACTCCTCGAATGCACGCTCCCAGTCCGTAGGTTCAACGAAATATTCGACTTCCATTTGTTCAAGTTCGCGCACGCGGAAAATGAAATCCCGGGGAGCGATCTCATTACGGAAAGCCTTCCCCATCTGTGCGAGCCCAAACGGCAACTTTGGATGAAATGCGTCGATGACGTTCTTGTAGTTCACAAACATACCTCCCGCAGTCTCGGGCCTGAGGTACGTGATCGCGGAGGCATCTGCAATCGCACCGAGCTGCGTCTGCAACATCATATTGAACTGACGCACCTCACCGAGAGGATTACCTTCAGGAGAAAGCAACTTATGCTCCTTGATCGCGGCATCCATATCAGCGACTTTCATACCCTTCACATCAACGCCCTTTTCCTCAAGCAAGTGATCAGCACGATAACGCTTCTTCGTTTTTAGATCTTCAACAAGTGGGTCAGAAAATCCTGCAACGTGCCCTGACGCGACCCACGCACGAGGATTCATGAGTATGGCAGCATCGATGCCATACATGTCTGTTCGCTCATCCACAAAGAGCCTCCACCATGCATTAGTGATGTTGTTTTTAAGCATAACACCAAGCGGTCCGTAATCCCATGTCCCTGCGAGACCACCATAGATCTCTGAACCTTGAAATATGAAACCTCGTCGTTTTGCGAGCGAAATGATCGCGTCCATGTTATCTTGTTGTGCTGACATATGATGGCTATTACTACGTTTCTTACATCATACACGACCATCTTGTACACGCAACAAGCAAAAAGACCGCATACTGCGGTCTTTTTCATTCATGACACCCATCCGTTATGGCACCACCTGACCAATGCGGTCTGATGCCTGGGGGTCATTTGGTAGCGTTGTATTGAGATCAGAAGCACTCACTTCGATAGACTCACTTGTAAATGTATCCGTTGCAGATAATTTCTGCTGCTCGAGGAGGGTTGGATAAGAGTTTACCTGATTCTTCGTTGGCACAAGGATAACTTGGAAGGATACCTCTTTGGGGGGTACACTCCCCACTCCTGCGCCTGCAGGAACTGCGCCGATGCGCCACGTCACAAGGTGCGTGATATCGTCGTAGCGAACATCCTCTCCTGATGGAGATACGATGCCCGACCAAAGTGCATGCGGCGGCAATTGTGCCGTGACGATAGCACCGTCGAGCGCATTCGATGCATTACGTACATTCCAAACGACGGTGAATTGTGTCTCCTTATCCACTTGCGGCGGCATTGGGCCTCCGTTAGTGAATGCGCCAGTATAATGTAGTGCTCTTGAGGCGAACTCCGCACGCGTCGCCACCTTGATCACACTCTGGGAGAGTGCGCTCACTTCATTCGAGGCATCAGCTACATTTTCACGTACCGCACGAACGCGCACACTTGTCGTGATCTGTGGATTAACGACAAACTGACCATTCTTACGCTCAGCATTGGGCACAAAAGAGAAGCCAAGTGTTGCAAAGTCTCCAGGCTCCATTCTCGCAAGTCGAGGGTCATTACGCTCATCCCAAGTAATAGTATTGGTCTGCGCGCGGTAAACACCATCCTTAGTGACATCGATCGTCGCAGGATCGAGACCCGATCCCGTAATCGTCACTTCTACGACAACATGGGAAATAGGATTACTCGAAGTATTCCGAACATTCACTCCAGCGGAGAGGCGAACGCCATAACGCGCAACAACGCTGTCCGCGCTCTGTCCATTGAACGCCATACTCGTTCCGACGAATGGTGTCTCTAATGCTATCGATGTAAGTACCTCCTGATATTGTGCACTTATCACATTTGGCACTGCAGGATCTGCAGCTCCTATACGCGCACGGAGGACACGCTCTGCAGCACCCTCACTTGAAAATGTACCATTCACCGTGATCGTCACAGAATCAGATTGTGACAGCGTTGGAATGATCCATAGGCCATTTCCAACTGATGGGCGTGGCACGGCATCACCATAGATGAAACCGAGCGGATAATCCATGCTCACAAGAACATTCTGTAGTGGCACCTCAGTATTTGAGCGCACCGCAATGGTCGCAGTGATACTTTGCCCTGAGGTTGCACGCTTCACCGTATCCACAGAAAGCGTCACCGGGGATGCGAGCATGCGTATTGAACGCGCTGCATTCTTCGTAAAAACTGGATTCATGCTGATAAAACGGTACGAAAGTGCTGCTTTCACTTCCTTGAGCTGCTGCTCCTCACCGAGCATATATGCCTTCACGTGATAGTCAGCAGTCTCCCCTGCCGTAATGATACCAAGCGACGTCTTTTGTTCGTGGAGAGGAACGATACCCTGACTACTCGAAGCGTATGTCCCTACAGGGAATTGCAATAAGACATCTGCAGCATCGAGGGCGACTTTATTCTTATTCGTCACGTGCACTGCAATATCAACAGGCTCTCCTGGGTTCGCGCCAACAGGCATATCGAGCGTCATGATGATGTTTTCTTCAGACGGACGCCCCGATGGATCAAGAAATTGGTACCCAAAATATCCGATCGCTCCGATTGCACTTGTGACGGCGATCACCGCAAAGGTACGGAGCAACTTCATTGAAAGCGGTACTGGTGCCCTTGGAGGCGGTGGTGGTGGCGGGACCGTCGGCGGACGAATTTTCGCTCCCCTAAATTCCCCCTGCACATCAAAACGTTCTTTTTGCAAAACATGCAAACGCTCTTCTTCTCCGAGCGCCCCCTGCTTATGCAATTCCCTGTTACGCTGTTCGATACGCGAATGTTCGAGTTCATTCTCCATTATGCAATTATACTACAAAACCCCGCCTCGCGGGGTTTTTGTATATCACTTTTCTGTCGTCTGGAACTCTGGCTGCACACCATTACCAGTAAGTCCAACCTGCACATCAGGGGTTCCACCGACATTGAATTGCCCTGTGTATGTTCGTGCACCCTTGATATTCGGAAGGAACTTGATGCGTACGGTCTGTGTTCCGCCGGGTTTCAAATTCACTGTATTACATCCACTCACACAAGAGAATACCGCGGAGGCAGACACATTTGGATGAATGACGCCACTCTTCTCTTTACTGCGATTAGTGATCGTGAGATTCATGTACTTCGCCGTCGTCCACGGGACGTCACCGAAATCTGCGACACTGGTCGTATGCACACCCGCAGCATCGAACGACACCACATACTTGTCCGTTCCAATACCATAGAGGTAGATCTGGTTGACGGAAGCACCAGTGATCGTATCAACGATCGGCACGATAGGCTTGGTATTTGTGTTACTGAGCGGCACGGTCGTCGAAGCGGTACCTGTCGCCATCGGCGTGAATGCGAGGGTGAGCGTTGTTGAAGCACCAGGCCCAAGTGCGAAGTTGGAGCAGTTCGGAGAGCAGCTGAAGTAATTTCCGGGCAGATTGCCAAGCTTAATACCATTGATCGTTCCTCCTCCGAGATTCTGGAAGTGGATATCGCGCGTCGACGGTGAATCTCCAACGACCGTCGCTGGGAATTGGTAATTCTGCGGCGTAAGCGCGAGTGTCGCTTTCTGCACAATAACCTGATTCGGCATCTTGCAGACCTGCCCGAAGACTGGCCACGATAGGCCACCAAAGATCGGGCGCATCTGCCACGAGAAATCGTAATGCCCTTCCGTCGTTGGTGCACTGAGGCTCCCTGAGAATCTTCCTTCAGATCCACCTGCAACTGTTGGATTCGTCAGCGACATCATCGCATTCGTACCCCAGAGGCCGTTGGTGGAGGTGAGCACATAGTTCGCATAGCCCGTCGTCCAACCATTCGTCCCACTGTTGTACATGCGTCCTTGTCCATTGAAGGTTTGACCAGGAAGCAAATATGATGGAGCAGTCACCGAGATACAGTTTGCATTGTTCTGCTGCACGATGATGTGATAATTCGATACCGTCGTTTTGCCACTTGCATTGCGACAGGTTAGGCGTCGATACACATCACGCTGATATGGGCCCTGTGGCACTAACCACGGAGAAGCCGTCGGGCCATTCTTCCATATATTGTTGATGACGTTTCCTGAAGCATCAGTCTCATCATAATCACAGCTGACCGCATTGGTCGTGGAGTACGCATAGCTGACCTTAGTGTTGTACGGAATCGTTGGTCCAACTGCAGGCGACCAGGTGATCGTCGGCAATTTGTTTTCTGCACAATTTGCAGGAAGGCCACCGTAGAGACCATTACAGGTCCATGTCCACTGGGAAGTGCTCTCGACATTCGAAACTGAGGTACCGACCTGACATGCATAATGCTGGGGATCTGCAGGCATTGGCCCACAAACACCATTCTGCGGCTTCATCTCAACACAAGATTGATTGGTGCCACCAAACGCACCGGCGCAGGTCCAATTCCATGAGGCACCCGCATCATATCCGCCGATAGAATTTCCATAATCACATGAATAATGTATCGGCATATTTGTCTTTGGGTCAACTGTACATTTTCCATCTTTCGGTGGAGGAACCGCGACCTCTGTACAGCTTGCATTCGTTCCACCATTGGCACCATTACAATTCCAGGTATAGGTATAGCTAAATGGATTATAGAAATTGTTCACCATGCTTCCTTTATTACAGACATAATGTGTCGGCGATGACGGTACTGGTCCACATTGACCATCCACGATGATCTTGTTTTCGGTGCATTTTGTATCCTTTCCACCGTACTGACCAGGACAGGTCCATTGATATGTCGTCGATGTTTCAGACCACGATGATGACGGCGAAGCGATCGCTGTCTTGCAACCATTATGAAGCGTTTGGCAAACACCATCGATCGGATACATCTGGGAACATCCCGTTTGAGAAGTGCCGCCATAGCTGCCTTGGCAGTCCCAGGTCCAACGATCGGCGCGAGCGGCATTGTTGATGGAGACTCCGCCGGGTATCGGATTGCAAGCGTAGTGGTTCGCCGTACAAGTTGCATTGATCGGCTTATT
>JAJZQJ010000013.1 GCA_021851895.1 bacterium
TAAGACTGTGCACAAAGGAACTTAAAGAATATATCCTTGGAGCTACTCCGAATACCTCGCAAATAAATATTATGCTTGAGGAATTTTTCAGTGTTTCAAAAACAGATCCCGTGTTCATAAAAGCATTCGAAAATTGCTATAGAGTACTTGAAGAAATCCACTACGCTCAGGAGAGTCATAATTTAAAGCAACTACAAGATAAAATTGTCGCCCTTGATAAAGAACTGAATTATAACGGAAAATATCTTCGAAAGCTCCAGGGCCACCTAACTTCATTTTTACATGAGGATTATTTTGACAACGAACACGAAGATGTAAGTGAAAATATCGATGAATTCAATAGCGTAATGAAAGCATATGTTTCTGAGCTACAACATAGCTACACAAGAAACTATATAAGCTACTTAAAGCAAAAATTTCTTGAAAATCAGTCTGACTTTACAAAGGCATTTGATATTTTCATGCAGCTTCTTTTTCCATCCGATAGCATATTTGAGATATATTTTGATATTAATTTATATCAAGAAATTCCATCAGAAAAACAAGCATCTGGTTTTGAAACATACAAAGAGTATCTGAGGGCATGCAATATCAGTTTTACAGAAACATCCAAGGGGAATAACCTTGCAACATTCAAGGTCAAGATAGAGAAAAAATCACCAAATAAAGATTTTTATGTTGTTGCGCAAATTGCTAAATCGGAGCTATTAGCAATAATTGATGGTTACCTCTTTGAATATAATTCGTTTCGACTCGAAATACTCCCAAATGTATCTGCAAGAATAATAAGCGACAAAACATCATATGAAAAGAAACTTGAAAACTTTAATATTGAAAGACCAGATTTTCACGTAAATATAAAAAAAGATTCAATAAATGAGAAAATCGCAAAAATATTATCTGAGGAAACAAGGCTCAGTAATGATACGACATACCGAATCAAAAATAGTCTTCGATATTATTATTCATATTTGCATGAGCAAGAAACTGATAAAAAATTACTTCATCTCTGGATTGCCTTTGAAAATCTTTTTCGAAATATAGATAATGGTCAGGAAGTATTTACAAAAATTAAGTCTATAGTTTCTAGCCTTTCTGGAATGTATTTCGCGCGAGAATATTGTGATGAATTCCAAATACACCTATCCGAAAGAGAGAAATTCTACAAAATAAACGGCAGCCAAGGAGATGGGTACAAAGAGCTGATCAAACTAGCGTCAGAAAATAATTTTGGCTCATTTAATTCAATTGGACTATGTAAAATAATGACTGAAAAACCTGAACAAGTTTACAGAAATTTAATATCTGTTAAAAATAATTTTGCGACTGCTCATAAATACAAAAAGCTTTCTGCAATATTCAAAAAATCTTCTAACGGTAGTCATATTAATTTTTTCAATAGTATTACCGCACGTGAACAAAATGTACGTTGGCAAATAGCCAGGATATACAGAAAAAGAAATAAAATTGTTCATGGGCACTCATTCGGGGATCTAAATGTTAGTCTCTCAGATATTATTTCTCTTGAGTATTTTTACCACCTAACAGTGGAAAGCCTGATCGACTTCCTCTCGTCTGAATATTATAAAACTGACTCAATCCCTGAATTTACTGAACGCTTAAGAAGATCACATGATTCATATTTTGAAATGATAAAGAAAACACAAAATATTCATGCAAAAGATATTGTTATTCCTCAGATAATAGTATAAATATTATATGGTTAGTGCAAAACTAAAATTCAATATCGCAATACAGGCCAAGGGAAGACATGAACCCGCTCGGATTTTTCGTGTCAGCGCTCAGCTTTGGAGCTTGAAGCGGTATGAGTGATACCGCGAAAGCGAAAAGCGAGCGATCACGCGAAAAAGACAGCGGCCGTCACCCAGCAGGTGAACGTAAAGAAAAAGTGATTTTATTTCCGCAAAACAAAAAACGCCCGAAGGCGCTTTTTGTTTTGTGGAAATAAAATTACTTTTTCTTTCCGACAACGCGGCGAGTAACAACAAACACATTCGAATACTTCTTCGGTGAACGTGTCTTCTGTCCCTTTCCTGAAGGCTTACCCCACATAGTCTTCGCGCGGCGGAGACCACGGCCCTGGCGTCCCTCTCCACCACCGTGTGGGTGATCGACGGGATTCATCGCAGTACCACGTACGGTTGGGCGAATACCCATCCAGCGGTTGCGACCTGCCTTACCTTCATTGCGGAGCTTGTACTGATCGTTTGATACGAGACCGATCGTTGCCCAGCACTCCTCAGAAACCTTGCGCACCTCCGATGATGGCATCTTAAGAAATGCCTGACCATCGTCGTTTGCGATAAGCTCGACGAAGTTACCTGCAGCACGTGCGATCTTTGCACCACCCTCTGGCTTGATCTCGATGTTGTACACGAATGTACCTACTGGGATCTTGCGGAGTGGAAGGCGATTACCTGCGGTGATCGGAGCGTTCTCGCTGACGATAACCGTGTCCCCTGCCTTCATACCCTTTGGTGCGAGGATGTAACGGCGCTCACCGTCGCGATAAACGACGAGTGCGACGAAACCAGTGCGGAGTGGGTCGTACTGTACGGCCTCTACGCGTGCGGGCACATCCTTCTTGTCGAACTTGAAGTCGACAACACGAAGGAGCTTCTTGTTACCACCACCGCGGTGACGCATCGTAATGCGACCTGCGTTGTTGCGGCCCATCGCGCGCTTCTCTCCCTTCACAAGTCCCTTTGGCCTTGCTGACTGATCGCCAGAAAGAAGTTCCTTGTACGGCGTTAAAACAGTATTACGTCGTGAAGGAGTTGTTGGTTTGAATGATTTCATATTGATTTTTCATTTAGACAATGATTGTCTAAGCAAAAATTTTGAATGCAGGTTGTTTTGCTGGAGACATGCGAACTCTAGCGAGATGTACATGGAGTACATTGAGCGAGTCGCATGGCGAAGCAAAGCAAGATGCGTCAAAATTTTTGTTTAGACGAATGCGATTGTTTCACCCTTCTTAACGTATACCATCGCCTTCTTCATACCTGGTGTCTTCACCTGAGTACGACCGGTCTTCCAGTTCTTCGCATACTTCGTCGGTACGTTGACGATCGCGACCTTCACTGGAGTGACCTTGTAGAATGCTGCAACGGCCTGTGCGACCTGGTGCTTGTTTGCGCGCGCATTGATCTCAAATGCGTACACATTTTCCTCCGACTGCTTCGCCGACTTCTCGGTGATGCGTGGAGCAATGATGACTTCAGAGAGATCGATACCGCCCTGCATGTGGCTAGGAACGATGACAACCTTCTCGTCAGTTGCTGCTGCTGCAGCGTCTTTCTTTGAAAAGATACCCATATGATTTATTTAGCGAGCTTTGCCTCAAGAGCCTTTACAGACTCCTCTGGTGCAACAAGCACGAGATACTTATATGAAAGCACATCGACCGGATTGAGTGTGCTTACGGTGCCCATGAGGACATTCCCCATGTTCTGGAAACTCTTCTTCGTTGCGACATCCGCCTTTGGAAGTACAACATAGAGAGCGTTCTTGCGGCGTGTGCCGACCTCCTCGAAACCAGCGATGGTTCCAAGATTGGTCATGATCGCACGTGCCTCCTTTGTCTTTGGTGCTGCGAGTGCAAGCTCATTCACGAAGAGGACCTGGCCTGCTGCATACTTCTTTGAGAGTACAGAGAAGAGTGCATTGACGCGCATCTTGCGATTAATCTTGACCGAGTAATCCTTCTCATTGCGAGGACCGAACGTGACACCACCGTGGCGCCAGATCGGTGAACGTGATGAACCGTGACGAGCACGACCCGTTCCCTTCTGCTTCCATGGCTTCTTGCCACCTCCTGAGATCTCTGAGCGATCCTTGGTGTGTGCCCAAGGCTGGCGTGCATTCGCCTGCATACCAAGAACAACCTGGTGTACGAGGTCAGCATTCCACTTTGCGCCGAATACTGACTCTGCGAGTGCGATGGTACCTGCCTTCTTTCCTGCTGCTGAGTAAACAGGTGCCTCAAGCGAAATTTTTGTCTTTGCCATATTAGTTACCAGTTACTTCAACAACGGTTCCACGACGTCCTGGGACTGCGCCCGAAACGACGAGGAGATTATTAACAGGATCCACTGCGAGGATCGTAAGACCCTTCACGGTTACCTTGTCGCTACCCATGCGACCGGGCATGCGGAGTCCTTTCATGACGCGCTGCATACCACCAGCACCGATAGAACCGACTTCACGCTCTGAGTGTGCCTGTCCGTGAGAACGAGGACCACCGTGGAAGCCGTGACGCTTCACACCTCCCTGGAATCCCTTACCCTTTGAGGTAGCGGATACGGTAACAGGATCGCCTGCTGCGAAGACATCTGCGGTGATCGTCTGACCAACCGTGACATCAAGCGCACCATTCTTTGGGCGGAACTCACGGAGTGTCTTGAATGTACCAAGATCCTTGAGTGCGCCGATCTGCGCCTTGTTCACGCGCTGTGGGAGCTGCTTACCAAAACCTACCTGTGCTGCGACGTATCCATCGCGCTCTGCATTCTTGAGTGCAGTGACCGTGATAGGTCCAGCGACGAGCACCGTTGCTGCAACACTCTTTCCTTCTGGAGTGTAGAACTGTGTCATCTGCTGCTTTGTTCCGAGAATATACTTCATAGTAATTTGTTAGTTAATGAGAGAAGTAAGAAGTGAGAAGTGAGAAGTAAGAAGGTCATGCGCAAAGCGCTCACTCATGATGAGTATTCCTTCTTACTTCTTACTTCCTCCTTCTTACTACCTTTCATGTCAGAGGGCCACATGCTCGATGAAGAGCATGTGGCCATGACTAAATAGTGCGTACTGATGAATCAGTAGGCGAAAAGAGTCGTGGACTCCAGCGATTCCATGGGAGGTTGCCTTGCGGACAACGTCATGGGGATCGCCTATGGTTTTTCAATGCTACATGCATTCTTTTGCAAGAATGCAGATGTTCTTTTTAACGCGAGACTTTTGGATGCAGGTTGGCTTGCTGGAGACATGCGAACTCTAGTGAGCCGTACATGGAGTACGGTGAACGAGTCGCATGTCGAAGCAAGGCAAGATGCGCCAAAAGGATGCGTTAAACATTACATCATTTTGACATCGATGTTCACCCCTGACGGAAGAGTCAAGTTCGTGAGCGCTTCGATGATCTTCTGGTTTGGATTCAAGATGTCGATGAGGCGCTTATGAATGCGCATCTCGAACTGCTCTCGTGCATCCTTATAGACGAAGGTCGCGCGATTCACCGTGTACTTGGTGATGTGGGTTGGAAGTGGGATCGGTCCGTGCACTGTCGCCTCGAGGCGAGCAGCGGTATCCATGATCTGACGAACAGATGCATCAAGGATCTTTGACTCGTATGCACGTACGCGAATGCGCAACATGCCTCCTCCTTCTACCTTTTTCGCTGCGGCCTTCTTCGTTGTGTGTTCCGCAGTTGTCATATATTTCAGTAAACGTAGGATTTTGTTCTTGTAATGATGGGACGTATCGTCACACCATTACGGGAACGATTACGAACATTTATCGATTTTCATAAACAAGATATTTTTGTTTGAGGTTGTTGCGGTGGAGATGCGCGAACTCTAGCGCGACGTACATGGAGTACGTTAAGCGAGTCGCGCATCGAACCGTAACAAGATCGGACAAAAAGACTTGTTTATTACTTGACGATCTTGGTTACAACACCAGCACCAACCGTACGTCCACCCTCGCGGATAGCGAAACGAGTCTGGTCCTCGAGTGCAACTGGAGCGATCAACTTGACCTTGAAGGTCACCGTGTCTCCTGGCATGACCATCTCAACACCCTCCTTGAGCGTCACCTCACCGGTAACGTCCGTTGTGCGGATGTAGAACTGTGGCTTGTAGCCTGAGAAGAATGGCGTGTGGCGGCCACCCTCGTCCTTGCTGAGGATATATACCTCTGCCTCGAACTCTGAGTGTGGAGTCACTGAGCCAACTGCTGCGAGCACCTGACCACGGGTAATGTCCTCCTTCTTGATACCACGGACGAGGATACCTGCGTTATCGCCGGCCATACCCTCCTGGAGTGACTTGTTGAACATTTCGATACCAGTGACGGTCGTCTTTGCAGTCTCCTTGAGACCAACGATCTCGACGTCCTGACCCACCTTGATGACACCGCGCTCGATCTTACCCGTAACGACGGTACCACGACCTTCAATTGAGAAGATATCCTCAACTGGCATAAGGAATGGCTTTGCTGTATCGCGCTGTGGAACTGGGATGTACGTATCGAGAGCATCAGTGAGCTCGAGGATCTTCTTTGCCCATGGATCATCAACTGAGGTTGCCTCAAGACCCTTGAGTCCTGAACCACGGATGACTGGACAATTACGATCGAAGCCCTGCTTCTCGAGAAGATCACGGATCTCCTCCTCGACGAGATCAACGAGATCTGCGTCATCAACCATATCTACCTTGTTGAGGAAGACGATGATGCGAGGCACGCCAACCTGCTTTGCAAGAAGGATGTGCTCACGAGTCTGTGGCATAGGACCATCGGTTGCTGCGACGACGATGATTGCACCATCCATCTGCGCTGCACCGGTGATCATGTTCTTGATGTAGTCAGCGTGACCCGGAGCGTCGATGTGTGCGTAGTGACGGGTTGCGGTTGAATACTCGTTGTGTGAGAGGGCGATGGTAATACCACGCTCCTTCTCCTCTGGTGCTGAGTCGATTTCATTGACTCCCTTCATCTTCACCTCGCAACCTGCCATGTGGAGCACGTGGAGGATCGCTGCGGTAAGAGTAGTCTTGCCGTGGTCAACGTGACCAATGGTACCAACGTTGACGTGTGGCTTTGAACGATCAAATGCTTCTGCCATAAAATTAGTATGACTTAATTTTAATATTATTAATTGCAATTTCTGTCTCGCGACAAATTTTTGCAAAGTTTAAGAGGTAGTAGGCGAAGGGCCTACTACTTTATTTAATCCCACGTGCTTCTGTACGTTTTCCTCCTAGCGATTGGACCGTTGTATGTTTGATTTTCCTCTTGCGGAGGACGGTCGTCGCGTAAAAACAGACACTGCAACGTTGATTGGGAGTATACCAGAGCCCCATGAATAGTCAAGGTACTCCGTGGATAGCATGGGGACAAAACGTGGACAGCAAAATGCGGCGGAGTCAATCACCCTCAAAGCGCATGACCTTATCTTTTCGTCTACTCCATGCCCAGAGGCCGTATGCAAGGGCGAGCAATAGGACATTAGGGATGAAAATGATCGGATGGCCCCAAGAGAGGCCATTGAATCGATAATCTGAGAATGGCCAGAGGAACGGTGTCGGGAAAAAGTCGATACTATGCGTAAAAATATCAAGAAATACATGAAATCCCCAAGCCAAAAGCGGTATATAAGGCTTTTTTCGGAGCAACCAGACGCCCACAAAAACTGCGGTGAAAATGACGAGACTATGTCCGATTGAGTACAACGTAAATACATATTGGGGAAAATCAGCCATATTGTGACGAAACCCTTCAGTTAAGCCATTTCCTGACATATATGAAACAAGGCGTGCTGCTGAGGGTACCGTAAAGGCGAGCAAATCGGGGGCTGCCCCAAGCGTAAAAGCGGCCCAAAAATCACGCTTTTTCGCCCTTCCGAAGGCGACACCGCCCCATAATGCATGCGAGAGTATATCCATATAGTAAAGTATAGCACAAGAAAACCCCCTGTTTGGTCTATCCCAAACGGAGGTTTTCAAAAAAATACATATTTTAAGCCATATTATTCCTCAATCGAGGAGTTGCGTACGGCGACTTGCCCCGTTGCGAGCAATGCAGCAGCAAGCCCCTTACTCTCATTTGAGAATTTCTTATCACGTGCGTAGCTCTCAAGATCCTCAGGATAATGTGCATCAGCCCCTCCGGCGACCTGCCTCCCATAAAGTGCTGCAAGCGTACGCAAGGTCGTTTTGTCCTCCTCAAACAATGCCTCCTGGCTTGTTCCCCTCGTCTTCGCACCATAAACGACTTCGACTCCATCGATGCGATTTTCTTTGAGCAATGTACGCAGGATATCCATGGGGAGCTTCGCACGATCATATGAATAGTGCGCAACAAATGACATACCGCCAGCGTGCCTGATGAGTCGCGTCGCCTCATCGATATCAGGAGCATAGCGTGCATCCATATATGCGGGCTTGAATGCATCGAGAGACATGAAAAGTCCGTAGGGATATTGCACGGGGCCACGCTCCATCATCGCCGTGTACTTCTCTGCAATAACTGGATCGTGTCGCGCGGCTTCCTCCATTTGAGCGCGAAGGTGTTCGAGCACTTGTGCATTTTCGGGATACTTCTGCATCGCTGCGACGATGTGCGGCCTACCCACTGCCTCGCCGCCACTTTCATGCAAGCAGTCTTCTTCGGTAATCGTAAATCCAAGCTTGCGCATTTCTGTAACGATATGTCGCATGCGCTCCTCACGTGCGTCCTGCGCGCGCCTGCAGTGCTCCTTGAGTGCTTCATTCTCGGGATCAACAAATAGACCGATGATATGCATCGTGCCTTGTTTTCCCGCGCTCTCCTTGGGGAGTGCAGCGGTGACCTCAATACCGATGATCCATTTTGTCTGTCTTCCACGAAGACTTTCGAGATATGCTACCGTCTTGCTATCAGGAAGCGCGTCGTGATCAGTAAACGCGAGCACACCAACGCCAAGCTGCTCTGCAAGCGAGAAAAGCTCTGCATGCGAAAGCTTCCCGTCCGAAGTCGTCGTGTGATTGTGTAGTGACTCTAACATGACAACATTATAGCAGAACGTATTTTATGGATCAGTTCATGTCGAGGAGGCGGTGCGCGTGCTCCTCAGCAAGATGGAGTGCCTCTTCAAGATCTTTTTCTTTGTGCTTTACCTCATCTTCTTGTCGGGTGATGGTTTCCGCCTGCGCGCGCAGACTCTTCTGCATACGTGCGACACTACGAGCAAGCTCCGCAACTTCATCATAACGATCGTATTCGGGAACTTCCATATCGAATCTACCTTTGGCAATGTGCTCACATACATTTGCGAGCATATTGAGTGGCAGCGTTAGGCTCCGCGAGAAGATCCAGGCGAACACGATGGCCACAGTGATCATAAGAAAGAGCAATATGATCAAAAAATCTTGCATACTTTGCATAGTATGCGTCGCTTCAACAACCGCGACTGCATACTTCTGGCGCAAGGCACCACTCAAGAGATCTCCAGTAAGGCCAAGATCGTCACGATATGCAGTCGCGAAAGCGACAAGCCTCTGATTGTCTGAAGTGAGCGTAGGGACATGCAAAAAACAAGCGACATGTTCTCTTGTCACACCACGCTCATCAACAGTCGCATACACACCACTCGTCTCCTCCATGCCAACCGACTCATCGAAAAGGTTCCAAAGATCGGTATAGGTGACTGCCTTGAAAGCAGGTAATTCCGTGAGCATCTTGCCCTCATAATCAGGATCAGGATGACTGACGACGAGGCGTTGTGTTGGTTCCATAATGCCAACACTTCCATGATCGAAAATCACTTTGGCGGTCGCCGACGCGAAACGCGTATCCGCAATTAAGTCAGCAATAGGACGCTGCTGTTTTTCGAGGTTCTCCTCTGCAGCCTCAACCGCGTCCGATGCAACATCACAAACTTTCACCCGTGCGGCATCCTGAAATACATGTGCAGTCTCCGCCTCAGCATATGCAACCACCTCAGCATTCATGTCATTGATGTGATCACGATAGCGCGTGCCATAAATGGTAACGACGAGCGAGAGTGCGATGATCGAGACCAAAGCAAATGCAAAGAATGCAATGAATGTTTTTCCGAATATCTTTAAGCGCATACTATATTAAGTATAGCATAGAAGACAAGAAAAATACGCCGCGTCGTGCGGCGTATGTTATGTGCGAAGACCACGCTTCATGGAGTCTTCGATCTTTGCAGTGAACGAGTCGTAGATCGCCTGAATGAGCGCCCCTGTACACCATGCGGCATCTCTTCCAGGATACACACTCCGACTGAAATACTTCAGGAACTCATGCACCGCATGCGAATGCGCTTCATCACGCTCTCCATTCTGAGGAGCTCCTACCGCGAGCACTGTCGGTGCATGCGAGGGGAAAGAGATCATGCCGTAGACGTTCAGCTCGAGTACCATTGCGGTATCGGGGAGGGCGATCGAAATACCACCGAAATCTTTCGCGATGTTCTTCATCCTCGCGAAATCTTTTGAGGAAAGGAAGCGCTCGAAGAAGTCCGGCGCCCCACTGATACTCTCGAGGTACTTCTGTACTTCGAGAGAAAGTGCGCTGCGCAGCGCCATAAGCACCTCTCTTGCGATTCTTTTTTTAAACTACATAAAATATTGACATATGTCAAGGAATTTTATGTATGAAAATACCCCAAGCAGCAAGCTGCTTGGGGTATGTTGTGGCTCGGCGCTAGGCCATCGCCACAGTACGGAGTTCGGCCTCCTGCTCGATGATGAGCCCCTTGGCGACGTCATAACGCACGGTGACGCTGGGAGCGCCGCCGAATTCGACGACGATGCGGTCGTTCGGAACGAGGACCACGAGCGCGCAGTTCGAGGTGGCGACGCCTTCCTCGGTGGTCCGCACGCCGCAGGGCAGATCATCCATCCCGGACTGCGAGAACACCTGGATGCCGGTCGAACCCTCGATGTCGACGTAGATGCAGGCACGCATGTCGTGCTCGCTCTCGGCCTTGGTGATGAGGTAGTAGTTGACCTCGACACCCGCCATCCGGGACATCCGCTGATCATGGATCCTCCGAAGATCGAAGGAGTAGATCGCGTTGCTCGGCTGACGGTTGGCCTGGCCGGTCTTCTTCCTGATCTCCGGGGGGTTCTTCCTGTCGAGCGGAACGATCCGCTGACCACCCCGGGTACCGAGCAGCAGGTCGAACTTCCCCGCGGACTCGGCGATGGTGATGCCCGTGCCGATGTGCATGACACCGGAACGATCGACGAACAGACGCATGGCCTTCATGGAACCTCCTTCAGCGCCGAAGCGCAACGTGTTGGAAAGAGCATACGCGAAGATCGCGCATTATCCGCTGCTCCGCGAGCAGCAGTGTGCGCATTTCTCTTGAAACATGCACACTGCTACCGGCGAACAGCAAGAAATCAATGTTTACATTATACCACTAATTACATATTTGTCAATAAAAAAGAGGGCACTGCCCTCTTTGTATCACTCCACAAAGTGCGTGAAATATTCTACCCATGATGCGACATCTTCGACGTCTGGACCGAACATCGCATCATAGCGCAATGCGCACTGTTTCGCATGCAACGGCTCACTACGGTCGTTTTTGAAGATCGCGAGCGTTGCAAAACTCGGATCATGGTGACGCTGCACCTGCATCGTAAGCGCTTCGCGCGAGAGCTCAAAGAGGAGCAGCGGATCACCCTCAATGAGGAGTCTTCGTGCAGCATCTTCGATTTCAGGCTTGAAAGGCAGACAGAGGATCATGCCATAAAGACCAATGCGCCTACTCTCGACGAGATCATCGAGCAGTGCGAGCGTATCTTCAAAGAACGCCGCCTTGCGACATTCCTCAGCAGACAACTGCGCATACGTGATCGCGCCGTGACGGTCGAGGTAGCCGATCATCTTATCGAAAGAAATTCCGAGGTCAAGGAAGAACGGCGGGCGAGAGATCGCATACCGAGATCTCCGAGCGATCTCGGGCTCATAACTCTTCGCAGATGAAATTCCATCGAGCGCATTGAAGAACTCACCGAGTAACTCGGCGACTTCTTGCGCATAGAGGCAGCCCGGTACGAACTCACCGACATACTCACCACGAGAGACTCGCGCAAAGAGATCCATGATGATCTCTGAGGCATCGCCCTCGCTTGCGTACTTACGGTAGTCCTCGACGAAACGCGTACGTATTTCCGCGCGCATCGCCTCTTTTCTTGGACACTTGTACGTATCCAAGATAAGTCGATCGACTCTCATCGCACCATCTTCGCTCTTTTTCTTTGACTTATTATAATGAACATCGCCAGGACACAATATCGTATGCATGATCTGGCCTGAATCAGTCACGCCGCGCACAAGGACGACAGGACGCCCATCGATGACCATGCGCAGTTCGACGGAAAAATGTTTTACCCCATCTGCGCGCATCAATTTCTCGATACTCCGCGAGGAGATCGTCGTATGCTCGAATCGATCACAGACACACATATACACTCCGCTATTCTGTGTTCAACCTACACCACACCAGCAGATATGTAAACGCAAAAGACAAAAGCCCGCGCAATGCGCGGACTTTTTGTCTTTATATATTCGCTTATTTTGAACGAGACTCGATGATCTCCTTCTGGATGTTTGATGGAACCGGAGCGTACTCAGCGAATTCCATGGTAAACGTACCGCGACCCTGCGTCATAGAGCGGAGCGTCGTTGCGTAACCAAACATCTCTGAAAGTGGTACAAGTGCGTCGAGCACCTTATTCATACCACGATCACTCATACCGTTGACCTGACCACGGCGTGATGAGATGTTACCAGTAACATCACCCATGTACTCCTCAGGGAAGATGATCTCCACCTTCATGAGCGGCTCGAGGAGCACTGGACGTGCCTTCTCTGCAGCTGCGCGGAGTGCCATAGAACCTGCGATCTTGAATGCGATTTCTGATGAGTCGACATCGTGGTATGAACCATCGTAAAGTTCAACCGAAACATCGACGAGCTGGAAGCCTGCGAGCACACCACGGTCCATACCCTCGCGGATACCCTTGAGTGCTGCGGGGATGTACTCCTGTGGGATAACACCACCCTTGATGTTGTTGATGAATTCGAAGTGCTCCTCGCGGATGACATTCTTCGGAACAGTCGCACCCTCTGCGAGTGGCTCCATAGGCTTGATGCGGATGACGACGTGACCATACTGACCACGACCACCTGACTGCTTCAAGTACTTCTCGTTCTGCTCCGCCTGTGCCTGAATGGTCTCACGGAATGCAACCTGTGGCTTGCCGGTTGTACACTCGACATTGAATTCACGCTTCATACGATCGACGATGATGTCGAGGTGAAGCTCACCCATACCCCAGACGATGGTCTCGCCAGTCTCCTCATCAGTGGTGACGCGGAACGTCGGATCCTCTGCGACGAGACGTGAAAGTGCAGCACCCATCTTCTCCTGGTCTGCCTTTGTCTTTGGCTCGATACGCATAGAGATGACAGGCTCTGGCACCTCGATCTTCTCGAGAATGATCGGCTTATCCTCGTCACAAAGTGTATCTGAAGTGAAGGTCTCCTTGAGGCCGACCGCTGCTGCGATCTCACCAGCGTATACGGTCTTCACTTCCTCGCGATCATTCGCGTGCATGCGCACGATACGACTGATGCGCTCCTTCTTTCCCTTCGTCGCATTGTACACGTACGAACCAGACTCAAGCTTTCCTGAGTAAACACGGAAGAAGGTGAGCTGGCCCACGAATGGATCTGCTGCAACCTTGAATGCAAGTGCGGCAAACGGTTCATCGTTGCTTGGCTTACGCTCGATCGGCTGATCAGTGTGTGGATCAATACCCTTCGTAGGTGGGATATCGAGTGGGCTTGGGAGATAATCCACGACTGCGTCGAGAACGAGCTGCACACCCTTATTCTTGAGTGCGGTACCCGTGAAGACTGGGACGATCTTGTTGGCGATCACCGCCTTGCGCATCGTTGCCTTGAACTCTGCCTCTGTTGGCTCAACACCCTCGAGATACTTCTCCATGAGTGCCTCATCCTGTGCGACAACCGCCTCGATGAGCTCTCCGCGATACTTCTCGACAGCATCTTTGTATTCTGCGGGAACCTCGTGCTTCACGAGTGTGTTTCCCATGTTTCCTTCGAACGTGTAGTAAACACGATCAAAAAGATCGATAACGCCAGAGACGTTCTCCTCCTCGCCGACCGGGATCTGCATACGGACCGCGTTCTTAGTGAGGCGATTCAAGATGCTCTGGAATGAGCGCTCGAATGACGCACCCATACGGTCGAGCTTATTGATGAAACAGATACGTGGCACGTTACCATCGTCTGCATAGCGCCAGTTCGTCTCTGACTGTGGCTCGACACCAGCAACACCGTCGAAAACGACGACGGCACCGTCGAGGACACGAAGTGAGCGCTTCACCTCAATGGTGAAGTCGATGTGTCCCGGAGTGTCGATGAGATTGAAACGATATTTCTTATCGAGATCCTTCTTATCCGCGTAGGTCGGAGTCCAGAATGCGGTCGTTGCAGCCGAGGTGATCGTGATACCACGCTCACGCTCCTGCTCCATCCAATCCATGACGGTTGCTCCTTCGTGCACCTCACCGATCTTGTGTGACTCACCAGTATAAAAGAGCACACGCTCTGACGTTGTCGTCTTACCTGCGTCGATGTGCGCGATGATTCCGAAGTTTCGAGTTTTCTCGAGCGGATACGATTGATCCATAAAAATTATCTTAACAATTAATGTTGCGACAGTGTCGCAAAGTTACGGAGCCCAAAAAACTCCAAAACTCATGAGTAATGGGCCAACTATAGCGCAAATATGCAAAAAATCAAGGGTTATGGAGCGTATTAAAAAGCACCGGTTATACCGGTGTAGAAGCCTAGCTGGTGAGCAGCAATTCAATGAGGTTTCCCCTGAACTCCTCGTAATATGCTGCATGCGGTGTTGCACGGACAGCAGTCTCCAAGAAGCGCCTTGCCCGCTTGAGACGGACATGCTTTCGCGATCGCGACTCAAGCTCCTTAAGGTCAAGGAAAACATGCATCAGTTGCATGATATAGCTTCGGGTGGCGAGCACATAAGCCTCACTTGAAGCATCCGACGAAGGTGGCCACGTAGCCACATAGGGCTCGACGTCGACCATATAGCAGCGCTCGTCCGAGTTCGACCGCGTCGAACCATACATGAATTGACGCAAACTAAAGTCGGTCCAAAACGGAAGTCCCGAAGCGCGCGCAGAGCGCAAGTACTTCAGAAAGCCGACGAAGGCCCTTTCCATTGCACAGACGATCGAGCCTCGAAGTTCGCCCATCTCCAGGATATTCTGCCCGTAGACACGCTCGACAATAGTGAAAAGACGAGAGGGCCCACCGACACGCTCACTCGCAACGAAATACTGAAACTCGGGAACATGGACGTCGAATTCAGCGAGCATGCGTAATGCCCTTCGCCCTTTAATCACCCTATCAATGAACTGTAGGACGGGAATCTGCCCCTCTCCGCCGTATATCGACTCTCTTCTCAACAGCCAATCAGGTTGGCCATTGAAGCTTGCGAAAGTGAGCATGTCCTCGGCAGATGCTTCCATCAGCTGATGCGGCTTACATGCGACACAAACTGGCCGCTGCATTCCTTTGCACTCTTCATTTTTCGACACAGCGACCTCCTTTCATCGATCCTCACAAAGACTAGCAAATATCGAGAATGGCGCAACAAAAACCGGCCACAAGGGCGACCGGGTATTTTATTCGCACGATAGAGACAGTTTTTGAATCTCAGGATGAGCACGCAGATGTCGAAGAATACGCTCTTCAATGGCCCGAATGCGTTCACGCGTCACGCCGCCCTCAATTTTTCCAATATCATTGAGCGTCATGGGTTCAGTACCGTTAAGTCCGAAACGCAGCACTGCAATACGCGCATCTCTTGGACGCAACGACGCAACCGCGTTGCGCACCGCCTTTTGCACCACCCGCCACCCGAGCAGATCTTCGACTGAATCGAGAGAAGTATCCGCAACAAGATCACTAGGGATCAGAGTGGAACCGCCTTCGGATTCGAATGGGGAACTATCAAGAGACATGGTCGTGCGCGATGTTTGCTCGAGCTCATAAAGTCTCTCGAGTGGTATTTCCATTTTTCGTGCGATCTCTTCTTTTGTCGGGCTACGTCCTAACTCTTGGGCCAACACATATTCCGTCTTTACGACTGTGCGCATCATTGCCGAGATCTTCGCAGGAATATGTATCAGCTTGCCATTGCTCGAAAGCAAATCCAAGATCGCCTTACGGATATGGAATTTCGCATAGGTCGAAAACTTATTATTCCGCTCATCATCCACGCTATCAACCGCTGCAATCAATCCAATATTTCCCTCTTGAATCAGATCGGAATATTCCGCGTCAGAAACGTAACGTGCATATGGCTTCGCAAAATGAACCACGAGGCGCAAATTCGCAACGATAAGCTGCTCTCGTGCTGCAGCATCACCACGCACAACACGATAAACGATTTCACGCTCCTCTACTTCACTGAGTAACGATATGGCGCCCAGCTCCTCAAAATACGAAGGATGAGCGAATAATGTACCCTGTGCACCATGTTCTTGTCTCGGCATACATTCTCCGTTGTCAGTGATCGTACTAACAATTGAAGAGCTATCTGAATACATACTTCCATCAGTACACGCTGGAGTCAAGCAGTAGCATATACATCAAAAATACATTGACTTTTATATAATTTATGTTACAATATATACGCAAGCGAGGATTCGTTTGCCCTGGCACGAAGGAATCGTGACGCAAGTGTTCTTTGTAGGAGTCCACCATGGACCTCAATCGTATTCGCCAGATCGACAGCCTCCTGTTCCGGAGTGTGATCAAGGAAAGGAAACTCTCGCTCGACGAGAGAACCGTCAAGGAAGCGATCGATGCTGGCGTCAGGCTCGGCATCGACCACACCCTCATGCGTGCCTTCATCGCCGAAATCTTCGTCGACTTGTCCAACGCGACCTTCGGCGGCGCCCTCGTCTTCCAAGTCACAAGTAATGTGACGAAGCTGAGCCCTGAGGTGCGCGCTGAGATCGAGTCCAAGATGCTCGCGGAATACTTCCGCAGCCGCCGCATGCGCATCGACAGGCACATGTTCAAGTCCTACGTCGAGCAGTGCGAGAAGAGCGGGGTTGCCCGCGATGAAGCGACGGAGTATGTCGTCTTCAAGCTGACGCGAATGCTCGCGGAAGCAATCTCCTAGCAGACCCCCTTTCAACCAATCGCCACCTTTGGGTGGCGATTTTTCATATAAAAACATGCGATGCATCGCATGTTTTCACCACCCATGAATGATTTCAGCACTCATCCTTGAATATTCCAAGGATCATTGAGACCACTATTTTAAAGCACAGGCCTCGAAACAAATAATTTGAATATCACCTCACGCCGAATCAGCACTAGGGAAGACCACTTACCCTTTCGATGGATATGTAGGTATCAAATCAGCTGCCGCTCAAGATTGTCGGTGTCCCACGATATATAGTAAGCGACGTGCTGATCGTGTCGCCCGCATTGCAAGGAACGATAGCAGAACCACCAGTCTCTACACCAGCATTTCCATTGGTGACTGGATAGAGGTTTGATAGGCGGCGATAATCTCCACCGTTCTTTGTCACATTGAACCAAATGCTTGCGAGTGCGTTGCCCCAATTATAATTCGTAGTACCGATCATGCCCGTCACGCGATAGAGACCAGGAAGAGGTGCGGTGAACTTCCACGCAGCACCGGTCGTCACTGCATTATGTGAATCGTATATCTTCGTTTCGAAATTGACCACCGCGGCAACACCATGCGTCATACTCTGCCCTGACTGTTGTCCATACATCGCGAAGACGACAGGGTCGGATTGTCCCGCAGGAACCCACGTAGTGCCATTACAGTACTCCATCGTATGCGAAGTGTAATTGTAGCGCTGCGTGCCTTCTCCATTCACCTGCCCCATTCCACAGCTCGTCACCGACGCGCTATCACCTGCGCGAATTCCGCCCCCAACGTCGAGGCGCTGCGCAAGTGAATCCCAGATGAGACTATTCGATCCTGATATATGAGTAGCATCGGTATAAAATGCAACTTGCCCCGCGGACGCACTTTGTGCAAAAACACTTTCCGCACCAGAGAGTATCGCATTTCCAAAGAGATCGAGGACTCCAGAGCCCTGAGTACTTGCCACTGCAGTTGCGGAACCAGCACCCGAACCCCCTGCGACGTAATTGAAACCAAGCGCAGCAGCGGTTGCACCATCACAACCCCCTGCGACAGTGGATGTTGGCTGAGCGAGAGCGGGTTGCTCTACCTTTAGATAGAGATTATAAGCATTTGTCGTCGTACATTGTCCAAGATAATAATTATCGGTCCCGTAGAGTGGATCGACAAGATTCTGGGAGCTGAAGTGTCCGAGAGATGAAAGCGTCCCGGTTATCGAATTGACGTAATCTGTAACTCCCGATTTCGCAACGAATCCGCCACCGGTATTTTGGTATCCTGCATTCTGTACCTTGTACGTCCCTGCGCTTGTCTCATACTGCTCTAGAGCAACCGACAATTGCTGCGCATTCGCAAGACGTGCCGCATCGCGCGCGCGTACACGCGCGGCGCCGAGTGCCGACAAAACAACAGCCGAGAGCAATGTGATCACCGAAATGACAACGAGCAACTCAACAAGGCTGAAGCCTTTGCTTCTTTCGTGACTATTCATTAGTATAGTATAACACACCGCAAAAGTCTGTGCGTAAGAAAAACACGCGACATATCGCGTGTGCACTTCAAGCAAACATGATCGTGGTCTCACGCACGATATGCAAGCGCATGAGACGAACGGAACCGGGACTAATGGGATAAACGAAAAGCGTCACAAATGCTTGCTTCATCGAGCATTCCGGAAATACTTCACAAACGAGGAACTTGCCATCGATGTACTTCCCTTGCACATCTCGGCCATAGCGCACAGAGATCTGCTTTCCTTCGAGCTGCACCTTCGCTGCTTCGAACTGCCGCATCTTCGCCTTGTGATCGACAAGTGAAACGAGTGCGGGATCATCGCCCGCAGCAAGAAGATCCTCCTTGTGCTTCGCGTCAAAGACCCAATGCGCGGTGTAGCTCAGCTGGACCTGATCATCAGGGAGTTCAGATGGCATAAAGCCTCCTCTCTGTTCTTTATTTACTATAGCACCCCCTGCGTCACGGTAAAGCAAAAGAAAAAGCCCGATCTTTCGGGCTTTGTTTTCAATAGAGACCATGACGCATCTCGGCATCCTTATAGATCTCCAGCCAACCTTCATCGAGGAACCACTGCGGAATGAGTGATCCACTGAGCGCTCCTTCTGCCTGCAGCGTGTGGTAAGCCCAGACGCAATGTTCCTCGGAGCCCCGCACCTCACGGCCAGTCGGATGTTCCATCTTCTTGTCGACAAGCATGTTGTGCGCGCAACGGTAGGGCGCTCTGAACCCGCCGGAAACGCACACATACTCCTCACTCTTCTCAAGCGCCGCTCGTAGGAAAGCCACGAGTTCATCAATTCCGCTCACCGTGCGCAGCGCCCCGGCCGACACGACCATCTCAATGGCCGTACCCTTTGCGTGATACGGATGGAGCAAATGTGTCCACGATGAACCGCCCCGCCGTTCCAACACCAGAGCACGAGCATCTTCGGGGCTAGAGACCGCGATAATGGCATTAGGATGCGTCCGATAGTCCGTATCGCCGTTCAGCATATGTGCGGCGCGCTTGCCTTTCATCGTCGGATGATAGGCGGGCACAACATCGAGCGCATCATACCCACTCGGGACAGAAACATGATTCCAGAAATGGAAGAAATCCTTACTATGGATCTCGAAACGCAAAAGGATGTGATCGCGATACGGGAATCTCGATCTACGGGGGCTCTCCATAACGGAGAGCCGAAGCAGCCCCACCTTTCGAAGCACAACGGACAAAGCCTCCGTGATGCGTGAATAGGCGACATGCAGAATGCGAATACCGTGACGCGTGAGCGTCTCTATGATCTCCTCATGAGGAAGGCTAAGTGCGACGTCGAGTGGAACAGCGTCATCCTCTCCACTCTCGACCATCGTATAAACGTGGGCAAGCACCTGATGGACATGGCCACGTTTCGCACTGATCGGGAACTCGATCTGGTACGGCTTGTGGAGCGAATAATGCACGTGCGCGACAAGCGCACCTTTCAAAGAGACAAGGAGGCACTCCTCCTCGACAACGAAATCGAACTTATCGACTTTCATAACATCTCCTGTTGAATGTACTCTCATCCAACCCTACTATGCACACGAACTCGCGTCAAACAAAAACGACACTTGCGTGTCGTGTCCCTAAAACGGAATCGTGAATGCGAATGCGGTCGCAGGAAGTGCATGCATCGCGCCAATGAGACAGGCGACGAGCGTGAAAACGAAAATATGTTCTGCCTTGGTCATGAAGGACCAGTATAACATCTCAACTATGAAATACCTGTGAATAATGAGATGAAAACAAAAGAACCCCACAAGAGTTCTTTATTGTCTACTGCTTGCCCAAGAGATTCGCAGTAAATGCTTTTGCTGGTCCTGGGACCTGTTTTCCGATTTTTGCAAGACACGTTTCGAGCGCAGACCAAATGTGTGTCTTGAACTCAGCCTTAGGGACATAAAGACCGCCGATCTCATTAAGCACCTTCTCCGCCTCAAGCGAAAGGTCATCGTTCGTGAGGAGAATACAAGGAATATCTTTCGTCTCCTTCTCGTGATGCAGCGTCGCGATGAGGGTCAGGCCTTCGATGATCGGCATACGATTATCGGTGAGCACAACGTCAGGCTTCAAACGACGCGCCATCTCTCGCGCTTCGTTACCATCACGCGCGTGGATGACCTCATACCCCGCCTCGATAAGATACGCACTGAAGAGACGAAGCTGGAGTTCGTCGTCATCGGCGAGAAGTATGTGGATCTTCTCTGCGGGCACTATAGGAGTGATTGGATTACTCATCACTAAATTATAGCACGCAAGGACTATCACCACGGAATGATACTTGGGACGAAGACATTATAGTTTGTGAAATTTCCAGTTCCAAGGTCACCGGTATTGTATCCTGCACCATACATTGCATTGTTTGACTTCAGCAAGAGTGTACCCGCGTACTGCCCCGCAGCAATCTTACTCCAATCTGAATCAGTACCAACAAGGGTTGGAACTGTTCTCGTCACCGTATCGCCGAGACCGAGTTGTCCATTGCCCTGTAGGCCCCACGCATATAATTGACCACTGGTCTTGATCGCATACTGGGATTGCTTACCTGTTGCAGCAACCATCCAGTCATTATCTGCTCCAAGGCGTGCAGGCACATAACGTGTCACTGAATCGCCGAGACCAAGATTGCCGGAAGTATTATCACCACACTCATAAAGTGACCCATCATTCTTTATGGCCATAGTCGCCCCATATCCCGTATCGACATACTTCCAATCAGTACTCGTACCAACGCGTGTCGGCACATTACGCTGCTGATTATCACCAAGACACAAATTACCATAGGCGCCATATCCCCAGGCATAAAGCGATCCATCATTTTTGAGTGCCATCGTGGAGTACCAACCGACATCGAATGTCTTCCAATCAGAAGCCGTACCGATCTGCGTCGGCACTAAGCGATCGTTCGTGTCACCCGAACCGAGCATACTGAATGCGTTATATCCCCATGCCCATAACGTTCCATTAGTCTTGAGTGCTACCGCAAAATACTGCCCTGCTTCAACCTTTGCCCAATCACTATCAGTGCCCACACGCATCGGACCGGTATACACATCGGTCGTCGTACCATTACCTAGCTGACCGTGATTGTTATACCCCCAAGCGTAGAGCTCACCGAGTGCATTGATCGCATAAGAACTATAGTACCCTGCGGCAGCATCTACCCAGTTTGTGCTCGAGCCAACTTGAATTGGTGCGTTCTGATTCACATTGCGATTGCCCCCGAGCTCGGCAAAACCATTATTACCCCATGCGTAGAGTTTTCCATTTGCGACAGCGAGCGCATGCGCGTAAGTGAGTGAAAACACGACAGAACTTCCACCACCCGATGGCAGCGTAGCTCCACTCACTACAGCACTACCAGAGCCAGAGCTCTGTAAGACAAAATTGAAACCCTGAGCAAGCGCTGCCTGTCCATCACATGCGGAAGTAATGGTTGATGTCGAAGATTGGAGCACAGGCTGTTCGAGCTTCAGGAAGATATTGTATGCGGAGGTCGTTGTACAGAGACCGAGATAATAATTATCGTCTCCAAATACTCCATCGCTTGGCTTTCCGGAACCGTAATCTCCTGCCGCGCTCAACATTGAAATGATCGAAGT
>JAJZQJ010000007.1 GCA_021851895.1 bacterium
TTCCGATCTGAAAGCCCTCCAGGAGCGTTTTGGGCTTGATCAGACCGGAGCGATCGGCCCGCTCACAAGAGGTGAATTGAATAAGCTCTTTGAAGATGTAAGTTCGACGACGATCGCGCTACCCCCAGGACTCCTTCGCGGTGGTTTTGCACCACTTCATGTTGATATCGAATCAATAGGAACATTCGAAGGGAAGGGCGATGCAAGTATATTCCCAGTTGATGCAAGCTCATCTCGCATTCTTGTGCATTTTGCGTCAAAAGATGACCTTAATGCAAGTACAACGAACTCGATATATACGACGCACATTCATGCGGGCACTTGTGCAAGCTCAGGACCTATTTCGATTCCTCTAAATAACATTGTGCACAATGGCTCTGATACCATCATCACACGCACACTGACGGATCTCGTTAATATGTATCCTCTATCGATCATGGTCCATAAGGACGGCGTCATTATCGCATGCGGTGACCTTGGGATGCCTCGTCCGATCTACCGAAAGATGGATGTTAATGGAGATGGCAGGATCGATAACACTGATAGGGCAAGGATCATGCAAATGGATCGCATCCACCAGGAGGATATGATGCAAAATGCTTCTACAACAGAGGACAATCAACAAGGGAACAGGCCGGACATGAAAGACATGCAAGAGAAGTTCAATAAGATGAGGAACCGCCTCATGCACGGCGTCCAAGGATTGATTCCTGGAAGAGGTTCGGAGCAGGGCGATAACTAGCATACTTAAGCGTAAGACCGAGTCATGTACTCGGTCTTTTGCTATCAACTTTCAATTTCGGTAATTTGGTTTACAATTATGATATATGAGGAAATTATCCCCCATAGCCTTACTTGCGCTGCCTTTCATGGCTCGTGCACAGGATCTCGGCTGCCAGTACATCTTCTGCAATCCACTAAGAGATAGTGTTTGGGGAGGAGTGACGAACATTCAGGGTGCACTCGTCGTCCTTCTTGATCTGCTCATAAGCGTCGCTATGCCGTTTATTGCGCTCTCTATCATTTATACCGGATTCACTTTTGCGACTTCAAAAGGAGATCCCACAAAACTTAAGAAGGCGCGCACAATGCTCAAATATGTCATCGTTGGTACGATGATCATGCTTGCCGCAAAGGGTATTGGTATGGCCATTCAAAGCACTATTGGCTCGGTTGCAGGACAAAGCGGTATCATAGGAACCTAACATATATATGAAACGAAAAATTTTCACTTTTGCCATGCTGGCATCCATTCCCGGAATCGCACTTGCACAAGAACTCCGTTCGTTCAGGGATGTCGTTGGGCTCGCTTTAAATATCGTCTACTACATCCTTCAAACGATATTCGCACTGTTTTCGCTTGGTATCATCTATACCGTATATAAGTACATCTCAGCGTTAAACAAAGGAGACGGCAAGACGGCAACAGAGATGCGCAATAGACTTATCTGGGCGATCGTTGGCATGGCTGTACTCTTCAGCATATGGGGGATCATCTGGATCCTCGCAAACACGCTTGGTTGGTCGAATGTTGGTGTACCCATATTACGTGCTCCGCACATGTAACTTCTATGCGTAAATATATTGGCTTTTTGCTTCCTCTGCTCGTTGTTCCATTCTTCGCCTCAGCTCAAGGGTATGATGTATGGTCACTTTGGGGATATATCTTCACATTGATCGCGCGCGTCACGCAGCTACTCTGGGTACTCACGACACTCACATTCCTCTGGGGTCTTGTGAACTTCATGAAGAATGCTGACAATGAGAGGGAACGTGGGAATGCGAAGAATATGATGATCGGATCAGTTGTCGCTTTCTTCCTCGCAGTTTCATTCTGGGGTCTTGTGACGTTCGCGATCAGAGCGTTCAATCTCAGCCCTGATGCTCCAGATTACATTCCAACAACAACGTCGCTCTAAATATCAAAAAACAAAAAACATCCGCTCGTTGCGGATGTTTCGTTTTACTGTGGAATGACGTCAAGCGTAGGTGGTGCCGAGACCTCAACCTGTCCGGTGATACCTGCTGACTTCTGCACGTAACCGAGAATGGTCCAGATACCGACCATGAGGAAGAGAGCGACTCCTGAGTTGATCATGATCGTCTTTCCGCCCTTCTTAAGATCTGCACTGTCTCCCGCCTTGATGAACTTGATAAGTCCCCAGAAGAAGAATGCGATCGCGAGAGGCATTGCAATTCCGAGGAAGAACTTGAGAATTGCATCGATCTGGCTGAGTGTATCGCCGAGAGGTCCTTGCACATTGTTTTGTGCAAATGCAAACGCTGGAGATACCAAGAGCGTTACTGCAAGAATGCGTTTATACATATAGAATTATTAGTGTCTAATCAATTGATGACTCTATAATTATAAGGAATATAAGGTGTTTGGGGAAGTATAGTTGTCCACACCCGAATATATGGTCGTAGGTATCGTGTTACAATAAGGAAATGAAACGCGTAGTCACACGACTTCTTACATTACTGGTCATCCCGCAGCACAGTCTCGCAGCAACCGCCGCTCTTCCGGGGCAGGTGAGCTCATTTTTCGCAAGAGTGCTCAATGAGATCGTCAATCCCCTTATCACACTAGGTTTTGCTCTCGCGGTGGTCTATCTCGCATGGTCGGTATATCAATACGCACTTGGAGGTGATAAGCTTGATCAAACAAAACTCAAGAGCTCACTCATCTATGGGGTCGTTGGCGTTGCGATCATGGCAACGGTCTTTGGTATCATGAAATTCATCGCGGTGTCCGTGGGGCAACCAGAGAGCATCGTGACGAATAATGTCTAAATATGAAAAAATCCATTCTCATCCTGTCGCTCATTACATCACCACTCGCAGCATTTGCTGCGACCAATACGGTCGATGATGTGCTGACAAACTTCATGAATATCATTCTCGCGGTTTCGCAGTTGATGGCTCCGCTTGCGATGCTCTTCTTCTTCTGGCAGCTGATCAAATTCATCAGAGAATCACATGATGGAGCGACCACACTTGCAAAGACGAAGAATACGTTGATCTACGCAGGTATCATCTTATTCGTCATGGTAGGTATTTGGACGATAGTCGCATATGTGCAATCGTCTCTCGGTGTATCTGTGACGAATTCTGATATAAGGCAAACGCCACCGATTCCTCGCGATGTAATGCTCCCATAGAAAAAACGCGGCTCCTTGGAGCCGCGTTTTGGATTGCTACTACCGTTCCTGAATGATGGTGATCTGGCACACCTCATCCTTGCCACAGTACAAACGTACCGTAGCACCGCCGTCATACATCCCGAGGATGTAATTCCCGCGCGATCCACCCTGATGCCACGTACCCCTTGCGACGTACGTCGTCGCACTGTCTTTCATGCACGTGCCATTGTCGAGGAAGATGTCCTCTCCGGCACCGGCATCGCGAACGAGGAAGTGCACGTACACTGCATCGTTGGGATGGGTGTAATCGAGGAAGCTGTCGCTGGACAGCTGGATCTTGCTTGTTCTCCCGGCAATGAGCGCGACCGGAGGCAACCAGTTGTTCGCCGAGGAATAATAACCAGGGAGAACAATTGAGGCCTGGGTGGGCACAGGGGAAGGAGCGGCCTCCTGATGGAGGATCACCCGCTGTTCACCGGCGAGAGGGTCGTTGCCGACCTGGGCCCGGCGAGGCGAGAAGATGCTCTGCCAGTTGGGAGCGGACTCCTTGCGCTCTCGTTCGCGATCAGCGGAAATAGACGAGATTTCACTACGCGTCCAGTTGTAGGCCGCGGAGAAGAAACCAGGACCGTTGAATTTCTGCCAAACCGCGATGATGATCGCGATGGCGACGAGGTAGGGAAGAAGCTTTTTTCCGTTCTCCACATACCCCTCGAGCTTTTGAACCTCGCTCTCCTTGTACTTCGTGAGGTCCTTCGCGCCAATCGAAGCGAGTTCGATGACGAGAATAGTAAGGACGATAAAGCACGATGTGCGCGGCGCTTCCTCAAAAGGAAGGATCGCCACAGCAGCGAAGAGGAGGATGTGCATAAGGAGCCAGTTTGCGCGCTCCTTCTTGTCCGCGAAGCGTTCCTCCTCGGTTGGACCTCTTGGATTCCCTTGAGGGTCAAGCCACGAGGACTCTACGAGGATATCCGTGGCGAAAACGATGATCGCGGCTGCGATCGTCGTGAGCACGAGGAGTGCGAGCGAGATGTCCGAGCCCATGCCGTCCTTCACGAAGACGATCTTCGCAAAGATAGCGGCGAGGAGCAGAAAGACATAGAGCACACCACTGATGATGATACCAGCCTTCGACTTCTGTGCGGTTGACATGAGTCACCCCTTATCAGAAAAGGTAGTTGAAAGTGAACAAAATCCTGTTTATTTATAACATATAATTATGATTTTGGCAAGTAATTTTTGGGTGGTATGGGAACGCTTAGTTTAGCGGTATTTTGGGAGGAGGGGGCGGGCTGAAAGAAGCAGAGATTGTAGGAGGGGACTCGGTCACAAGTTTCTATGTGCTTGCGATTCTTACAGAATCTGTACACCTTCCGTTTTTATTCACTGTGTCTAGAGGACTCGCCCTTTCGTCACTAAATATTTTGCTTCGCTTACGCTCGCAAAATACTAAGTGCGAGTAGGGCCAGCTCTCGGCGACCCTGCGCAAGACTCCTCGCTACGCTCCGAGTCTCTGCGAGGGTGCCCGCCTCCGAGCTTCGAGTCCTCTCCTGGGTCTCAGTGGTAAAAGAAAAAAGAGCTTGCGCTCTTTTTTCTACCACTGTGCCCAGGAGAGGACTCGAACCTCCACCCCTTGCGAGACTAGCTCCTAAGGCTAGCGCGTCTACCATTTCGCCACCTGGGCAATGCAATGATGATAACTGAGTTTCCCAAAAGATGCAAAGAAAAATAACCCGATGAACAGGTTATTGGGGGAGTGGTGATTCTAGATCGTGCCGCGCACAACTTTTGTGTCGCCGACACCGCGACGCTCGAAATGAGTGAACTTACCACCCGAATCTCGAGCAAGCCACCTGAACTCGTAGTAGCCGAACACGACCCAGCGCCTCTTGCCGCCAGGCCCTCTTCCGATCTCTCGCGGAATGAAAGCGAAACGCCTTCTCCAGGTTTCAGGGTTTTTGCCGGTCAAAAGCATGCAATCTCCAGGATTGTACAACTGAAATGTTCATAACATTAATTTTAAAATGAGTCAATAGTATGCATTTGGGCTTATTCTGGTAGAGGAGTACAGGTTATATACGGGGAATTAAGGTAAATGCCGAAAAAGTCCTTAGGTAAAGCGTAAATTAGTCAAAAAACGCTTGACCTTTTCAGCAATTTCTGCTAATATTTCATGACCACATCCAGAATGTCGGAAGCTACTACAAACGAAGCCCAAATCAATGGGGTTATAACTGAGGCGTTGCCCAATACTTTCTTTCGAGTTGAACTCGAGGATGGCCGTGAGGTCATTGGGTATCTCTCTGGCAAGATGCGTATACACCGTATACGCGTTCTTGTTGGTGACAAGGTAACACTCGTAGATAATCCCTACGAAGGCAAGCTTCGTATTGTTAAGCGAATGTAATAATCTCCGCCGAGAGACGATTATGTCTCGAGGTGTTATTCACAGTCAAAACTATGCGCGTTCGAGCATCAGTAAAAACAATTTGCGCAAAGTGTAAGTCGGTTCGTCGCCGTGGCGTCATTTACGTCATCTGCGAGAATCCACGACACAAGCAGCGACAAGGTTAATTCTCTGTCATCCAATATATGCGTATTTCAGGTATTACCGTTCCTGAGGATAAGCAGCTTTGGGTAGGACTTACCGTATTCTACGGAATCGGTTTCTCTACAGCAAAGAAGATCCTTAAGAATGCAGGGGTCGCAGAAGACAAGAAGTCAGGCGACCTCTCAGAATCAGAAGAAGCACTTATTCGTAAGCAGGTAGAGTCCATGACGCTCGAGGGAGACCTCAAGCGTGAGAAGGCAGCAAACATCAAGCGCCTCAAGGATATCCACTGCTACCGTGGTATGCGACATGCGAAGGGACTTCCTGTTCGCGGTCAGCGCACCAAGACCAATGCACGTACTCTTCGCGGAGCGAAGAAGACCATGGGTTCAGGTCGTCGAAAAGTCGAGAAGAAATAATCATGACGCACTGCTCCTTGCGGTGCATCATGGAGAGGACGTCGCTTCAGCGGCTACTCAAATAATCATTTAATAAAACAACAGCAAGTACAATGGGTAAGAAGCGTATCGTCAAAAAGGCTGGATCATCCGTTGACCAGGGTCTCAAGGCTCGCGCACTCGCACGTTCCTCAAAGAGGAAGGTAGCGCACGGCGTTCTCAACGTTCAGTCGACATACAACAACACGATTGTCACGCTCACGGACGCAGAGGGCAAGGTCCTCATGTGGTCGTCATCGGGCTCACTCGGCTTTGCAGGAGCAAAGAAGGGTACCCCATTTGCAGCAGCAAAGATCGGCGAACTTATCGCCGAGAAGGCGCAAATGATCGGCCTTAAGTCTGTTGACGCAGTCGTCAAGGGAGTCGGTTCAGGCCGTGAAGCACCAATCCGTTCATTTATCGCGAAGGGAATAGAGATCAGCTCTATTCGCGACGTGACGCCAGTACCACACAATGGTCCTCGCGCAAAGAAGCCTCGTCGCATCTAAAGTTCTGAATATATGGCAAAGAAAAATACATGTAAAACCTGCCGCCGCCTTGGCGAGTCTCTCGTCCTCCGTGGAGGTAAGTGTGCATCGGGAAAGTGTGCTTTTGCACGCCGCCCGACACCACCGGGAAAGCCAATGGCAGAACGTAAACACCGTTCAACTGTTACCGAATTCGGTACACAGATGCGCGAGAAGCAAAAGGTCCGTTTTTCTTACGGTATCTCAGAGAAGCAATTCTCTGCATACGTTAAGGATGCGGCTCATGCAAAGGGTGTTGCGCCTACCGATTCGCTCTATGAGCGACTCGAGCGCCGTCTCGACAACGTCGTATTCGTCCTCGGTTTTCCGAAGAGTCGCGCACACGCACGTCAGATCACCTCACATGGTCACATTACCGTGAATGGAAAGAAGATGACCATCCCATCATATCCTGTAAAGAACGGTGACATCATCGCTGTCCGTGAGGGCAGCAAGAAGTCTCCCATCTTCGCCACAGCGGCAGAGGATATGGTGAAGGCACCAGCAGATTGGATCACCGTCGATCCTTCAAAGCTCTCAGCAACCATTAAGGGTGCTCCAAAGCTTGATAAGAATCGTATGACATTCAATCTCCAGTCGGTCATCGAGTTCTACTCTCGATAAAAAGCTCGGCTATTGTCTCCGATCGATAGAGAGGATAGCAATAGCTTCCGTGCACTGCATCCGCAGTACACATTCTGGTTAAACTTAGACTTATGTTCGTGGGCCAAGAACCCGTGAGTAGGTCGGCAATAATTGGTTTTGTTTATGTGAAAACATATGACATAATTGATTATTGTTAAACTAATAAATTATCTTTTCGCTATGCCTGACTACAACGTTGCATTGCCATCGAAGCCAAAGCCAGTTCTTGAAGAGGGCAATCTCGGTATCTATGAAATCGAGGGACTCTATCCTGGCTACGGTCATACGCTCGGCAACTCGCTTCGCCGCATCATTCTTTCATCGCTCTCTGGCGCCGCAATCACGGGGCTTAAGATCGATGGAGTGTTGCATGAGTTTACGGCTATGGAGGGTGTTAAGGAGGACGTTATCGCACTTATCTTGAATCTCAAGAAAGTACGCTTTGCACTGCATGGGGATGAGCCACAAACACTCACACTCTCAGTACAAGGACCAGCACTTGTTTCTGCCGCGAACATCGCAGGCAACACACAGTGTGAGGTACTCACTCCGGAGCAGTATATCTGTGAGATCACCGACAAGAAGACCACACTTACGATGGAAATGACCATCGAGAAGGGGTTGGGATATCTTCCAAAGGAGATGATCACGAAGGACAAGGTGGACATTGGCGTCATATCTCTTGATGCCGCTTTCACCCCGATCCGACGTGTGAACTACGAGGTTGAACCTATGCGTGTCGGAGATCGCACAGACTATAATCGCCTGAAGATCTCAATAGAGACGGATGGCACTTTGACACCACGTAAGGCACTCGAGGATGCGATCGAAATCATGATCCATCAGCTCAAGGCTGTCGTAGGTTTCAAGGAAGAGGAAGTCATCGTTGAATCGATTCCTACACCGGAAGAGATTCGCGAGGAGGCAACCCCAGTACAGGAGGAGAAGGTTGATATGGAATTCTTGAAGATCCGCATCGACTCTCTCGACCTCTCTGCGCGAACGCTCAACGCACTCAACAATGCAGGAATTCGCACACTCGGTGGTCTTGTTCGCAAAACAGCGGACGACCTCCTTGATGTTGAAGGACTCGGCGAAAAGGGCTTACAGGAGATCAAGCGTGCACTTTCGAATTTCGGAGTGACGCTGAAGCAGTAAATCCGTATGAGGCATCATAACTCAGTTAAAAAATTCGGACGTCAGTCTGGCCAGCGTCTCGCACTCATGCGCTCTCTCGTGAACAATTTGATCACGCACGAGCGCATGACCACAACCGAGGCGAAGGCTAAGGCACTTCGTCCAGTCATTGAAAAGCTTGTCACGAAGGCACGTGGCGCTGATCTTGCAACAACTCGCGAGATCACGGCACGCCTCGGAAACAACAAGGTCACGACAACCAAGCTCATCAAGGAGATCGCTCCGAAATATGAGAGTCGCGCAGGTGGATACACCCGCATTATCAAGCTCGGTGCTCGTTCTGGTCGCGGCGATGCAAGCAAAATGGCAATGATCGAATTCGTATCGTAATTGCGTAAGTACACATAATATGGAACACACAATCGATGCCAAGGGCTTGTCGCTTGGCCGCGTCGCTAGCGACGTTGCAGTCATTCTCATGGGCAAGGACTCTGTAGACTTCGCAAAGAACGTCGTTCGCGACGTTAAGGTGAAGGTCATCAATGCTTCACAGCTCGATATCACAGAGAAGAAGATGGATCAGAAGCACTATCACATCCACACTGGATATGTTGGTAATGCAAAGAGCCCATCTCTTGCACAGGTCATTACCAAGAAGGGATATGGAGAAGCGCTTCGTATCGCCGTGAAGGGAATGCTTCCGGGCAATACCCTCCGCGATAAGCGCCTCAAGAACCTCTCTATTGAAGAATAGTATGACAACAGCAAAGAAGAAGGCAACTGCCACTGGCGCAAAGTACATCGAGGGTATCGGCCGTCGTAAGACCGCCGTTGCTCGCGTTCGTATGACTCCAGCAGGCAAGAACTCAATGGTTATCAATGGTAAGGATGCGGCAGAATACTTCGGCCCATCGAAGCTTGCGACTACCGCACTTTCACCCGTAGCCCGAGAGGGTGCAGAGGGAAAGTATGAGATCTCAGTGAAGGTTGTTGGTGGGGGAACTTCAGCTCAGGCTGAGGCGATCCGCCACGGTCTCTCACGCGCACTCGTCATGGAGAACGCAGAGATCAAGGGTTCTCTCAAATCACTCGGCTTCCTCAAGCGCGATTCGCGCGAGGTGGAGCGTAAGCACTTCGGCTACAAGAAGGCTCGCAAGGCCTCACAGTGGTCAAAACGCTAATAAAAAGATCAACAGCCCTCCGGGCTGTTTTTCTTTTTTAAGCGCTTTGACCACTGTGAGCAGGGAAGGGTCGGAAACCGTGAGGTTTTCGTAGGGGAGAGCACCGAGGCTTTGCGAGGGTTGAGGACCTTGGGTGAGCTCTCGCTTATGGGTCCCATTCTTTATGGGGACGAGAGCGCAAGACCTTTTGAGGACTTTTGTGAGTCTGCGAATCAAAAGGTCCAAAAGGTGTACCGTTCATGTAATGAAATCAAAACGATTTCCGTGCGGGGCCCCTCTGGGGCACGAGAGGAGATAGAAAATGTGGAACATTTTCCCTCGAGCGAGACGGAGCGATGCCGAGTCTGCGAGGCCACGAGTCGTGACGACGGCCATTTGGTATCTTGCGAATACTTGGAGCAAGATACTTTGTGAGCCGTGTCGCGAGCAAAGTACTCACGAGTGGTCAGTCGCTAATAATACACATCCTCTGCTGTATTAAATATATGTATACATGCAAAAGAATTGCACTCGCAATATATTAAGGTACAATAATGTTATGAGGAATCGATCAGGCTTCACATTAATTGAACTCCTTGTCATCTTGTCGATCATAGGACTGCTCTCTTCGGTCACACTCGCCGCACTGTCATCTGCAAAAAGAAAAGCTCGTGATGCTCGGAGAATGGCCGATATCAAACAACTACAACTTGCCCTTGAACTCTATAGGGATCGTTTTGGTGTTTACCCCACAGGGGAGTCAGAGGCGGGGGCGCCTCCTGCGGGCTGCTGGGGATGGGATACGTCATCTGTTGATCTTAATGGCGATGGGTATCCCTTCATACCTCCACTTGCGACTTCGGGAATCATTCTACCCGTACCCGTAGAACCTATCCCCGTAGCGGGAGGCGATTGTGATCTCACTCCGATATACAAATATGCGCATTACAGTGTGGGGACAAATGGCTGCCCGGCAGATAAGGGTGGGTACTATGTGCTCGAAGTCAATGTCATGGAAACGATTCCCAACTTTGGAATTCACCCGCTGAGTCCAGGGTTCAAATGTGCCGGAAGAGATTGGTCACTTGAGGGGCAGTACACCATGGGTGGTTTTGAGGGCTGAAGAGCCTCGATTCCAAACATTTCTATCATTCTTCCTTGGGGATAGAGGAGGGCCTTCGTATGGTACAATAAGGCCATGCTGCAACGGCTTTCTATCTTCCACCGCGATAAGCGGCCGGTTGATATTCCTCTCGCGATCATTGCTGGTCTACTTATCGTCGTAGGTCTTTTTGTGTTTTTCTCTGCAAGCCTTCAAGCTCTTGGGCAGTCGCTCTTTAATCGTCTCATGATCACGCAGCTTGTTTACAGCTTGGTCATTGGTGGTTCATTGCTCTATGGCTTTTCACACTATTCTTATAAGAATCTTGCTCAATGGGCGCTCCCTGGTGTGATCATCGCATCCGTTCTTTCACTCCTTGTATTCGTCCCAGGCATCGGTATGGCGCACGGTGGCGGACAGCGCTGGCTCAATCTCGGTTTTACCAATCTTCAACCAAGTGAATTCCTTAAGTTTGCCATCATCATCTTCCTCTCTGCGTGGTTTGCGAAGTCAAAGCGCAAGATGAATGATTGGAAATATGGACTTCTTGTACTCTCGCTTGTTGCAGGACTTGCGGGTGTCATACTCTTTCTCCAGAAGGATATCGGAACACTTTCGGTCATCATTGGAAGCGCATTCGCGCTCTTTGCAGTAAGCAATGCACCGCTCAAGCATATTGGCGTTGCGGTGCTTCTCGGCATGCTCGTATTTGCATCCGCCATCATACTTCTTCCTCACGTGCGTGCACGCATCATGACTTTCACTGATTATAAAGACCCCCAGGGTGCGGGCTGGCAGGTTCGTCAATCGCTTATCGCCATCGGCTCAGGTGGGTTAGGGGGTAGGGGGTATCTCCAGAGCGTGCAGCGCTTTAGTTATCTCCCTGAGGCTCATGGTGACTCCATATTTGCAGTTGCAGCTGAGGAGCTCGGCTTCATCGGCGCCGTATTTATCGTCATACTTTATATTTCGCTCGCTTTGCGCTCACTGAAGGTCGCAATGAGAGCACCCGACGACTTTTCCATGTTCCTTACCGTCGGATTCCTTTCAATGATACTCATACAGTCATCTCTTAACATTGGCTCTGTGCTCGGCGTAATACCATTTACTGGTGTCCCCCTCGTCTTCATGAGCCAAGGAGGAACGGCACTGGTCGTCGCCATGTCCGCGGTCGGGGTGATCCTAAACGTATCTCGTCATCAACACGTATCATGAAAATACTTTTCACCGGTGGTGGCACAGGAGGCCACTTCTATCCAATAATTGCTGTAGCGGAGGCGGTATCATCGCTCGCTGCTAAAGAGGGTTTCAGTGAACCTGAACTCTTTTACGTTTCTGATAGCCCCATGGATGCAAGTCTGCTGCTCCAAAAGAAACTCCAGTATGTAGAGGTTTCTGCAGGAAAGCGAAGAACGTACGCCTCTATCCAGAACTTCATCGATATTTTCCGGACTATCACTGGCTTTTTTAGCGCCCTCTGGAAGCTCTTTCGAATCTATCCCGATGTTATTTTCAGCAAAGGTGGCTATGCGAGTTTCCCAATACTCCTCTCAGCAAAAATACTCTTCATACCTGTTGTCATCCATGAATCTGATTCTGTTCCAGGACGCGTGAACGCATGGTCAGCAAAATTTGCGAAATATATAGCGATTTCATACCCAGAGGCGGTGAATGCTTTTGAGCATAAAGATCGGGTTGCTTATACAGGCCAACCGATTCGTAAGGACCTCATGCAGCCGATCGATGTTGATGTCCGTACCGCGTTCAATCTTCCCGAGAATGCGCCCATCATACTCATACTCGGTGGCAGCCAAGGTGCCCAGGCGATAAATGACCTTATCGTCGATGCACTTCCGACGCTTCTCGACAAAGCCATCATCATCCACCAAGCAGGTGACGCGAACCTCGACTGGGTACGCACACGTGCATCAGGAATTCTCGCTGAACACCCTCATGCTTCATGGTATCTCCCATATGGATTCATCGATAGCCAAACATTGCGCGCATTTGGAGCCGCTGCGACGCTTGTCGTCTCTCGCGCAGGGTCAACGATCTTTGAAATAGCGATGTGGGGAAAACCATCAATACTTATACCACTTCCAATCGCACATGGTGATCACCAGAGAGTCAATGCGTACGCCTATGCTCGCACGGGTGCAGCAATAGTGCTCGAGCAATCGAATCTTAAATCCTCGATCCTCCTCACGACGATCAGTACGATCATTAGCGACATGAGTAGACAAGAGGAGATGTCCGCTGCAGCACACAGCTTCTTTGTTCCTGACGCACCGGAAAAGATCGCAACCGCATTGCTTTCAATAGCCTCTTCACATCAATAAGCGAACACACGTCACATGTTGACGTGTGTTTTGTTATCTCTAAGCAGGGCCATGGGGGCTATGAAATTTTGAAAAAATGTTGTATTATGGCTCTATAAACGCATACCATGACCTCTACTCCAAATAAAATCGTCACACGTTTCGCTCCGTCTCCGACGGGAAAATTTCATGTTGGCGGGATCCGAACCGCACTCTATAACTATCTCTTCGCTCGAAAGCTCGGGGGTAAATTCATCCTGCGCAGCGAAGACACTGACCCTGTGCGCTCCAAAAAAGAATATGAAGACTATTTTCTTGAACTCTTCGACTGGCTTTCACTCGACTATGATGAATTCTATCGTCAAAGTGAACGCACTGCGCTCTATCGTTCGTACATAGAGCGTCTCATCGCTGAGGATAAAGCATATATATCGAAAGAAGAACCAAAAGAAGAAGGTCAGCGCAGTGAAGTCATTCGTCTCCGTAATCCAGGAAAGATCGTCACTTTCAACGACATCGTCCTTGGTGACATTTCTGTTGACACTACAGACCTTGGCGACTTCGTTATAGCGCGCGAGCTCGATTCGCCGGTATATCACTTTACCGTCGTTATTGACGACTTCGAGATGGGCGTGACGCACATCATTCGTGGACAGGAGCATGTCTCGAATACACCAAGACAAATCCTCATTCAAGAGGCCATTGGCGCACCAAGGCCGATCTATGCACACGCTTCGGTCATACTCAACAACGAACGTGCAAAATTAAGTAAACGCGATCCGCTCGTTCGCCCGGCACTCGAATACAGAGATGAAGGATATTTGCCTATGGGTATGCTGAATTTCATGTCTCTCTTGGGTTGGAACCCGGGCACGGAACAAGAGATCTTCACAAAGGATGAATTGATCCAGGCGTTCAGTCTCGAGAGACTTCAAAAACCTGGTGCTATATTCAATCCTGATAAGCTTGAATGGGTCAACAAGGAGCACATCAAGCGCATGTCGCGTGAATCTCAAGAGGCAGAGCTTATGAAGTATCTCCCTGAATCAGTAACGGGTCATCCAAACTTCGAGAAAGCTTTTCCGCTTTTTTCACATCAACTCATTGAGCGCATATCACATTTCGGCGAAGTAAAGGCGCTTGTTGAGGCCGGCGAGATCGATTTCTATCTTGACCGCCCAAAGATCTCAAAAGAGCAACTCTTCTGGAAGAGCGAGAATAATATCCAGAAGATCACTGAGCGTCTCACGAAAGTACGAGAGCTTATATCCCAACTTGATGCCGAGACCTCCCCAGAGACTGCGAAATCTGCACTTTGGCAGTATGCGGAAGATGAGGGCAGGGGACAGGTGCTCTGGCCAACACGAGTAGCACTCTCTGGTAAGGAAAAATCACCAGACCCATTTACCCTTATCGCGCAACTCGGAAGAGATGAGGCAATAGCGCGTATAGATGAAGCGCTTGCTACGCTCGCCTAGATCGTACGACAACACTCAATGCATACAAACGAACATAAAATCACGTTCTTTCTCATGCTCACGATCATGTTGATTGTGGGTTTTGTTGCTGCTCCGTACCTTGCGAACGCTCAAGACGACGCGAAGGTTGAAGAACTTAATGGAAAGATTTCCGACCACAAAGACAACCTGAGTAAACTTAACCAAGAGATCGATGCACTCAAGGCGCAGATCAATGAGGTTGGTAGTCAGAAGAAAACACTTCAGAATGAACTCAAGAGCATTGATCTCGTTCGTCAACGGATTGCCAAGGAAGCTGAGATCACTGCTATCAAAGCACAGCGTACAAATGATTCTATAAACGCACTTAATCAATCAATTAACGACAAACAAGCTATCATTGAGCAGCACCGCAAAGCGATCGCATTCAGCATGCAGCGCATAGCAGAGTCTGATCAGCATTCGTTGCTTGAGATGCTTCTCACGAACGACACGCTCTCAGAGACCTTCGCCGAAGCTGACCGACTCGAGGAGCTTCAACAAACCCTTGCAGACGAAATAACGAAGCTCCGTGGGGTCTCTCGGTCGCTCGCATCCGACAAGAAGGATCAAGAGACTGAGCTAAAGAAGGCGCAGCAACTCAAGAAGCAGCTTAGCGATCAAAAAAGTATCGTTGATGGGCAGCGCACGGAACGTGCACAACTCATCAAGGAAACGAGCAATAAAGAGAGCGTCTTCCAAGCTCAACTGAAAGAAAAGGAAAAGCGAAAGCAGCAGTTTGAACAAGAACTCCAAGCCTTTGAGTCGGAACTCAAAATAGCGATCGACGCGAATTCGTTCCCAACGCCAGGAACACATGCGCTTGTGCCACCAATACTCGGCGCGAAGATCACCCAGCACTTCGGCTATACCGCTGCAGCAAAGACACTCTATGTATCGGGTCATCATAGTGGCACAGACTTCGGAGCCCACGTCGGTACAAGCGTCATGGCAGCAGCAAACGGAACCGTTTGGGCAACGGGAGACACCGATATCGCATGTAGAGGCGCTTCATATGGTAAATACATACTTCTACGTCACCCTAATGGACTCGCAACGCTTTATGGACACCTCAGCCGCATCTCAGTAAGCCCTGGAGACCAAGTGAGCGTAGGGGACACCATAGGATATTCCGGAAATACAGGATACTCTACGGGCCCACATCTTCACTTCGGCGTATTCGTCGCTTCTGCAACACGTGTCGACGACGTCCCAAGCCAGGCATGTCCAGGAGCAATATTCCATATGCCCGTCGCTCCAAAGAATGCCTATCTTGATGCAGAAAATTACTTCTAAAAACCAGCGATGCTGGTTTTTTGTAGCGTATTTAGTGTAAATTAACACTAAATAGGGCTTATACTAATGATTTCCATTGAGAAATTGGCTAAACATACGAGTTACCCTCAGAACAAGGATGCGCACAATGGGGTAGACTGCAGAAGGAGACCTGATTTGACGCTTTCTCGACCCCAGAGAGGCATACAGTGATCAAAGCCTACCTATGGACTAAGAATGCTCATATAGACAACACTAGCCATAAAGAGCTACCTGAGCGAGATGAATCAGAGGTACGGTTACAAGGCCCATGATAGACCCAAGACCGAAAGTTTTCTACACAGGCAAGTTTCAAGCATACATTAAAAATAAATGATCATGAGAATAGCATAAGCTGCAGCATAAGCTGCAGGCGGACAGCTCGGTGTGCATAAAAGTTTTTACAAAGATCGCACACATATAATCACGTACAGCGAAGAGGTAATATATGTGGGATTCACCGTAGAATCATTAAGCCGCTCAGCATAGCCGCGCTTTCCCCGCTTTCTGCGCAGTATTACATCGTAAAAGGTATATTGTGCGACGTATTGTCACTAAAGCGGCTAGGGTCTATACAAACCTCAAATAAGCGGCACCTACTACCCCATGAGCGCTGTCGGATATTCTTTACAATAAAAACAGCCCCTCTGAATGAGGCTGTTTGATTACGGAACACGCTCAGGATTCTACATCTTGCCATAGATCATCGCGCGAGCTTTCCTCAGTTGTGCAATCACACAAGGATCAGTGATCCGCGTGAAGCGCGGAACAGATCGACCATTGATCACGACCTCCCCCATCCACTCTGAGAGTGGGCTAAGGAGGAAAAGGCAGAGCGCATCGGATACAGGGCAATCATAGAGCGGCAAGTACACGACCATGTTCGCATCATGAGCCTCACGATCTCGCTCCGTGTGGACTCCGACACCGATAACCTCATACGCACAGTTCTGCACTTCACCACGGGGGTCATGATTCGCGTGATAATAGAAACCTTTCTCGGGAATCGTACGCAGATCAGGGATGATCATGCTGCTTCTCCTTGAATTGAAATGGTATTACCGAGCCCTACGCCTCGTCTCGCTGCATCGAAGCCGCATTGCGCGCCTGGAGCCCGCCTTTTGTCTTGTAAGGTCACGCGGTGTCATCTGCCTGTCTGCAATTGAAAACGTCGCCTTGCGCTCAAAATTAATGGGCTCCATGGAGTCTTCAACAGATTCTTTCGGCATGCGGAGGATGAAGTGATCTTCTTTCTCTGCTTCGACAAAGCCCTCACCGGACAACGCGCTCTCGATGAGCTGCCTCAGCAGCTCCGGAGGGACTCCAGATAACGCTCTCGATGCTATGAGTATGATTCTTCTGCTCATCGTCGCTCGAAATGTTCTGTGTCATTTCTATCACGAATCATCATCATTGTCATCATCTCCACCAAGCGTCCATTCACCGAGCTTTTCATAGTGAAATGCGCCTTCATTTTTCGGCCCAGCAACAGTCTCATAAAGGGCGATCTTACGAACAACGAAATTATCCATAAGAGCGGTTGCTTCAAGTGGTGGCAATAATGTATCAAGCATTCCACCTCCACGGATTCGTGCAAGTGTGATATGTGGTATAGGAAAACGGTCCCCTCCTCCCTGCTTGCGCTGTTTCCGATCAAGCTTCCTCTCCCAGGTGCCCACTCTATGGAAACTCGATTCGAGATCGGCAACAAGGCGCTCAAACCACTGATTGCGATCATAACGAATCCACAGCATAGTTGGCTCATCGGGACGCATGATAAGCGTTCTTCCGCCGCGTAATGCAAATGGCCTTGCTCTCGAGGCGATATTTCCTATGATCGTCTTCACATCCGGTATGATCTGCTCGAAAACATCACCGAGAAAAAGTGCGGTAATATGGAGGTCATGCTTTGTAGTGCGTGACCATGATCGCACATCAAGAGAAAAAAGAAGCTCGTCAATTTCGAGCCCAACACGATCCTCTAGCGGTATTGCAATGAATAATCTTTTCATATTTAAGGAGCAGAAAATCACTTCATGAGTATGACCGTCTTCGTTGATGTACTTCGAGTACTTGTCGACATTGTGTGTTCGACAAAAAGCACTGGTGCAAATTTGCCACTGATCGCAGGTCCGAAACCCATGAGAAGTTCATAGGCCATCTTCATGCGCGCGAAAAATTCGCGTACGTACAACTTCACACGCACATAGAGATCAGCGTTCTCTGGAGCGATATACGCATCAGCGGGTATTCCATGCCATAGCGCCATCGCTATTGCACGGTCAGCATGAAAGCGTTGTGTCACATAAAGGGGGTCGATCACCCCAAAGACGTCCCGAGCGCGAAGCACAGAATCCAGTGTATCTCTCCCTGCATAGTCCTCATGTATTGCACTCGCGGGCACTCCGCGATCGATAAGCGCCTTACGCATTGCTCGAGGCTCATTGTAGTTTACCGCGCGGTTGTCGCCTGTAACGATGATCTCGGAGACCTTTCCGGCATGGTAAAGTCCCGCAGCAGTATTCATGCGCAAAATGAAATAACTATTAGGCTCGCCACCTGAAGCAAAAGGCGATGTGCCAAAGACGACAGCAACCTTGTGTGGTGGCATCTTCGCATAATCGTAATATATCCTTCCCCGAGACACATACATCGTTACGAAGAATATGATAACTCCAGTGAGCAGAAACGTTACAAATAGCAAAAACACCCACTTTGCGGACTTTAGGTAATATGGCGATAGTTTTCGCTCTTCCTCCATAGCGGCATTATAGCGAAACTGCAGGAAAACGCACGCTAAAATACCTATCAGTTGTCTACTTGGTAAATATCGAGTCCGCCTGTGCCTATAAGGCATATTTTAGGCCAAGGATCATATTCACTCTTCCAGAGATGGGTAACGAAGGAGCCATTGGCGTATCTTATGGTCGTCGTCGCATAACTCACCATACCTTCCCTTGGCCGATCAGTACATTCCGTCTTTCCAAACGGTATGGTCTTAGAGAAACGGTAATCAGGTGGTGGTGGTGGCTGCACATCTGTTTCCACTGGTTTTGTTGTTATCGCGGAGCGATGATCGCTCCTCGCAAAGAATTGTACGTAGAGATCTGTTCCTTTTACAAAAGTCTGCACAAGAAGCGGCGAGTTGAAGTCATTAATGAAACGAAAGTCATGGTCGATACCATAGATTCCCGCATCGAGACCAGGACCATAATACCCGACAACATAGCGATGATTATGGCGTTCGGTTATGGATAGTCCCGCATCGAGCGAAGCACGAAAGAACGTTGTAGCGACTTGGCAAAGGCCACCTCCGGCTTCCTTCCTGCTTCTTCCATCTTTAATCACATACTCTTCCCTGTAACCATTTTCCTTTTCTGCATATCCTATTGCACGAACAAGTGAGAACATCTCGCCTGGCTCTACGATGAAACCGTGCACACGTGAAGCACCTAATGTGATGTTATGTTTGCGGTCTGCGGACGAACCCTTAAAACTCGTCACCGCAGAACCAACAAGATCAGTAATACCTAAGTACCCCAACCCTTTGAGATCCAAACGTGGACGAGTTGTAGTGATCTTCAGTGTATAGTTTATAGTCCCGAGACTAGCCTCTGCCCCACCGCTGTCTTCGGCGATATCATTGATCCATGTGTCCATCGTCTGACGTAAGTCGGCGACATCCACATCATGGCCGTCCCTTCCCTCTTTTGTAATGACGAGCTTCCCTGACTTCGTACCAAAAATTGGCTCCGACATCGGTTCGTCGATCAGAGAGTTTGCAAACTCTTTAAGATATGCGTAAAGTCTATCCTCATCGGGAGTGAGCGAGCGACGCGAAGGATCGTAAGTGAGCATCGAGAGTATATTCATTCCAGTCTGCCGCACAGAATAGGTGCCGAAATGCAAAATATATCCTGGGCTTTTTGCTATCTTTTTTGCTAACCCGACGAGACCTTCTAGCTGGCCACGCTTCGTTGGCGCTTCTGTCGTTACAGCATGTACGGTAATCACACCAGAGTCCAATTCACGTGCAATGCTATCGACACTCTGTATGATGTCATTGAAAGCAAGGCTTTGCCCCGGTGCATCGTCCGCTATAACCACATTTCCTTGCGATAGCACAAACCGTGCGTTTGTCGGATCATGCAAAGCATCAGCAAGTGATTGCGAGAGAAATTGTGTGATCGCGTGCGCATCTATGCGCGATCGAGGCGCAACAGGAAGCCCATGTATGTCCCTGGCGATGATCTCCTCTTGGCTTAGCGGCTGGAAAAATTCAAAACTCTCATCTGGATTCAAACCTTCTGAATACATCGGCAGACTCATGCTACGCACCGAACCATCGTTTAAGATTATATGAAGTGTTATGCCATTCGTGCGCAGATCTCGTGCTTTCACAAGATCACTTACCGCAATCCGTGCGCGCAACGATTCGCTGAGATATGTTCGACTCGCATTTGCCACACGAACAAAAACAGAGGTGAACGCTCCGATGAGAAAAAGTACCACTAAAGATCCCCAGTAAATTCTCCACATTTTCATGCTATACATAGTATAGCAAACAAAAACACCTTACGGTGTTTTCATATTTTCGCGCACCCAGGCAAAAAATGAAGCAGTACTGCGCAATTCTGGCTTATCATCAGGGATAAATACTGTAAAATGCTCCTTTGTCACGTCTCCTATTCTTCGATAACCAACGATGCGATCGAATGATGGCGCCTCGGTTATATGCTCTATTGCTACGCCTCCAGATTTCTTGCTCGCATGAAATACAGTGCCATCGCCAAGGTATATACCGACATGATCAACTCCTTCGGGAACTGGAGTCCCCTTTTTCCACTCTACGGTCTCGTAGTATATTCTTCCCTCTCCAGAGTTCGTAAAGATGAGATCACCAAATCGCAAGTCCTCCTTCTTGACAGGGCCTCCGAACACAAACTTATCGACAGAAATCGATGGCATCCACTCCATTCCAGCGAGTATAAACACATAGCTTACTAGTGAGGAGCAGGAAAACGATGCGGGCGCATCCGTCCTCATGATCGAAGGATTGTTATAACCGGCCCCTAGAAGCTGTGGGATGAGATCCTTCATAATAGCATCGGGGCGAGCATAGGTGAACTCAAAACCATGATGAGACAAGAATGCAGAAAAATCATCAAAAGAGACGCTTTTTCCTAGCGCCTCATCAAGCTGTTCCAGTGTAAAACCTATACGATATCTCCACATGATATTTATAACTTCAATACTAGCAAAAAGCGTCGGCTCAGTATATTGACGCCACTTGTTTAGTATCGTAAAAACACCCGTAGGGGTGTTTTTATATCGATCCACGAGTAACGATCACATTCATGAGCGCGAGCCCGATGGTCATACCGAGTATCATCAATCCATTTGCGATGATGATCGGATGTTGAATACGGATTTTTATGAAGAAAGCAAGTAATAATGCTACACCAGCGATCAATGCGATAGCAAACTCAATGACAAGCGCAATCGAACGCGGCTGAGAGAGTAGTCTTTCGAAGAAAGTCGCCTGCGATGCATCTTGCCTTACGCTCTCTGCACCGAGCACCTTCGTTTCGAATTGCTTCGCGACATTACTTGCTACGCGAGTCGCAGCGCCACCAAGGGCAGCAGTCACGTCATTTCCGGTCACCGCAATCGGTGCCACAGCAAGCGGTGTTCCGAAATGCTGAACGACGAATATGGCATTCTTCCCTTTATACTTTCCTATTGCAGTAGCAACACCGATCTCTGTGTATTTATTACTCAACAGATTCTCTCTATGTGTCGGAGAATGCATCCACGCGTCAGTGATATCACGAGATTCAACGAAATTCACTGCAAGATTCTCACCAGCAAAACGATAATCATAGCCAACCTGATTGAACCAATACCATGGGTCTTTGCCATCGGGGCTGTCATGGGCGAAATACCCTTTAGCAGCCATATCATTTGCCTTAAGCTGTGCAGACCTCATGAGAAGTTCATTTTCATGGAGTATACTTAAAGAAGCATGTGCACGCTCCTCGTTCGTCTCGGAGATGAGCACGGGAACGAGTACGGCTGCAACTTGCTTGCTCGTCGGCAGAATAACGAAGCTATAGAGCAGAAAGAATGCCTGTGAAGCAAGAAGGAGGAAGAGCATGACCTGCGCCCCCTCAGTTCGGAGAAGATGCGGGCGGTGATCATTGTGCTCATGCGGAATGAAGTGTTGCTTGAACCAAGTCAGCATAGTGGATATATTACAACATATTAAGATGACTTTTGCAATAGTCTAATCCACATGTTCACTTTGATGGTATATAATTTTATAGTATAATGAAATATAGCATAATCTATGCTACTAACTATAATCATGATTCTATGACAATCAATGATACAATCCTTCGCGTTGTCGCAAGAAAGTTCGTTCTCCCCGTCATGATCGCAATTGGCGATCGTACTATGGGATATATCGAGATTCAACGAGCGACAAATGCGAAACCTGTTCCGCTCGCACGAGCACTTAAATCACTTGTACAGAACGATCTCGCAAAGAGAGAAGAGATCGCTGGTGGCCGCGTGAACTACACACTCACTGCACGAGGCCGCAAGGCACTTAAGTTCGCACAAGAGATCGTAAAGATCTAACTGTTTTCAGTATTAGTTACGTAGCACACCAAGTAAAAATCGACCAAAGTCTTCTTGGGTCGGTTTTTACTTCTCACGAACTAACATCAAGATTTCGATATATATTTACCCTGTGACGCAACAGCCGCAGTCGATGCACGAAGTGCCCTACTCACGCCGATAGGCGGACTCAGGAATATGTAAGAAATATAAAAAACCAACTCTTGTTGGTTTTTTATATTTCTTACATATGAACGCCAGACAGCTGTATTATAACTCCGACGACTGCGAGCATCATACTAACCACCCAATAACGCATCGTCACTTTATATGGTGGCCACCCCTTCGCCTGGAAGTGGTTATGGAGCGGTGCAACAATGAAGACCTTCTTCCCTCCCCTAAGCTTCTTTGAGAGGATCTGGATCAAGCTTGAAGCTGAGGTAACGATAAGCGGAAGTGCGATGATAAGTGTCGCGATCTCTGCGCGCTCAAGAAAAGCGATGACAACAAGGGCCGTAGTGAGCCCCATGGTCCCTGTCTCTGAATTGAAGAAACGTGCAGGAGGTATGTTGAACCACAAGAATGCGAGGATACCACCAACAACAACAGCGGAGAACGTAGCGAGGTCAACCTGATGCTGTGTGAATGCGATGATTCCTAGCGCTGCATATATCGCAGCGAATACACCACCCGAGAGACCATCAACACCATCGATGATGCCTCCCGAATACATACCAATTACGTAGAGAATGAAGAATGGTATGAAGAGTACACCAAGATTGAGTACACCATAGAAAGGCACATGCAATGCATCACCAGTCTGCAGATTTCCATAGAACCACCATGCACCTATCGCACCAAGAAGGGCAACGAAGGCAAGGCGCACCTTAAGCGACAATCCCCCTCCTGCATAGCTACCCTGTGTACCATGGCAGACGAGATAATCATCGACAAGACCACATAGTGCACCCGCAACGAGTGTGAATAGCGGTAACCAGACTTGATTTCGAGAAAGGAAGGTCAACTTCGCAAAGACACTCTCTGGGGCTGCGACTGCGAGCGTCGCAAAGAGCAGCGTCGTGATCAACGTAGAACCCCAAATGACAATGCCTCCCATGCGTGGAGTCTTTCGCTCCTCGTCTCCGTGCAGCTTCGCGGTAATCGTCGCAGCACCGCCTCCTGTCGCATTCTGCACGCTCTGCTTCTTCCACATCTTATATTTATAGAGGAAGTGAGTAAGAATAGGTGTTCCAAGAATACCTATCGTGAACGAGACTGTTGTCGGCAGTAATACCTTCAAGACATCTATTGGCATATGATATTTATGATTCGATCAATTGATCATGGCGCTTTTTGTCGCCGCGAGTAATGTCTCCACGTCGGTGAAACGTTGTTCTCGAGTGGAGCCGAGAGCGACGATGACTACGGGTTGCTGGATTCCCATATCTACAATGACCGCGAGATTACCTCCTGCCATATCCGTAAAACCAGTTTTACCACCAACGATACCGGGCATTGCAGCTGCAAGCTCATTCGTATTCACGACATGGTGCACGATATGCTGCCTCGAGGATACTGTAATATCAGGAAGCGCAGTGTACTGCAGAAGATTACTATGATGCCTAAGGACATACTCGAAGAGATGCGCAACATCACGAGCACTCCCTAAACCTCCTGAAGTCTCGCCGTTATCAAGTCCTGATGGCGAGGTGAAAACGAATGAATTGAAACCGAGCTGCTTCGCCTTTGCATTCATCGCAGAGACAAATGTACTTCGTTCGTCTTGCACAACGTGATCGGATTTTTTATCGATCGCCGCGCCAACTGATGCCGCGATCGCGCTTGCGCCATGATTCGATGACTCAACCAATGTAAGCTCGAGAAGATCTTTGAGTGACCATCGCTCATCGCGTCGCAAATCAGTACTTCCTTCTACCTCGAGGTCTTCCTTGCGTATGGTTATCTCATCATCAGGAGATGCAGTCTCGAGCGCAACGACCGCCGTCATCATTTTAGTGATCGAAGCAAGCGTCTCTGGGGTTTCAGCATTCTTCGCATAAAGTACACGTTGATTTGCTATGTCCCAAACGAAAGCGCTCTTAGCGGTAAGCGATACATGAGCGAAAGGATCAGGGTGAGAAGGAGTTGTTGTTGAGAGCGCTGTCTGCTGTGACGTATTCTTGTGCACGTCCTCCCCTGCATTCTTTTGATCAGCAAAAATCTTCGGCCCAATGAGAAAGCCGACGATCATGAATATGATGATCAATTTAATATCATTCCTCAACATGTTCATCTTCTGCATTATGCACGGCGATGCCGGTATCGTCAAAGGCCGGAGACATAAGATTTTCCTCGGCTATATCCGCCTCAAAATCGGTCGATGTTGACTCATTTTCTCGCGATGGAGCACCATTTGGCTCATGAGCCGAATCAAGGCACTCTTCCTTGGTCAAAATCCCATCCCCGTTGGTATCACAAAGCTCCGCCTGCGAATCAGCACTGTCATCAAGTGGCTCAAGAGGCATATCATGCAATGACATATCTTCTTTATTCTCGCCATCGTCTTTCACTTGCTCTTCTTCGCCCTCTTCGTTAAATCGAGATTCTGCAAAGGCAGCAAGCTGTGACTGTATTTCCTCATACTGCGGAAGCTCCTCTTTTTTCGTAACGCCCATATACTCAAGTGCTGCAAATGTGGGTCCATAAAGTGACGCGCGAGCATCCCTTGGGTTTTCTAATCTCTCAATGATTCCACGAACGAGGAGATTTCTGATGATGAAGGTAGAGTTCACTCCGCGAATATAATCAATATCAGCACGAGTCAACGGACCCTTATAACAGATGATCGCGAGTGTCTCCACCGAGGCCTTCGACAACTCCTTAGAGATCTCTTCTTTTGTGATCGCCTCAATGAGCGCACTTGCCTGTGGAGCGGTACCCAGTGCCACCTCTGCATCATTCTCCATAACTCGAATACCGCCATTTTGTTGCTCAAGTCGCTGCCTCAACGCATGCACAGCCTCTCTCACCGTAGGTGCGTCTGACTTTGTAAGTGTTGCGAGCTTACGAAAAGACATCGGCTCTGCCGTGTAAAAGAGTATTGCTTCGATCGCTGCGTCGAGCGAGAGCTGTGTTTGTGCTGAATTATCCATAACTTGGTGTTGCGAGCTCAAGTGGCTCGATATCTATTTCTCCCCAATCATCACTTTGCGCGACCGTGATCGTTCCCTGCTTCACAAGTTCAAGCATTGCGAGGAATGACACGATCACTTCAACCCTCTCTTCTCTTGCGATCGGTTTTCCACGTTCATACTTAGCGAACTTACTGAACCCCATCTTTAAGGCACCCGTGACGCGCTCTGCAAGACGCGTCATCATCTCCTCTATAGAGACAACCTTCCGAATCGTCGCCTTTGGGAGTGCAACCTTCTTTGGTAGAGCTTCAAGTACGCGAATCGCCCCCTCGTGTATTGCCATCGGTTGCATTTGCGGATCAGGAGCAAAGAACTGAGGTGGAGCCGTACGGGCGCTCTTCTCGAAAAGAATACGTTTACCATATTCGAGCTTCACCACTTCACCAAGCGAGCGGAAGAGCTCATGCAATGCAAGTCTACGCTTGAGGTCGGTGATATCCTGCTCCTCCTCACTCGTGAGATCAAGCTCGGGAAGTATTGATTTCGATTTTATAAGGACGAGTGTTGAAGCCACTAAAAGAAAGTTCGCGACATCGTTCATCGGATATGATTCAAGCGCACGCACGTGCGCGATGTAATCATCGGCAACTTTCGACAATGAAAAATCATTGATGAAGAGTTTGCGCTTCTCGATAAGCGAAAGCAGCAGATCGAGTGGTCCCTCGAAATGTTCGGTCTGTATGTGAAAATCGACCTTGGCCTCGCCTAGTGTAACCTCCATATTTATACAGTATAGCACAAAAAACGGCGTATTTCCTCATATTTTTCCACATTACCCGTCCAAAAAACCTCCTAAGGGAGGTTTTAAGTTATGGCTTAATGAGACGCAAGCCTAATTCTGTGATTTGCTCGACGGGGACCTCTGATGGAGACTCTGTCATAAGCTCACGGCCTTCGCCGTTCTTTGCAAATGCAATGACTTCGCGAATGTTTGGCTCATTCTGCAGGATAGCCATCAAGCGGTCGAGTCCCCATGCAATTCCACCGTGCGGAGGAGTTCCAAAGGAGAATGCTTCGAGCATGTGGCCGAAGTTCTGATCGATCTTCTCGTCCGAGTGGCCCATGATCTGTAATACACGACGCAGCGCATCTGGATTATGATTTCGAATACTTCCACCACCTATTTCAAATCCATTGAGTGCGATATCGTACTGCGTTGTGAGAATATCACCGATATGCTCTTTATTCATGAGCCATTCTCGATGCTCAGGCTTCGCTGCGCTGAACGGATTGTGCGTGAATGTCCAGCCACCTTCGTCTGTCTTCTCGAAGAATGGGAAATCAACCACCCAGCAAAATGCGAGAAGATCGGAATCATTCTTATCCTCTCTGATGTCCGGCTTATCTGAATTATACTTCTCCATCGCTTCCTTATAGGAAAGACGAGGGAAAGGAATTTGCTGTATACGCTTATTCGGATAGAGCTCCTTTACGATCGCGATCAATAGGCGCTCATTGAGCTCCATGACATCTTCCTGCTCCACGAAACTCAATTCCATATCAAGCTGCGTAAACTCAGGCTGGCGATCACCGCGGAGATCCTCATCGCGCATACAGCGCGCAAACTGGAAATAGCGCTCAAAACCTGAGGCCATCAACAGCTGCTTATACTGCTGTGGTGACTGTGGGAGTGCATAGAACTTACCAGGATTGATACGTGACGGTACGAGATAGTCGCGAGAGCCTTCAGGCGTTGATTTCGTGAGTATCGGAGTCTCGATCTCAAGAAAATTCTCCTTCGAAAGAAAATTCCTACAGAAGAGTTCGACTTCATGACGCATTCTGAAGTTCTTCTGCAGTCGCGGTCTTCGAAGATCGAGGTAACGATAACGCAGACGGATCTCTTCATTGATATCATCGCCCGCACCACGAATATCAAATGGCGGTGTCACTGACTCATTAAGGACTTCGATAGAGAGGAGCTCAACCTCGAGCATGCCGTTCTGTTCATCCTTATTCACGTTCTTTTCTGGTCGAGCATTCACCTTTCCGTGTATGGAGAGTACCCACTCTGAGCGCACCTTCTCGGCAACTGCATGCGCCTCCTTATTGAACGGCAATGCGACAGCCTGCACCTTTCCCGAGACATCACGTACGTCGATGAAAATGAGCTTGCCTTGGTCACGACGAACATCAACCCATCCATTGATGAGCACTTCTTCACCGATATGTTTTTCGAGATCTTTTATGAGGATTCTTTTCATGTTGTTCATCTTTATCCGAAATAATTTATGTGCATGTGCGACTTCACGTGAGCAAGCACCTTCACCGCCTCCTTGCGGGCATCTGCACTTCCCTTCTTGAGGATTGCGAGTACTGCAGCGGGGTCCTTCTCGAGCTCAGCACGTCGAGCACGGATAGGATCAAGTAATGTGTTCAATACGCCGATCAAGCGACGCTTGAGGACAACATCGCCAAGACCTCCCTTTTTATATTGTTTCTTAAGCTCGGCCACCTCTGACTTATTCGGATCAAAGATGTCGAGATAGGAGAACACGACATTCCCTTTCACTTCTCCCGGATCTGAAACATGGATATGCATGGGGTCGGTATACATCAGCATCACTTTACGCTCGAGCTCTTTTGCAGAGTCTGAAAGGTAAATCGCATTATTGAGCGACTTACTCATCTTCGCATTGCCGTCGATACCCATGAGCCTACCATGTGTTCCCGTAATTCCTTTTATGCGAGCGAATGTCTGACCATAGATCCTATTGAAGGTATCGATGATCTCATTTGCCTGCTCAAGGACAGGAAGCTGGTCTTCCCCAACAGGTACACGCGATGCATTGAATGCGAGAATGTCTGCAGCTTGAGAGATAGGGTATGCGAGGAAACCAACAGGGATGCTTTCACCAAATCCACGCTGCTTGATCTCCGTCTTTACCGTAGGATTTTGCTTCAAGCGAGAAACAGTAACGAGATTCTGAAAATACATTGCGAGTTCTGCGATCTCAGGGACCTGAGACTGGATAAACATCGTCGTCTTCTTGGGATCAATTCCACATGCGAGATTATCGATAGCTACCTCGAGGACATTGTCACTCACTTTCTTTGGGTCGTGTGCATTATCAGTCAGCGCCTGCGCATCTGCGATCATATAGAAAAATGGAGCATCTTCTTTTTGCAGCTCGAGTCGATTCTGGATAGAGCCCACAAAATGCCCCAAATGGAGCCTCCCCGTCGGTCGATCACCGGTCAAAATAGTGCCTTTTTCTTGGGCTTTCATAGAGCAATACTAACAAAAAAACATATTTCCGTCTAATGAAAAACGGCAGACATAGGGTGCTATGTCGCCGCCTTTTCCGTATCCATTGCCTGCTTCGGAATGACCTCAGCAGGCCTGATCGCCGTCGGACTTCCCTCTGCAGGAAGCTCAATGCTGAAGATCGCACCCTTGCCGGGACCCTCGGAATCTATCCAGATCCTCCCGCGCATACCAAGGATCAATTTCTTCGCTATATAAAGCCCAAGACCAGAACCATCGGCGAATTGCTTCACTCCGCGCTCTCCGCGCTGGAACTTTGCAAAAAGCATGCGGATATCATCATGCGCGATGCCTATGCCTGTATCCTCAACTGCAATAACAACGGAATTTCTATCTCCCGTCTTTATGCGTACGGTAACACTCCCCTGAGGAGTGTAGTTCAAGGCGTTATCGATGATATTGTGAAGCACTTCACGCAACTTCTGCTCATCAGCAAGTGCAGTGTATGGCAGCTCGCGAGGCACAACATCAAGCGAAAGTTTAAGATTCTTCTGATTCGCCCGATCGATGAACTCTTCAACGAGATCATGAAGGAGGTTTACCGTATCGACCGGTGTGATGTCATAGACGATATCATTCTGTTCGATACGAGTAATACGAAGCAATTCATTGACGAGGTTCGTAAGACGCATCGAAGACTGATGCGCTCTTGTTATCGGCATATTCAGCTCGATAGGCACATGCCCATAAGCCTGCTCGAGGATCATCGAGAGATAGCCGGTCAGTGCAGTCAGCGGCGTGCGCAACTGATGCGATGCGATAGACATGAATTCGCTCTTATGCTCACTCGCAATGCGGAGTTGCTCATTGCTTCGTGCGAGCTCCCAATTCTTGTTCGAGAGATTTTTGGAGAGGTCACGAAGACGCTGCTCATCGCTCGTAACCTTCGCGAGCGTATGACGCACAAGCACGATGACAATGGGCATGGTGAGCAAGAAAGAAAGGCTCAACAAACGCACATTCTCATCGCTCGTAACAAAAAAGATCATAGCGCCGATCATCACTTGAAGTAGGAGGATGCCGATCATTCCGCGCGTGAATATTCCCATGAGGAATATTATAACACACGTAACAGTCATGAGTCCTCAACTCAAGTCTTGAGCCATGGGTCATGAGTCATGAGAATTAATTCCATGCAGGAGAAAAGAAAAATGCAACGTATTGTTGCATTTTTCTCATGACTCATGACTTAAACTCATGACTCTATATTAGAATCCTTCGTGTTCGAGGTCCTTCAGCAACTCTTTCGCCTTCTTGCTCGGCTTTCCAGGGATTGCAAATGCCACCTTGATCAAAACATCACCGGACTTGCCTCCGCGTTTTATACCAGGTATGCCCTTTTCTCTCATACGCAATATCGTACCGGGAGCAGTGCGCTCAGGAACGTCGATCGTGAGCATTTCGCCCTTTACTGACTGTAATTCCTTCTGTGCGCCGAGGACGGCCTCAGTGAGCCGTATAGGGAGATCGGCAACAAGATCATCACCCTCTCTCCTCCAAATCTTGTGTGATTGTACATGGACAGTGATATAGAGATCACCGGGGACACCGTGCGGCACAGACTCACCGCGACCAGACATACGCAAGGTTTCTCCATCACGTACACCTGCTGGTATTGGAATGACGATCTCCTCTTCACGCTTCACCACACCCTCACCGACACAATCTTTACACTTCTCTTCTGGTATCTTTCCCGTGCCATCACATTCTCTACAAATAACTTGCGACTGTATCGCGCCAAGTATCGTTTGCTGCAAGTGTACCGTCTTACCCTTACCGCCACAGGCATGACAAGTCTTTGACTTCGTTCCTGGTTTTGCACCAGTACCACTACAGGTCAAACAGGTTGCATGCTTACGCAACTTCGTCGTCTTGGTGACTCCATAGACTGACTCTGCAAATGACATCTGAATATCGATCTGAATATCTCTACCCTGCGGTGTACGCTGGCGGCGCCCGCCTCCGAAGATATCGCCAAAGATATCACCCATGTCAAAGCCGCCCTGCTGAAAGCCAGAGAAGTCGAATCCACCGAAACCGCCTGCGCCGCTAAATCCTGCGTTCGCATCAGCGCTCCCGAACTGGTCATAACGACTGCGCTTTTCATCATCAGAGAGTACCTGATATGCCTCGTTCACTTCCTTGAACTTCGCCTCGTCGCCAGTCTTCTTGTCAGGGTGATATTGATGAGCCAACTTATAGAAAGCCTTCTTGATCTCATCTTTCGATGCACCTTTTTCCACCCCAAGTACTTGATAGTAATCCTTTGACATAGTTTATATTCGTATGCGTATTATATGTATATTCTTTGAAAAATCAATGCGTGTATCATTACGCCTTCACTCGCGCAGCCCGCAGTGGTGCACAGACCTGCTCTCTATATAGAGAATAGTGCATGTATCGCTCTGCAGCATGAGGATGGGTATCTCGGAGTGATTCGTAGCAGAGTGTAATAAGCAGCGCCGTGGTTATTTCCTTTCGCCCTTTTTCATTGATATGCGCGATGATCTCCATTGCGACGTCTCTTGCAAGCAATGCTTGGTCTCCGTGATCAGAATCCTTACCTTTCTCAAATGCATAAACAAGTGCGGTGAGCAACTTTTCGTAGACAAATCGCTGTCGCTTACCGCTGCGCTTCACAATAAACAGATTATTGCCGAGCGACGTTTCTTCCGTAGTGAAACGCATTCCGCACTCCGAACATTCACGCCTACGCCAGATACACCCGGGTACATTTGAGCGCGAGTTCACTACCGACGTCTCAGCATTTTTACAATATATGCATTTCATGACAATATATGATACTTTTATGATAAAAATATTAACGATAATGTCAACATATCGTCCTATATTGATAGTAAAACTTGTGTTGCCATGACATGAAAATATTGTTTAGTCAATGGTATTTGTTATGATGCATACAGATGTACATCATAAGGAGCAACTATGGCTTGCATCGAGAAGATCTACAGCGTCTCCGCACTCGTCGGAAGGGGTGCCTGTAACGGCAACTGCGAATTCTGTGCCGGAAAGTACCTGCGCCCAGATGCGAAAAGCGGCGACCCGGCCTTCCTTCGCAACCTCGAGTCCGCAATCAAACTATCGGCTCGTCACGGCGGATGGTCACTCTCGCTCACATCAAGCGGAGAGCCGACCGTTAGCCCCGATGACGTCACCGATGCACTCCGCATCTATGATAAGTGTGCACGCCAAGGAGCATACTTTCCGAACGTGAATCTTTTCACAAATGGAATCCTCCTCGGCGATGCCACTTTCTGTGACAAATGGCTGCCGCTGTGGAAGGAGCTTGGACTCACAAATGTCGCACTCTCCATCCACTCAGTTGATAGGAAAGAGCAGGCGGATGCGTACGGCCTTGATCGCTACCCGAGTTTTATAGATATTGCAGAGAATGTTCGGAAGCATGGTGTCGGTGTTCGGGCAACACTTCTCCTGCGCAAAGGCGGAGTTGATGACGGACTCAAATATGAGCATAGTGTTCGTCATCTCATTGAGTGTTGTAATATCACCAACATCACCTCCTGGCCCATCGGCAATCCTGACGGAACTCCAAGTGAATTCACTCCCAGCGATGACAACCTGAATGACATTCGCGCCTGGCTCACACGGCATACGAAGCTCTGCCACGGTCATGTTTGGGGTGGTGGCGTCTTTGATTACAACGGAAGCATCCTCAGGCTGACTGACTACGTCACCAAGCATGACCCGGACAAAGACTTCGTGCGACAACTCGTTGTCTTCCAAGATGGTACGGTTGCGTACTCGTGGATCAAGGAAGGTGCGCTCTGCATGAAATGATGACCATCTGACCTTCAGAAGCAGAACACAGGAGATCAGATGTCGTATAATGCACAACGGAATAAGATCATCGATAGATACGACACTCGGATACAGAACCTTCGAATCAAGAAGGCTGAGGCGCTAAAAGTACTTCATGAGAGAATGGTCTCCAAATCATCTGAAAGCGCGATCGCATGCGAATATTGCTCCACATCCTCACTCGCACCGCTTTGGGAATTCCACTTTGAGTATGAATATAGCGAATGCGCATCGCGCATAGCGCACAGCGAACCGGTCGGCGGATGGGTACCCAAAACCATGCTACTGGGTATGCTTGCATGCCCATCGTGCAAAAGAAAGAGTGTGCTCGTCGAACATCCACAGCGTGACCATATCTTGGAGATCCTCCAGTGGACGATGGTCATCAAGAAGATGGAAAGAAACTGAACGATGACATAACCCTATTTCATACCAAAAAACCGAAGCGCAGGCTTCGGTTTTATCATGATCGCATGACACCGCAGGACTTAGGTGTTAACCGCACCGAGATCTCTCACGCCCGATGACTTGCTCTCAGCGCAAGGAGCAACGCCACGCGGAATGACGAACACACAAGACTCATCATCGATCCCCAAGAAAAGAATGTATGGCCGCCACCTCGATTCAATCTCCCTATCATATATCGTGACACGCGCCACCATATCGTCATTATAACGCAGATGGCAGTGGAGACACGGAACCGAATCACTGAGCACACCATTTCGTGCCTCGTATCTGAACCTCCAAAATGGAGGAATGCGTGCTCCTTCATGATGCTCGAGAAAGACCTCTTCACCACTCTCACTATGCTGAAATCTGACGAGCCTGAATGTACCGCGAATCTTCGTTGAATAGGTAGCGAATCTCGGAAGGACGTTCATCGCGATGAAGCCGCCGAAGAGCACACCTGAGATCGCGCCGATCATCGCGGTGAAAAGAACGGAATGAGGATCTGGGGCGAATACTTCACCTGTAATGAAACCGAGGAGTAAACAAAGCAAAACGTGAACATGTTCATTCCTTTTGGAAGACTGATGATATACTGCAATTAAAATATCACACTGTCAATGAGTCGCATTTTTGAAAAACATAAGCTCATAGGACTTATGTCTTCATTGAATATGACGAAGCGAGTTTTTCGGTCATCTTCACGTGCGCGGACTTGGCTATCGGGAAAACAAAACCTCATCCGCAGATGAGGTCATGGTGCGTGCGCCACTCAGTCACTGTGGCGCAGGTCCTTCTTGTGTTTCTTCTTCCGCTGCGGTTGATTGCGGCGCGTCCTGTGTGCACCGACCCCCGAACCACTGATGAGCTTCTCGAAGAGCTCACCAGGCATGCGGCCCATCACGGGCTTCTTGATCTTCTTGGTCGCCATCGCGTACCTCCTGTAAATACAATACAATAATATTTTTAATTTGTCAATTAAACAGAAAACACCACAATGTGGTGTTTTCATACTGACTCGCTAGATATCGCGAACATTATCCGCTCCGGCTGCACCATCCTCCTTTGGAGTCGTTCCCGCCTCCTCAGTAGACTGCTGCTTTGCCATCGCTTCTCCAATTGCGCTCATGGCTGCACCGAGATCCTCGGTTGCCTTCCTGATCGCTTCCTGGTCCGCACCATCCTTCACCTGCTTGAGTGCCTCCATCTTCTCCTCGACAGACTTCTTGATGTCCTCGGGGATCTTTCCTTCATTTTCCTTGATCGACTTCTCTGCGGTGTAGAGTGCTGACTCTGCGGTGTTCTTCACCTCAACTGCTTCACGCTTCTTCTTATCCTCTTCTGCGTGGAGCTCTGCCTCTTTGGTCATACGTTCGATATCGGCGTCAGAAAGTGTTGAACGTGACTCGATGCGGATCGTTTGCTCCTTGCCCGAAGTCTTGTCCTTCGCTTTCACGTTGAGGATACCATCAACGTTGACGTCGAAAGTGACTTCGATCTGCGGAATGCCGCGTGGTGATGGTGGAATACCATCGAGGATGAAACGACCAAGCGTCTTGTTGTCCGCCGCCATCGGTCGCTCTCCCTGAACGATATGTATTTCAACAGATGTTTGATTATCTGCTGCAGTTGAGAATATCTGAGACTTGCTTGCAGGGATCGTAGTATTCTTCTCGATGAGCTTCGTCGCAATGTTTCCGAGCGTCTCCAAGCCGAGTGACAACGGAATCACATCGAGCAAGAGAACGTCATGAACATCTCCCTGGAGAATACCACCCTGGATTGCAGCACCAACGGCGACAACTTCATCAGGATTCACCGACATGTTTATCTTCTTACCGAAGAAATCCTCAACGGCCTTCTGTATTGCGGGCATGCGTGTCTGGCCTCCCACCATGACGATCTCATGGATCTCACTCATAGGGAACGGAGCTGCGTCGATCGCACGCTTCGTGATCATCATCGCTCGATCGATGAACTCACGTGAGAGCTCCTCGAGCTTCGCACGGGTCATCTTTATGACGAGGTGACGTGGACCATTTGCATCAGAAGTGATGAATGGGAGGTTGACCTCGGTCTCAACCGCAGTCGACAATTCGATCTTCGCCTTCTCTGCTGCCTCATCGAGACGCTGCTTTGCAAGTGCATCATTGCGTACATCGATACCTGACTCCTTCTTGAATTCCTCAGCAAGGAAATTGATGATGCGCTGATCGATGTCCTTACCACCCAAGTGCGCGTCACCATCAGTAGACTTCACCTCGATGACATCCTCACCAACCTCAAGTACAGAGATATCGAACGTACCACCTCCGAAGTCGAACACTGCGATCTTCTCGTTCTTCTTCTTATTGAAGCCGTATGCGAGTGCCGCAGCGGTAGGCTCATTGATGATGCGCTTCACATCAAGACCTGCGATCTTACCGGCGTCACGTGTTGCCTGACGCTGTGCGTCATTGAAATATGCGGGCACTGTGATGACTGCCTCGGTGATCTTCTCACCAAGCTTTGCCTCTGCATCTGCCTTCATCTTCTGAATGAGCATCGCGGAGATCGCCTCTGGCGTATGCCAATCATTGCCCATCTTCACTTCGATGCCACCATTCTCTGCTTTACGCATCTCAAATGGAACCATCGTCTTATCCTTCTGTGTTGCAGGCTCATCAAATGAGTGGCCAATGAATCGCTTGATCTGATAGATCGTATTCTGAGGATTCGTCACTGCCTGACGCTTCGCAGGGAGACCAATGACACGCTCACCGGTCTTTGAAAGCGCGATGATAGATGGGGTCGTACGAGCACCCTCTGCGTTTTCGACGATTCGAGGCTCGCCACCTTCAACAATAGCAAAAGCCGAGTTCGTCGTACCCAAGTCAATTCCAAGAATCTTTGCCATAATCTTTAAAAATAATTTACAATTTTAAGAAATCAGAGACCATACAGTCCGGTCAGCTGATTTCATTTCTAATGGCAACATTATTGCAAAATATTGAATTTATGCAATACTAAGATATATTAATATATTTTATTATATGCCAATAATCACTGTCCCATTAGAGAACGATCTCTTCGCATTCGTCGAGGAGGAGATTCGCGAAGGAAATGCGGAAACAAAAACGCAGGTGATTCGACAAGCGCTACGCAGACTACGAGAAGAGCGTGCATTCAATCGCCTACGAGAAGCTGAATCGGACATTCGTGAAGGCCGCCTCATACAAGGTGACCTCCGTGCATTGATCGATAAGCTCCCTGAATGATATGCGACTACACTATACCGAGCGTTTTTTGAGAACCGTAAAAAAATTACCCAAGAACGTCATCGATGACACACTGAAAGCGATAGCGCACCTTCAGCATCCATCGGCGAGAGATCCATTGCATGTCTATCCCCTCGAAGGTAGACTGCGCGGTCTCTCTTCGCTCACTATCGATTTCGAATATCAGGCGATCGTCATCATGAACGAAGGAGGAATAATTTTTCTGGATGTCGCTCACCGCACGTAATTCACTATCACATGAAACTAAAAACCGGCAGTGCCGGTTTTTAGTTTTTTAATGCGTAGACTTTGACTTTAGGAGACTTGATCATGCGATCACCCATACGATAACCCTTCTGTACAACCTCAGCGATCTTGTGATCAAGGGCTGCATCATCGGTCTCTACCGTCCCTATTGCAGTGAAATGCTGTGGATCGAATGTTTCACCTGCAGGATTCACCTCCGTTACTCCGTAGCCCTCAAGCGTTTCCATGAACTGCTTATGTATGTACTCAACACCCATGCGCCAGTTTGGATCCACCTTCTCCCATGCCTCTTTATTCGCAAATGCCATATCGAAACTTTCTATGACTGGAATGAGATCGACAACAACTGATTCGCGAACAAAACGACCGAGTTCGGATTTCTCCTCGTCAGATCGTTTCTTAAGATTCACGTAGTCTGCTTTGAGTCGCTGCCATCCATCGAGATATTCCTGCTTCGCCCTCTCTGCATCAAGCAACTTCTCTCTAAGCTTCTTTATCTTATCCTGTGGAGAAACAACGCTCCCTGGAACAGCATCATCGTTGTATGCCTCGAACTCGACATCGTCCTCTTGGTGTGGGAGCACCTCGATCCCAGCACCGAGATCTGCTGCACCCTCATCGTTGCCATCTATTTTTTGAACATCATTATCCATACTTGTGCGCAGCTTAACACAAAAAGCATCAAATTACCAGTACTTTCTACCATACAATGGACAACCACATACGGCCCAAAAGTGTGTACTATCGCCATGATATACTTGAATATATGGAACAAGAATCAACAACGCCTCTACCAACGGATGCAAGGCTCATCCTTATGGAACAAAAGATCGACTACCTCGTGAGCGAGGCTCATAAGAGCGCACGGGCACGTAAAATCACTTTTTGGGTAACGATCCTTGTCGTCGTTCTTCCCTTCATCGGTATCTTGGCACTACTTCCATCGGTTATGGGAACGCTTACGGGCGCAAACAGTCTCGGAGTATAAAAAAATAAAACACTGCTTCTGCAGTGTTTTATTTTTCATTGAACCGTTCTGACTTGAAACCCGGAAGATCAGGAAGTCGTTCATCGGACTTGAGCAATATGATTCCGGCTATTTCACTTTCAGCAGCAAGCTTCAATGCTTCTGCCACATGATCGAAATCTGTATGCAATATCGTATCAAGCGAGCGGCCGCTTGAATCACGAAGGAGCGAAAGCAATACGCCTTCCGTGCCCTCCATCTCCGTATCCGCAACAACCTCTATATCATAATCGATGAACTCGAATTCCCCAACTGGATGCGCTATTGGAGAAAGATTGAGGTAGCCTCGTGCAGAAAGGTCGACTATTGTCGAGATGACTGCTCTTTTTGTCACCCTGCCCTCTGCCGCGACCGCACGCGCAACATAAGAATACAAATCAGGAAGCACTGCGGGCTTCTTTCGTTCATCGATCCACTCAAGAATCCTGCCACGGTGATACCACAATACGAGAGACAATAAACCTGCAAAGAGAACTGAGATCAGGAGATACCAGACGACAATAGGGGTCTTTTGTTTCGTATCGATCGTATGCACAACAGGAAGCTGAATGAGCCCTCGTGGATAAGTAATATCCATGAGCACACCCTCCTTCACCACTTTATCAGCGGAGACCCTAAATCCATAAAGGCGACCATCCTTGATCAATGACTGCAGCGCACAAGTATGATGCATTCTGTCGGGAACAAATGCACAGGTTCCCGTTGCCGTCACTGGTGGAATAGGAACTGGGAAATAAATATCTGAGCGGAAGGCATTTATCTGCTCGCTCACGGGGGACATAACTTGCCAACGTAAACGCTGCTCGCTCGCTAAGCCATTAAGCACATAGCGCACATCGAAGTAATGTTTGTCCGTTAATAGAGTATCCTTATCTCCAATTCTTATTACTCCGACATTCCCCCCTGAAGAAGCATCATAGTGGTAGGGAGTCCCTGTTTTGTCACCCACAAAAAGCATATGCATCGTCGCGATCGATCTATCGAAAGGACCCACATAAAGCGGTATCTCTCTTATGATTCCATGACTCCCCGACTTGCCGAAATCGAAAATGAGGTGCTCCTCGACGCCGATCGTACCATCGCGACCGAGCATCGCTTGAGCGGCGAATGAGGTGAATTCGCCCGCAAACGCAAAAGAAGGCAGCATAAGTGCCGTGCAGCCGATTGCGATCAAACCTCTTATGAAGCGATCATTCTTCATCATTCAACTCTTTGCGCACCTCTTCAAATGAATTCTCGAGACCCTTCAGACGCACGCGACACTCTTTGATGAGCCGTGCACCCTCTTTTATTTTTGTGAGACCGAGCTCGACATCGACCTCTTGCTGACCCTCGAACCAAGCTGCGATCGAACGGAGCTCAGTAAGGGCAGCATTAAGATCCAATTCGCTATCTTGTTTTGTCTTTTTCGTCATTTTTTTCAATATTTATCACCTTCGCCGAGATGATCCCATCATTCAGCATAGCATCTATTGTAGCACCTACACGCACATGTTCGACACTACGCAATACACGCCCCTCTTCACGCAATATGCCATAGCCCAATCGAAGCTGACGCATAGGATCATGCGCATCAAGCAGTGCGGAATATCGCGATAATTGTTCCTCCATCTTATCGATTCCGCCGTGAAGCGATCGTAAGATGAACGACGTTCGCTCACCGAGCTCCTTCGAAATATCGCGAATGACGCGTGCAAGTAGTGGTAATGCGCCAAGTACGTCATCGATAGCACTGGTTATCGTATGTTCTAATGCAGTGAACGCCTGTTCGAAATATCGCTGCGCCCGCACGAGTGACAACTCATTTGTACGCAACGCGGTACGATATGCACTGAACATATCCTGCTCATACAAAGAGACGCTATGCATCGCCGCTACCCAAGGTTCATTAAGGAGCGCTGTGCATGCCGTTGGCGTACTCGGAGCATAATCAGCTGCGAGCTGTGCAAGTGGCACGTCCTTATCATGACCGATCGCGCAGATCACAGGTACCGGGAAGTCTGCGACCGCACGGATGATGTGTTCATTATTGAATGCCTGAAGGCTTTCAAGCGAACCACCACCACGTATGAGCACAAGCGCATCGATCTGCTCTCTTTTCATCCTCCTCATCGCTGCATCGATATCCTTCACTGCGAGTACTCCCTCAACACGTGCATCGATGAACGTGATACTGAAGCCGAACTTTCCAAGGTTATTCAAGAAATCATGTATCACCGCGCCTTGCTTTGAAGTTATGACACCGATACGCGAAGGGAATTGCGGAAGGGACCTCTTACGTCCTGGTGCGAATAAGCCCTCTGTTTCGAGCGTCTTCCTTAGTAAATCGTACGCCTTTTTCAGTGCACCCTCACCAACGAGTTCGATCGATTCTGCACGTAACTTCAATCTTCCCGTCGGCTTATATATCTCTGCCCTGCCCTCGATAATGATCTCTAGTCCAGCCTCTAGTTGTACTCCGGAAAGCCTATGATCGGATGACCACATGAATACCTCAAGCACCGCATCCTGCTCGATATCCTTCACGGTAAAGTAAAATGCACTTCCTCGTTCTTGTACACTCACGACTTCTCCGCGTATGCGCGCACGCACACGATAGAGCTCGCGATTTAGCACATCGATGTATTGCGACACCTGCAACACTGGGCGCGAAGGAGGAGTTTGCTCATTAGTAATCACTCCCCCCGCAGAAACAAAACGCTCAGGATCACTTTTTGGAGCTACCGGCGCTGGTGCAAGATGCTCAGCAATGATCTTAAGAATTGACCTACCATAGAGATCGAATTTCGCGTCCTTAATACCCTTCACCGCAAGCAGCTCATCGCGCGTCCTTGGGAGAGCAGACACGATCGCATCGAGCGTCGCATTTGGAAGCACGCGAAAACCTTCGATATTTCTCGCTTTCGCCTCGCTATCTCTCCATGCATACAAAGACGCTCTTAGATTCATGAGGCAATTGTAGCAGGAAATCAAAAAGACGCACCATTAAGAACTTGTGCTGTTTTTCGAAAAAACACACCTTACGGTGTGTCAATTTCCTAAAATCGCAGTTCCTGTTCCGCGCGCAACATAAATGATCGTTTCAGCCGAGAATACCACTGCGGCGCCGATCACGGCACCAAGCAAACGCTGCTTCGCCGTCTTGATCTGATTCGTGTCGCCACGAGCAGTGGCCATTTCAAATCCAGAATATATGATGACAAGAGCGATTGCAGGTACCACAACCCAACGAGAGATCATGAGTATGAAATCGATGAAATCCCACATCGTGAGACCAGCACCAGGTGCTGGATTCGAAAGCCTACCATCTGCTGCAAATGCTGCGAGCGGAAGAGCAAGAAGTAGGACAAGAAGATGACGTCGCATGAAATTAGTTGAGCAATGAATAAGTATCCGGGAAGAGGAGACTGAAGATCAGCTTGATGATGAGGTAAGCGGAAAGCATGACCGCATAGCCGATAAGCGTATTCGTGAAGATCTTTCGCGCTTCCTTTTCTGCGCCAGTATCGCCCTGACTCCATACAAGCTTGAAGCCTGCATATGCAAACATGAGTACCGCGATCGGAGTCGCAAGTTGATAGATGATGAAGTTTAAAACGTTTTGTACTCCATTCATCAAATCAATGAAATCACATTGCTGCTCAAGCGGGACTGGTCCTCCCGGAACAGGAGAAATTCCGCAAGGAACGAGTCCTGAAGTAGTCTTCGCCGTTTGCGCTGCTGCGAACAATGGCAGCATAAGCAGAAGTGAGAGTGCGAGTGTGCGTCGGGTCATACTATTTTGGTAAACGACTAATGATTGCGGATAATTCCTGCCTCAGAAAGTTCGCACCCCTGTCAGGGACAGGGAAACGTCCAGACGAAAGACCTTCGACCATATCGTTAAATGCGGTACTTGATTCATTCTCCTCGGGGTCAAGCCATGAACGAGAGCGGAGCGCTGCCTCATAGAAATAAGGCATCACTGCATCGGTCTGGGGTTTTGCAAGGAGATCACGACGCGCAGGTGGCAAGAGCGCGATATTCGACCACTTTGTTACGAAGTTCGCGTCTCCAACCATAGCAATAAGTGCGTTTTGTGCATTCACCCGTTGAAGACCAGCTTTCACTACTGCGAGAGAATAGACCTCGGCATCAGTAGACTCAGTGCGCACCGTACGCATCTGCGGGAGCTGTGCGATACCGAAATTAAGATGGGGGTTTCGCTCTCTTATCATCTTATAGTCGCTCGCTCTTCCGATATACATTGCGAGCTGATCAGAAAGAAATACATCTCGTGAAGGAGGGAGCGTACGATTCCAACTGTAGAGCGTCTTATTTGGATTTGCGAAATCCATATAGAAACGTAATGCGGAATCAACTGGCGGCTCCCCTGTCGTTGTGATCGTACTGTCGACAGATACAACAGGATTACCGGAATCATTTCGATAAACGAGCGGCACACCAACCTGCATCAACATTGCTGCGAGAATATCCTTTGCATGGGTAACATTCGCATATTCACCCATGGCTATCGCAGAATAGTCAAAGCTTCCATCAGTTGATGAACGCTGCGTCAATTTCGGCTGAAGTGTGAGTACCTCATCCCAATATTTCGGCGGATTGATGATTCCCGCATTTGTGAAGAGGTCTCTATTCCAATACATCATAACAGGATCAAGAAGGAGCGGGATTCCAAGCACACCCTCTGGGGCGAGAAAGGCCTTCGCTGCATCAACATAGCGCTCCTGGAATGTCGGAATGGGCATTTGCGTATATGGAATCGCCTGTATCTTATTCTCGAGCCTCAAGATCTTGCTGTTCGAAAGGAAAATGAGATCGGGAGCCTTATTATCAGCAATAGCCTCGATGAAATCGCTATCAAAAGTATCTGACTTCTTGTAGACATAAGTCACGTTAAGATCCTTTCTATGCGCCTGATTGAAATCGCTGATCGCATCGCGAAGACCATTGATGGGATCGATATCACCCCAAACAGTCACCTTTACGACCTGGTCTGCATTACTCTTATTGCCTGCGCCCTGCGAGAATATGACGATTGCAGCGATGATGGCCACTCCAAGCACTCCGAGAAATATGTTCTGAAAATCGAATTTCATAATATAGTCGAATTATATCACAAAAAGTACCCGCCAAACCTTTGGCAGGTACTCTATTGAAGCAATATTTCAAAACAGCGATCAGAGTGCGAAACCTCCAATACCTGAAGATTTGCCCTCTTTCACACACAGCAACGCCCAATGATGGTCTCCTCCATCGAGATTGCGGACAGCACGAAAACCCGCAGCTTCTGCTAAATGCTTCCCTGCCTCCTCGGTCACGACTTGAGACGCCTCTGGCCCCATGCCGCGATATGGCCCATTCCAATCAATTAATAACAGGCGACCACCATCGCGCAAAAGTCGTGCAGCCTCCCCAAGGAGCTCCTCTTTGTGCTCTGCAGAATAAAGCACATTGGAGACGATCACGAGATCAGAGATATTTTCACGAAGATGCACACCACCGCGGCGCTCAATGTCTGCATGCACACAAGAGACGTTCGTAAGCTTCTCCTCTTGTGCAGAATGTGCGAGGCGCGTCAAAAGATCCTGCTGCACGTCGACCGCATATACCTTACCTCCTCCGACGCCAAGCCGCTTTGCGATTTCGAGAGCATAGACACCACTCCCCGCGCCAAGATCGATGACGACTTCGCTTCCAGAAATACCGAGTTGGTCAATGATTACTTTTGGATCGATGAACATATTCGTATTATATCCTACCCATAAATTTCCGCATTAGCTATCAATGATTTCAAAATTTAAATATATCAAAATTGAAAAATCCATGAATGTAGGATGCGCCAAATATCACTAAACAAAAAACTTCAGATTTGAGATGCAATTGTGCTGGCTGGAGCAGTGCCGACCGACGGAGCCGTATGATTATACGGTGACGAGGCGGCACTGGGAAGTCAGTGCAAGTGCGCTCAAATATGAAGTTTATGCGGACATGAGTTTTTGGATTTGGTCCTTATATTCCATCATCACAACCATCGTCGCCTTATTCTGATCCATACCTCCATCGGTCTTTGCCTTTATCTTGATGGCGATCTCTTCGAAAAGCTTCGGATTCTTCACGACGACACTGATGATCTTCTCCTGCTGATCCTTCGGAAGGTTTCCCAACTTACTCTGAAGCAGCTTCTTCATTAAAAATTCTTTGAACATGAGCTGAGTATAGCATTAGACGAGCTTAAATCAACCGCGTGAAAATATACGATAAAGTGCCACAACAGAGATCAGCACCCAAGCGAAATTCACTACAAGAGAAGACCAAGCAGTCTTTTTGAGCGTGTAATAGATGAAAGCGATACCACCAATAAGATTCATCATCTGGTAGGAAAGCGATGTGCTCGCAATCGCGCCGAAACTATTGAGTGCGAAGGCTCCAAGTATCATAATCGAACCGATGATACCGATCGCCTCGAGAATATATATGCTGCGCATAGTGATCACTTTTCTCCGATAGCTCGCATGATCGCGATCTCGATCGGAAGTGTCGGCACAATGGCCGCTTTTCCTAATTCACTCGTACGCAGGAATTCAAGCAATGTGTGCGAATTTATGCGCTTCGCAGGACTCGCCGCAAAACTCCTCAAGAGTGCGACATCATCTGGAGAGAACTCCTCGGCAAGCGCTGCCTCCATCTGTGGCGCATAGCGCAAGAGCAATATCGCTCGCAACTTGAGCAGTATAAGACGCATGAAGAATGTCATATCAACATGCTCTACATCAGCATCGCGAACGGCCATCAATGCCTCTTCGGCGTTTCCCGAATCAATACCTTTCAATATACGATTGATCGTCTCATGGCGAGGGGCACCAATGATACGTGCGACAACATCGAACGAAAGCGCTTTCTTTCCATCAGCGACCGTAAGCACTTTCTCGAGCACAGAGAGTGTATCTCGATATGATCCGTCTCCAGCGAGTGCGACAAGTTCGGCAGCCGCAGCGTCGATCAATAATTCTTCTTTCGAGACGACATCGACGACGTATTGTGTAAGATCATGAATGACAGGCTGTTTAAATGCGAAGGTCTGGCAACGTGAGATGATGGTCTCGGGCACTTTCTCGAGATTCGTCGTCGCAAGGATGAAAAGCACGTGCGCAGGTGGCTCCTCGAGTGTCTTCAAGAGCGCATTATATGCCTCCTTGGTAAGCATGTGCACTTCGTCGATGATGTAGCACTTACGTGGTGAAGTGAACGGCAGTGTGCGTACCGCCTCTCTCAGTTCACGCATGTCGTCGATCGTGCGATTCGATGCAGCATCCATCTCGTAGAGATCTTCTGGATTCACTCCTGCAGCACGCGCAAAGATACGCGCAACAGTTGTCTTTCCCGTTCCACGGCCACCATAAAATAGGTAGGCATGTGCGACCTCATTCTGCTTCGCTTGACGGCTGAGTACATTGATCAGCTCATCTTGACCACGGACATCTCTGAATTCCTGGGGTCGATATTTTCGGTAGAGTGCTAATTCCATATATGATGTGTTCAGTATAACATAACCAAAAAACCGCGTAAAATACGCGGTTTTTTTAACTAAGCACATATTCCTAAGTCTACTTTCCGATATATTCCCTGCCGCCCATAAACGGACGAAGGGCCTCCGGTATCTTAATGGTCCCATCCGCCTGCTGATAGTTTTCTACTATTGAGACGAGAATGCGTGGGGTTGGAATAGCAGTACAGTTGAGTGAGTGCGCGAAGCGGAGCTTCCCTTCATCATCACGATAGCGTGTGTTTGTGCGACGAGTCTGGAAATCATGAAAATATGAAGCTGATGAGATCTCACGGTAGGTCTCCTCACCAGGAACCCAAAGTTCGATATCGAATTTCTTCACCTGCCCGAGACCGAGATCGCCACCACAGTTTGCTACGGTGTGGTATGGGATGCCGAGCAATTCGATCAACTCTTCCGTGTTGCGATTGATCTCCTCGTGCATCTTCACCGACACCTCATGGCTTGCCTCACAGAGAACGACCTGCTCCCACTTAAAGAACTCGTGAACACGAATGAGTCCGCGGACGTCCTTACCGTGTGCGCCAGCCTCTCTTCGGAAGCATGGAGAAAATGCAAGATACTTCTTTGGGAATTCAGAACGTTCGAGCACTTCGTCGATGTGATAACCCATCGTCGCAACCTCACCAGTCCCTGCAAGAAATTCACCATCCTGTGTCTTATAGAGATCATCTTCACCTTGCGGAAGATAACCTGTACCAAGCAATGTCTCTCGGCGAACGAGCGACGGTACAAGCATTGGCGTAAATCCTTTATTCATCCAGTGCTGCATTGCCAGTTGCCAAACAGCATTTGCAAGAACGAATCCATCGTTCTTGAGGTAGTACCCACGGAACCCTGCCACTTTTGCGCCTCTTTCGAAATCTACCATGTCATGTGCGAGCATGAGATCGACATGGTTCTTTGGAGTGAAGTCGAACTTCGTCGGCTCACCCCAGCGATGGACTTCCTTATTATCCGCATCGGAGAGTCCGTCGGGCACCGTCACGTCAGGAACATTCGGAACCATGAGCATACTCTGTCGCCAGTCGGACATCACCTGCTTGAGCTCGTCCTCTTTCGTAGCGAGTTTTTCCTTCACTACACGCATGGACTCTATTCGTGCCGTGCGATCAGCCTGATCCGTAGCGCCGGCAATGGCAGCATTGGCACTATTTTGCTCTGCACGCAACGCCTCGACCTCTTTGAGGACTACGAGTCGTTTGTCATCGAGCACACATAGGGCGTCCACATCGAAATCGATGCGTTTCTTCTTAGCCGCCGCCTTAATGAGATCTGTATTCTCACGGATGAATTTGATGTCCAACATAATGCCTATACTATAACAGAATCAATATAAAAGGCCAATTTACCAAGCAAACTCGCCTTAAGAGCTATCAACATGGATATGTACTATATAAGATGCTATAGTCATACGATGTATAGTATCGATCCAAAGGAGTACTTTGAACGCTTGAAATCTCCATCTGAAAGATTGTTCGTCGAGGGATCACTTCCCCCGCCCCAATATCGCCGCATCACTATCGTTGGAACTCGAAAACCATCAACGTATGGGAAGATGGTGACAAGTCGCATGATCGAAGGGTTGCGTGGTCAACCAGTAACGATACTCTCTGGGCTTGCTTTAGGAATTGATGCGTGCGCTCACGAAGCAGCAGTGCTCAATAACATACACACTATAGCCATCCCTGGTTCAGGGCTGAAGGAATCTGTGCTCTACCCCCGAACGAACGTTGGTCTTGCCCACCGCATTATCTCATCGGGAGGAGCGCTTATGTCACCGTGGGAAACAGAACATGCGGCAAAATGGATGTTTCCATTGCGTAACCGTACTATGGCCGCAATGTCCGACCTCGTCCTCGTCGTCGAGGCTGGAGTGCGATCAGGAACAATGATCACCGCCAATGCTGCGACGGAATTCTCTGTACCCATAGCGGCAATTCCTGGCGATATCGATAACACCCGGTCAGAGGGCACGAATGCACTTATAAAGTCAGGTGCACATTGTGTCACTGACCCAAACGATCTTATTAAACTTCTTGGACTCGAGAAGTCGAAAACAACACGAGAAGAGGAGGTACTGTTCTCAAAAGATCCGATACTTTCACTTCTTCGAAAACCACAGAGTAGAGATCAACTTATTGCCCTATCAGGTCTTTCTGTGCACATGCTCAACTGCTCACTTTCGCGACTCGAACTCGAAGGATCGATCGTGATCGATAATCAAGGAATCATAAGGGCGCGATAACTTTTATTTGCCACAAATGTTTTTCTGTGGTACAGATATACACCATGAGTAACTCGTCAGGAAAAGGAAAGACGCTTGTAATCGTGGAGTCCCCCGCAAAGGCGAAGACCATCGAAAAATATCTCGGTAGCGATTACATCGTCCGCGCATCTGTCGGGCACGTACGCGATCTCCCTAAATCGAACAAGAAAGCCATCGATATCGAAGCTGGCTTCGTTCCACACTACGAGGTATCTCCCGACAAGAAGAAGATCCTCTCCGAGTTACAGGGACTTGCGAAGAACGCCAAGGCGGTCTTCCTCGCAACCGACCCCGACCGTGAGGGTGAAGCAATCGCATGGCACCTCGCTGACGAGCTTCAATTAAAGAATGCGCAGCGTATCAAATTCCACGAGATCACGAACGCTGCAGTTAATGAGGCAGCGGCACATCCACAAACGATCGATATGAATCTCAAGGTCGCACAGGAGGCACGACGCGTGCTTGACCGACTCGTCGGTTACGATCTCTCTGGGCTTATATGGAAGAAGGTGCGCTACGGTCTCTCTGCGGGTCGTGTGCAATCCCCGGCCCTGCGCATTATTATGGAGCGCGAACGCGAGATACGTGCATTCGTTCCGGAGACTTTCTGGAGACTCTTTGCGGACGTCACCACGAAAGAAAAAGCGGAACTCGCACTCATCTGCAGCGAAGAACCTCGCGACGAACAACGCATGCGATTCATTGAAAAGCATGGCAAGGACACAAAGACTTGGATCGTAAGAGACGTGCGCTCAAGCGAGGCAAGTCGAAGTCCAAAGGCACCGTTCACAACTTCAACACTTCAGCAGACCGCATCCACGAGGCTTGGATTCTCGCCATCGCGTACGATGCAGATCGCACAGAAACTCTACGAGGCCGGCCTCATCACCTATATGCGTACCGACTCGACGAATCTTTCGAAGGAGGCACAGCATGGCATCTTCAGTACCATTGAATCACTTTGGGGGAAAGACTACCTGCACCCAAGAACATTCAAGTCGAAATCGAAGAATGCCCAAGAGGCGCACGAAGCGATCAGGCCAACGGATCTCCATAAAAAGACTGGCGGCACGACCCCTGAACAGCAAAAGCTCTATCGACTTATCTGGCAGCGTGCTATCGCATCACAGATGTCCGATGCACGTGTGCTTCGTACGAAGATCACCGCGGGTGTCCCCGTCAATGATTTCCCCGACTTTGCAGTGAACGGCGCGATCATGCTTTTTAAGGGCTGGTTGATCGCAGACCCTGAAGCTGAGGGTGAAGAAGTCACTTTGCCTGAAGTAAAAATCGGAGATGAACTGAAGTTGAAAGATTTCCGTGTTGAGGAAAAGCAGACCGAACCACCGAGCAGATACACTGAAGCGGGACTCGTTAAAGAACTCGAGAAGCGCGATATCGGTCGCCCATCGACCTATGCCTCTATCATCAAAACGATCATCGATCGTGGTTATGTCGAGAAAGAGAATAAATCACTGAAGCCCACAGCGACCGGCGATGTCGTATCGACATTCCTTGAGGAGCATTTTGGTAAATATATCAGTGACACCTTTACTGCAGAGATGGAGCAAGAACTCGATGACATCGCCGATGGCTCGAGAAAATATGTTCCCGTCATGAAAGAGTTCTATACTGCATTTCATGATGCGATCAAGGAAAAAGAAGACATTCCGAAGGTCACGAACCTCGGTGACGCGGACGAGAGCATACGCTGTCCAAAGTGTGACGGTCCCATGATCGTGAAGCTCAGCAAGTCAGGTAAATTCCTTTCTTGTGCAAACTTCCCTACTTGTGATGGCGCACGCACCGAAGCGGGCGAAGTCATTGAAGGTCCAAAGCCAACGGGAGAGAAATGTCCAAAGTGCGAAAAGGGAGACCTCGTGGAGCGCACCGGACGATTCGGGAAATTCATCGCCTGCTCGAATTACCCAAAGTGTAAGTTCATCAAAAACGATCCTACACTGAATCCCGTAAAGAGTAGCGGCGTGAAATGTGATGTCTGCGGTAAGGGTGAGATGATCGAGCGCAAGGGACGTTTCGGATTCTTCTGGTCATGTAGCAATTACCCTGATTGTAAGCATGCGATCAAGACGAAGCCAACGGGAAACAAGTGTCCTATCTGTGGAGCACTGATGATGCTCGGTACCAAAACAATACCAGAACGATGTTCAGTGAAGACGTGCCCAATGCACAATCCCCACAAACTCAATAAGGAAAAATCAGCCGAATAGGCTGTTTTTTCTTGCATTTTTCTTCTTACTTCTCACTTCTTACTTCTTACTGTATATTTGATTCATGGAGCACATCACGCCCCTATCTGAAATACTCGATGTAATGCGCAGCCGCACGAATGAGGACCATGGACTTGTTGCACGGGCATATGATTACGCACAAACAGCTCACGGAGGACAGAAACGTTATTCTGGCGCTCCGTATTTTGTGCATGTTTCTGCTGTCGGTCTTACACTTGCAGAAATGGGTATGGATGCGAAGGTGATTTGTGCTGGATTGCTGCATGACGTCATCGAAGATGCAGCGCGCACCGAGGAGGATATCACTGCGGAATTCGGAGACGAAGTACTCGCACTCATTCAAGGAGTGACAAAACTCGGAAAGCTCAAATACCGTGGCGTCGAGCGCCATGTCGAATCACTGCGCAAACTTCTTATTGCGACCGCTAAAGATATTCGAGTGATCATCATCAAGCTCGCCGATCGACTGCACAATGTCTCTACACTCAAATACGTCCCCGAGCACAAGCGTGCCCGTATCGCTCTTGAAACTCTCGAGATATACGCACCGATCGCAAATAGACTCTCGATCGGATCGATCAAGGGCCTTCTCGAAGACTATGCTTTCCCCTACGCTTACCCTGAGGAATATAAGAAGGTCGAGGGCATCGTTGCAACGCACCTCAAGAACAACGAGCAACGCATCGAGAAGATGTATCGCATGATGCAGCTTGAGCTCGCAAAGAATGGCATTACGGACATTCGTGGCTCATTCCGCTCGAAGCGCACCTACAGCCTCTACAAGAAACTTATAAAGCACGACATGAATATCGACAGCATTTACGATATTCTCGCAATACGTATCATCGTGCCGAATATTGGAGACTGCTACCGAGCACTCGGGGTTGCGCATTCCATCTGGAGACCGCTTCCCGGTCGAATCAAAGACTACATCGCGTTCCCTAAGCCGAATGGATATCAATCGCTCCACACGACCGTCTTTACTGGCGATGGCAGCTGCCTTGAGATCCAAATTCGAACTCCCGAAATGGACCAGGAGGCCGCGCTCGGTGTTGCCGCACACTTCATCTATAAAGAGAACATCAACAAGCCAGGCAAAGCACTTCCATCGAAATTCGCCTGGGTAACTGAAGTAGCGAAGCTTCAGAAAGTCGCAGAAACTGGTGACTACATGCAGGCGCTTCGAACCGACTTTTTCGAGGATCGTGTCTTCACATTCACCCCACAAGGCGATGTCGTCGATCTTCCGATCAACTCTACAGCGATCGACTTCGCGTATGCAATCCACTCGGATATCGGAGACCATGTCGCGGGAGCGAAAGTGAACGGAAAGCTCGTATCACTCGACACCGTACTCCGCTATGGCGACATCGTCGACATCGAAACAAAACGCTCTGCAAAACCATCGAAAAAATGGCTCGATTATGCAAAGACGACACTCGCTAAGCGTCACATCAGGCAAGCACTTGCCGCTCAGCAAAAATAAAAAACACCATATGGTGTTTTTTATATATTGAATCCAGAGACTGAGTAAAGATCATCATCCTCGGAATCCAAAGAATCTCGTTGCTCGTGCGCACTTCGGTCATCGAGTGGTGCTTCTATCTCGGACTGTGCGAGTGAATCATTTGACACGACTTCGCCGATTGCCGTAGACACGGCATCATGATGCTCTGCATCATGAGGAGGCACTACTTCCATCGAACTATCTTTTTGATATGTCCCATACGGAGGAAAACTCTGTGCTGCAGAGGCAATGACCACCTGCTCGGGCTCGGGTACTGGAGATGCCTCGAAGCGAATCGGTGTTGCAGCTGCAAGATTCTCCATCTCCTTCTTGCCTGCGCTCATGATCCCCTCTCGGAGCGCACGAGCATCAGCAAGAGCATTTCGTGCATTAATACGATCGATAAGTGCCTGCACGTCTTCAGCGGCAAAGAAATCGATGACAAGGCGTCCCCCATTTTCCTTTGGCTCGATGTGTACACGAGTTCCAAGTGATTCTGCGAGCTCGGCCTCCATGCGAGAGAGTTTTGGGTCGATATTCGACTTCTTTCTCGTCTTCTCCTTTGCAACATGACGTGCCACTTGTTCCGCCTCACGTACCGTAAGCTTCTTCCAGATGATTTCTTTAAAAAGCGTTGACTGCTCTGACTGTCTATCATTGAGCATAAGGAGCGGGCGCGCGTGACCCTCAGAGATCTTGCCTGTCTGCAATGCTGTCATGATGTCCTGTGGCAGTGCAAGCAAACGCAAACTATTTGAAACGTATTCTCGGCTCTTACCGACCTTCTTCGCGATTTCCGCATGCTTCAGGGAAAACTCGTTCGCAAGACGTGCGAAAGAAAGTGCACGGTCGATAGGATTAAGGTCTTCACGCTGAAGATTCTCGATGATCGCAAGTTCAAGCTTGAGCTTTGGATCAACGAAACCCTGCTGGATAAGCACAGGGACCTGCGTAAGGCCCGCAAGCTTACTTGCACGCAAACGACGCTCACCTGCGATGAGCTCATAATCTACGGTCATACCACCATCAGGGAGAATATTCTCCTTTCTGGTCACCGTAAGCGGCTGAAGGATACCATACATTCGAATCGAGTCCGCAAGATCGCTCAAGTGCCGTTCATCGAATTCCTTTCGGGGCTGATATGGATTCGGGTGGATCTTTTCGACTTCCACCCAGAAGATTGTGTTGTTTACGAACTCTGACATGGGTGCATTGTAGCATGTGTGCATTCTTTTGGGCAGTGTGTACAACGAGTGGAAAATCCATATTTTTTGCAGTTTTTTGAATTTTTGTTATACTGCGCACATTGCCGGAGTGGCGTAATGGTAGCCGCGCTCGACTCAAAATCGAGTATCGAAAGATGTGCGGGTTCAAGTCCCGCCTCCGGCACAAAATGACCACCGAAAAGCGAAAGCTTTTCGGTGGTTTCATTTTGCAGCCGGGGCGGGACTTGAAAGACGGAGCCGGGTACCGTCACCCGGCTGATGATCTTATCCGGCTCTTCGAGCCGTGATAAATCCAGCCGCGTGCACGGTCGGCGAGTCGTGGCGACGGCCACTTAGTATTTTCGGTGTGCATACACCGGAAATACTTTGTGAGCCGTGCCAAGGCCCAGACTCCTGTTCAGTGCGGCTTTGCGCTCAATCAAACTCAAACCGGAACGGTTTTATGTTTGCCCCTGAATTTTCTCTCTCTTGACACCCTCCTTCCCTCATGCTACTTAATACTCGCGGAATAAAATTTATTTCGCCACAAAAGAAACCCTAAATGGGTATACCAAAAGTCCGAACTTTGCAAACAAAGGGTCGGGCTTTTTTCTTTATGCTACACTAAACCCATGCCTCCCAAACTCCCCCTCCTCCCCAAAACCCCCAAGCTCGACCTCCTCGAAACCATCAACCTCACTGATGACTCCTATTTTGAACACATCGAGCTCATCGGTATCGATGCTTCGGGTAATGAAGCGACCGACGCTTCTATCATGTCCTCACGGATCAGTCGATCGGAATTCAACGACTCCGCGCTCATTGGCCTAAAACTCCGCGATGTATCTTTCGATCACGTGAACTTCCTTAACTCAGATCTTGAAAAATCGCAGCACGAACGGATCGAATATGATCATTCTCGCCTCATGGGCATCAAACTCATCGATGCGCAACTTGAGCATGTGACCTTTAGGCGCTGTAGTCTCGACTTCGCCCTACTCCGCTTCGCGAAGCTTAAATATGTACTCTTTGAAAAGTGCACCTTGAATGATGCAGACATGCAGGGAGCCGAACTCTCGAATGTCTCTTTCATCGACTGCGACCTCACGAATCTTGAATGCTCACATGCGAAACTGACCGCCATCGATTTTAGCGGATCGATACTCGACAATATGCGCGTCATGCCCGAGCAACTGAAAGGCTCGACGATAGATCCAACACAAGTGCATCATTTCATACGTCTACTCGGAATCAATGTAAAATAAAACACGACATACGCCGTGTTTTATTTTTAGATCTTTCCAACAAGCTTGATTCCTGGCTGAAGTGTCTCTTCGCCTGGTTCCCATGCTGCAGGACAAACGTTGCCTCCGTGCTCGCGAACGAACTTCGCTGCGCGCAACTTACGCAAAGTCTCCTTTGCTGAACGGCCGATCGCATTGTCATGGATCTCCATGGTGCGCAATACACCATCGGGGTCCACGATGAATGTGCCGCGGAGTGCGAGACCCTCTTCATTGATATATACATTGAAGAGCTTTGTAAGCACACCTGTCGGATCACCAACCATTGGGAACTGCACCTTCTTGATCGCAGGTGAGTTGTCGTGCCATGCCTTATGAGCAAACGAAGTGTCTGTAGAGACTGAGAGTACCTCAGCACCTTCCTTTGCGATCTCTTCATAAAGCTCAGCCATCTCCTCAAGCTCTGTCGGACAGACGAATGTGAAGTCTGCAGGATAGAACATGAAGACTGCCCATTTCCCTCTCAAAGATTTCGTTTCAATATCGATGATATCGTCCTTCTTTGGATGATAGACATTGAGTTTCATTTCAGGGAGTGTTGCTCCAATGTGAAGCACGTTCACTGCCTTTTCATTTTGTTCTGACATATTTCTTTTTGCGTTATATAGACTTATCCTAATTTGGATGTTGTATCTTATCGCTAACAATTTTTCCATCTGCGAGCGTGATGATGCGATGGCCCATGCGTGAGTAATCCACTTCATGAGTGACCATCACTATCGTCTGCCCCTCGTTATTAAGGTCAAGAAATGCTTGCAACACGTTCATACTCGTCTCGGTATCAAGATTCGCGGTCGGTTCATCGGCGAAAAGTATCTTCGGTCCGTGTGCAATTGCACGCGCGATCGAAACACGTTGCTGCTGACCACCGGAGAGCTGTGCAGGCAGATTATGCATGCGGTCGCCCATATCAAGACGTTTCAGTGCCCTGAGCGCCTTGCGCTCCGCCTCCTCTTTATGCTCTCCGAGCATGAGGAGTGGAACCATGACATTCTCCAATGCGGTCAACGTCGGAAGTATAGCATAATCCTGGAAAATGTAACCGAGTGCCGAAAGGCGCATTCGAGTACGCTCGATTTCAGTGAGCTCGTCAGTATCAACACCATCTATATGTATATGACCAGAAGTCGGAGTATCGAGGAGACCAAGCTGATAGAGCAAGGTCGATTTTCCTGATCCCGATTTACCAGTAACCATAAGAAACTGCCCCTCCGGAACCTCAAAAGAGACGTTGTTCACGGCTTTGATATCCAATTCACCTGTCCTGAAGATTTTTGAAAGATTTTCGACTTTGATCATATTTATCTTCCTAAGATCGCAGAAAGTGTATTCTGCTTGATAATGATCCTTGCAGGTATGAAGCCCGCGACGATCGTCGAAGCGATGAGCACGCCTGCACGCAATAATGCACCAGTCGCATCTGCCACCAAGATACCATCAGAGAATGGAAAATCGATCGGATGTGCAGCGATGAACGGTTTAATGAAGAGGAAGACCGTCGCAATACCAATACCAGAACCAAGTATTGCGTAGAATATCGCCTGAGCAACATATGAGATCTCGATCGCTCGATGGGTGATTCCAATTCCCTTCAAAATTCCGATATAACGTCTACGCGTAATTGCGTTCACGAAGATGACGATGAATATCGTGATCGAAGAAACTGCAAGTCCGATGACCGAAAGGAGCATACCGAGCACATCGAACGTATCCTTCATATCTTTCACTGTCTTTGGAATAGCATCCATCGATACTTGTACACGCGCCCATTCACCGACACCCATGTCGAGGAGCTGCTGCACCGCCCGAGCAGAATCGAATCCAGGCTTCAGATGCACTGAGATCCTGCTTGCATTGAAATCCGTTTGATTCTGCAGTCGACGCACCTCAGAGTCGACCATGGTGACCGCCATATCAAAATCAACCTTACTGCGCATGACGCCCTTCACAACGTACTCCTTTGAAACGCCATTGCTCGTGATGAGTATCTTCGATCCTACATCAACATTCTTGAGATTCTTGAAGGAAGGGTCATTGATCGGCGTATATTTCGCGAGCAAATTCTTTCCGACAATAACACTATCGACATCTGAATTATCGAGGAATTTACCCTCCATCATCTTCGTATTGATGTCTGAGAAAATTCGCTCTTGATCTGGGTTGATGCCCATAAGGGTCGCTGAAACCATATCGCGTGTCGTGCGAGGATCGATCGTTGCGCGATAATTCGACTCGATCTGTGCGCCACCGAAATAACGCACGACATGATTCTTATAACCAGGAAGCTGCTTTACGATATCGATGATCTGAGGAGTGTGCTGAATAGCTGAGCGATCCGCAAGTGGCGAGATCTGTAGGTCTCCAGTTCCATACTTCACGTGCGCATCGATCGCACCCTGGATGAGACCAACGAGGATACCTCCGACGACAACAAGATTGAGAAACGTGAGCATCATCACGAAGACGATCAAGCTTGTCGTCCAGATATTCGAGCGACGAAGATCGCGTGTTGCCAGAAAACGGCCGACACGGATATCGACCATGAACTGATTGATGAAATTATTCTTCTTCGGCATATGCGTGGATTATGATGCACCCTGGTCGGCGGCAACCTTATCTCCAGCGGACAATCCATTGGTGACCTCCACGAATCCCCCGTCACCACGCAAGCCTGTAGTAACCGTATGTGCTACGGTCTTCATCGTGTTCTCGTCAGTGATCAAGTAAACGATCTTTCCTTCCGGTGTCTCATGGATGAAACGTGATGGAATAACGATCGCGCCATTTACCCTTGCTGTCTCCACGACGATATCCGCAGTCATGCCTGGCTTTATATTCTCTACGTCATCGACAGCCGCCTTGATCTTATAATTGACGATACCTCCATCGATCGTGGCACCAAGATTCACTTCGGACACTGAGCCATGGAATATGTGACTCTTACCGAGCGCCTCATAAGTAATTGAAACCGATTGTCCAACAGAAAGCCCGACGATATCACTCTCATTGACGTTCGCCTCAATGTAGAGATGTCCAACATCCTGTACGGTAACAACAGGCATGTTCATCGTCACAAGATCACCAAGACTTATATCGATCTTTGTGACCGTACCATCAGCAGGTGCCATCAAATAAGTCTTATCGAGATCCGCCTGAGCTGCCTCGACCACACCCTGTGCGGATAAGACATCAGCCTGCGCAGCCGCTACATCTGCGGGTCGGCTCGCTGCTTTTACCTGATCGAGCTTTGACTGAAGATTTCCGACAACCTCATCGCGCGTAGCGACTGCAGCATTATACGCATTGAGATTTGCAGTATAGTTCTTGCCATCTTTATTCGGGACACGCATCACCCACTCATCATTATAAGAATATGAGGTCGTTGGGAATGAGATGGTCAATCCCAAATTTCCAAGTGGCTGTGAAAGATTGATGACCGGCACTGTACCTGCTTCGAGTCCAGAATAACGTAGATCATATTGCGATCCACTAAAATCAAAATTATAGACTCCTTCTATTTTGCCCCCGAACGAACCACTGATCGTCGGGCTGTTCGCCGGATTCATATCATTACGGAGTGGAAGCAATACAAGATCATCAGACATCATCTTACGAAACGCATTGTTCACGATACGATCTTGCGTCCTCACTGCATTATCGAGCGCATCTTGCGCTGCCATGATATCCACCGAGCTTGCCCCTTCGAGAACCTTCTGCAAGCGTGCCTTCGCACCCAAAAGTTGGCCCTTCGCCTTGGTCAAATTCGCTCGTTCTGAATCATTTTGCAAAACAGCGATTACCTGCCCTTTCTTGACCTTATCGCCGACCTTGAAATTGATCGCGCTTACGATATCGCTCGCCTGGAATGAGAGTGCGAGGTCCGTTGAGCTCGTTACCTTACCGGAAGCCATCACTGTCTTCACGAGATCCATACGCTCGGCCACGCCGACATCAAGCACGACTTTCTGTTTTCGTGAGAGCATGAAAACACCAATGATCGCGATGACGAGTATGAATATGGTCACATATACGGCTCTTTTATGATCTTCCATCAAGATGCCCATCTTTCGAAATAGCTTTTCTTTTGAATCCTTCATCCCAATATCATAACATAAAGGGGGTATATCTTGAACTCTTAAAAATGGCAAAATCGGGCATTTTTCCTAGGACGTGCTAGACTTTATCCATGACCGATTCGCGTCATCTCATCTCGATCATCGGACCAACCGCAACGGGTAAAAGCGACCTCGCGGTTTTTCTCGCGCTCGCTCTCGACGGTGAGATCATTTCAGCGGATTCAAGGCAGGTATTCAAGGGATTAGACATTGGATCAGGAAAGATAACGAATGCGGAGATGCAGGGTATACCTCATCATCTTATCGATGTCGAGGACGTGCGCAACGAATTCACCGTCTCGCATTTCGCAGAAATGGCACGTAAGGAGATCAGCGATATACAGGCACGGGGTAAACTGCCGATACTTTGTGGTGGGTCCGGATTCTGGGTAGACACGGTCACGCGTGGCCTCGTCATCCCCGAGGTCGCACCCGACGAAGCATTACGTGCGAAGCTCTATGCACACTCAAATGAGGAGCTCTTCAAAATACTCCAAGAGAAAGATCCCGTCCGCGCAGCAACGATCGATAGACAGAACCCGCTAAGACTCGTGCGCGCAATAGAGATCGCGAGTGCATTAGGCTCTGTCCCTGATAAGACATATATCGCACCTCCCTATCCTGTGCTCACCATAGGTATTACCGCGGACAAGGAGATCATCGACGCACGTATCGCCAAGAGACTCGATGAGCGACTCGCCTCCGGGATGATCGAAGAAGTGCGGAAGCTACTTGCCGATGGAGTACCCGCAAAACGCCTTTATGCGCTTGGACTCGAATACAGACATGTCACTATGCTCCTTGAGGGTGACTACGATTCCGAAGAAGAAATGCGTGACGCACTGTATATGGACATCGTCCACTTCGCAAAGAGACAGATGACCTGGTTTAAAAAACATAAGGACATCGCCTGGATTGGCGTCGGAGAGAAAGAGCGTGCGCTCTCCATCGCAAAGGAGTGGCTTGCACACTAATACACTTCCACGCACAGCATTCGAGTGCTATCATGAACTCATAATCTAACGTTCATATGGAAAATCAATCTCAACAACAAGAGATTCGCAACACGACTCGCGGTCGTTTCGGAAATCTCTTCACCTTTGGCTTCCTCTTCCCTGCAATTCTCGGAGCATCAGTGCTCCTCTCCGCGTATATCGTCTCGACAACGTTTCTCGGGATAAAGAAGCTCGACAACGTCATCTCTGTTTCGGGCTCTGCAAAGCAACGGGTCACCTCTGACTCTGCGCGCTGGACGGGGACCTTTTCTCGTCTCGTCACCAAGGACGGCGTCAAAGATGGCTATGCGCAAATGAAGCAAGACGAGCAGGCCGTACGCACATTCCTCGATGCACAGGGCTTCAAAGATGCAGAGATCTCGCCGATCTCCATGAACGAGTGGTATCGAAATGACGCGAAAGGAACGAGGGATTACAACCTCTCGCAATATGTAGAAGTACGTTCAAAGGATGTCGAAAAGATGAAAGCACTCGCAAAGAGCAGCGAATCACTTGCAGCGGGCGGAATCTTCTTCTCGCCGGGACCAGTTGAGTATTACTACTCAAAACTTCCCGAGCTTCGCGTGTCACTGCTCCCCGCAGCACTTAAGGATGCACGCGCCCGGGCAGAGGCGATCGCACAAAATAGCGGAGCGCATGTCGGAGCGACAAAGTCTGTCTCTATGGGGGTCGTCCAAGTACTCTCAGCAGATTCTGTAGATGTTTCAGACTATGGTGCTTATGACACTTCAAAGATAGAAAAGGATGTCATGATCACCGTAAAAGCTGCGTTTCAGCTCGATTAACAAAAACGGCTCAGGCCGTTTTTTGTTTGCTTTTTGGCTCTAAATAAGATAAACTACGAATACAAATGCCAAATTCTGGCCTTTGATATATGTTGGGCCTATAGTTCAGCGGTAGAATTATGGTCTCCAAAACCATCGACAGGGGTTCGAATCCTCTTGGGCCCGCAACACACAAAAACAGAGCGCAAGCTCTGTTTTTGTTATGTGTTGCGAGACCCAAAAGGATTCGAAAGGCGGAGGCCGCGAAGCCGACCGCTTTCGGTTCCGACCGAAGCGGTCGTGGCCGAGCCGGGGTCGCGAGCACTTAGTCGCAGCGAGGCGAAGCCGAAGCGAGACTTAGTGACTTGTGACCGAAGACTCATGGGCCCATATTTCGCGCAAGCGTTATTTTTGTTTTCTGTTGCAAGGCCCAAGAGGATTCGAAGGGCGGAGGCTGCGAAGCCAGCCGCTGAGGCTCCCAGCCGAGGCGGCTGTAGCCGAGCCCTGGCCCTACCTGCACCCCGCCGTTTCGGAGTGAAGCGAACGAAACGACGGAGGTGACAGAGGGGCGAATCCTCTTACTCTCCTATTCTGCGTGCGCAGCACTTCATGACTTAGAAACTCGTGACCGAATCACTCCTATTCTGCGTGCGTAGCACTCCATATCTTAGAAACTTCCGACCGAATCCTCTTGGGCACCATTTGAATCTTTTCCTTTTCCATGCAAAAATTTCCTCATGGAACTCCCTACTCACCTCAAGTCCCTCTACCGCCACTGGCCGAAACACGTTAGCCCCATACCTGACCTCCCCAAGCCACTCTGCGACGATGAGACCCTTAAGCAGATCGACGCTTTCGTTCTTGAGCGCATGCGCATCTGGGAGCGCAAGACACGGGGCCAAAAAGGACCACTCACCGACGACCCCATACTCGCGCACTACCGCTTCTGCAACATCTACCGCGAATTCGATCGCCAGACCATCGCATTTCATGAGCGATTAAATCCTATCCGAGACGACTTTCCACTCTGGCTGCTCAACATGTTCGCTTACCGCATGATCGCGAACACTGATACTGTTACTCAAATCGGCTTACTCACATTCAACCCAAAAGAACAAAAATCATTTTTTGAACGATTAAACTCTACTTCGCGTCCCCGTTTTGGCACTCCGTACGTCTTTCCAGTGAGTACGATATTGAAAAGCGATACACCAACGCGAGAGACATTCATTGCTTTCCATCTTCCGAAAGTGATGCGCGGGATCGCAGCCGAGATCAGCACGTGGAAGGATATGTCCGTTTACGATGGCATTCGACGTATCATTCCGCTTTTCAGGTTCCAACACGAATTCCTCTGGACCGAAGTCCTTATCGATGTCGCCTACCAATATCCCGAACGGATCGATCTATTCGCACGCTTCCCGATCGGCCCTGGGTCGCTCCCGACAATGCAGCGACTCGGTGGCGCGCAAGAGTCATCGGAATTCGTTGCTACACTTGCAGGTCACAGGCTCGATGGAGGGGTGTCCTACAATGGAATTCCTCTTCGACTTTCTGCGGAAAATTGGGAAGGCATAGGCTGCGAATTCAGAAAGTATACTAATCTCAAAAATGGAATGGGTCGCAAGCGGCTTTATCGCGAGAATCCTTGATTTTAAGCTAATCCCCATATAGTAGAGGAAATATGGCTAAATCCCCTTGCATTTTTACCGATTTAGGGTAATATAGCTCTACTTATGGCACAGGAGAATCTTATCGTATTGCGCAACAAGGGAACTGGCGAGGCCATTTTCACACGCAAGAACAAGAAGGGTGTGCAGCGCAAGCTTGAGCTCAAGAAGTTCAGCAAGAAGCTCCGTACACGTGTTGTCTTCAAGGAGGCAAAGAAATAAAAACTTATATTTTGACGCACTTGCCGTCGCTTCGACGACTGACTCGCTCACCGTATCAAACATACGGCTCACTAGAGTTCAGACGCCTGCAGCGGCGGCAATTGCATTCAAAATCTAAAATTTTATATAATCCCACTAAAGGGATCATTTTTTTTATATGATTACCCTTTCCCACTACACTCATGTATAATAATGTCATCATATTACAGCAATCACTATGGTCCTTCGCAAAATAACAAAAACAAGTGTCGCCGAATCCTGCGCCGATCTCGCTGAACGTTCTTCACTTGACCTCGACGTCATCCTGCTTACAACAGTGGCGACCGCCATCTGTTTCTTTGGCTTTCACATGAATAGCTCCTCGGTCATTATCGGTGCAATGGTGATCTCACCACTGCTCTACTCTGTCGTGCATATTGGTGTATCAATATTCAATTGGGACAGCAAATCAGTACGAAGCAGCCTCGTCACGATCATCGGCGGCTCGGTCATCGCGATCAGTGTTGCAGCACTCCTAACACAGCTCTTTCCGACAACTCCTCGATCTGAAATCATAGATCGATTGAATATCTCGCTAATGGATTACTTCTTCGTCGCAGTCTTTTCTGGAATCGGTGGAACATTCGCATTCTTTTGGCCAAATATTCTCGACATCGTCGCGGGGATCACTATTTCCATTGCACTTATTCCTCCGATGACGATGATCGGTATCGGCATGACAAGTTTCAGCGCTCACCTCCTTGCAATAAGCGGAATTATCGCAGTTATAAACATATTAGGTATTTGCCTCGGCGCATTCATTGCCTACGCAAGCATCGAAATCGCACTCAGACACTTCTCAAAGATAACCGCGATGCCCATAGAGGGGGTAAAATGAAAAACCGCCATTGGCGGTTTTTGTCTGTATTTTGAAACCAAAGATTTTGGATGGAATTTGCCTTATTGCAGCCACATGAACTCTAGTGAGCCGTATGGGTTATACGGTGAACGAGGCATGCGGCGAAATAAGGTAAAGTTCGCCAAAATATTGGGTTTTTACAATACGGTGATGGAGGCAATACTATCCCCTTCCCTCAATTTCATAATACGTACACCCTGCGTCGAGCGTGAAAGTACTGGAATATCCGCGAGTGGAGTCCTGATCACCTGCGCATTGCGTGATATTGCAATGAGCTCAGCATCAAGATCCGGCACGACGATACCCATGACGATCGCACCTGTCTTGTCGGTGACATTCGCCGTCTTGATACCACTACCACCGCGACCTTGTGTCTTGTACTCATCGATTTCGGTCATCTTGCCGTAACCGTGTTCGCTGATGACAAGGAGATATGCCTTCTTGCCATAAACTTCACGAACGACATCAGCGGTGACGAGTTCATCGCCCTTCTTTATCGTCATACCCTTCACGCCTGCTGCCGTGCGGCCCATTTCTCGAACATCGGAGTGACTAAAGCGGATCGACTGACCATCAGCGGTCACAAGAGAAACATCGTCCTTACCCTCAGTGAAACGACAAGCAAGAAGCTCGTCACTATCATGGAGCGTGATCGCAATGAGACCACTCCTGCGCACATCGGCAAATGCATCTGCGGCGCACTTCTTCACCGTGCCCCCCTTAGTGACCATGAAGAGTGAGAGACCCTTCATCTCCTTTGCCTCTCTTGGCATAGCGAGAATCGAGGTGACCTTCTCCTCTGGACTGATCGCGAGATAATTGACGATAGACTTACCCCTCGTCGCACGCTTACCTTCAGGAAGTTCGTATGCCTTGATCTGGTAGACCTTACCCTTATTCGTAAAGAAGAGCAGATCATTGTGTGTCGTACACGAGAGGAAGATCTTGATGAAGTCCTCTTCCTTGGTCTCAAGGTCGACGACACCAACACCGCCTCGCTTTTGTACGCGGTATTCTGCGGGATCGGTGCGCTTGATGTAGCCACCACTACTGAAGACCACGATGGTCTCATTGTCGGGGATCATATCTTCAAGTGAAATGTTCTTCACACCACCCTTCACCACCTTTGTGCGGCGAGGATCACCATATTTCTCTCTGATCTCGAGAAGCTCATCCTTGATGACCTTCATCATCTTCTTCAAAGAACCAAGGATCGACTCGAGCTCAGCGATGAGTGCCTGTACTGCCTTCAGCTCATCCTCGATCTTCTTGCGCTCAAGACCTGCGAGCTTCTGCAACTTCATCTCGAGGATGGCAGTCGCCTGTCGCTCTGAGAACTTGAACTGCTTCATCAAATTCACATGTGCCGTTGGAGTATCCTTCGACGCCTTGATGGTCTTGATGATCTCATCGATGTGATCGAGTGCCTTCTTGAGTCCGAGCAAGATATGCTCACGATCCTTTGCTTTCGCGAGATCGAATTCTGTACGACGTCTGACGACTTCCTTTCGATGCTTGATGAACTCCTCAAGCATGCTCTTCAATGAGAGCGTCTGTGGCTGACCATTGACGAGTGCCACCATGTTGTAATGGAAGGTCATCTCGAGATCTGTATGCTTATAGATCTGATTCAGTACACTCTGTGGAGGAACGCCGGCTTTTACAAAGATGACCACACGAATATCTCTTGTCGATTCATCACGAATATCTCGGATACCATCGATCTTCTTGTCTTTAACAAGCTCCGCGATCTTCATGATCATATCGGACTTATTAACGCGATACGGAATAGAAGTGATCACGATCTCAGACTGACCAGCCTTTGTCTCGACGATCTCACACTCACCGCGACATACGACACCACCGCGTCCGGTCGCATATGCATGAGCGATATCCTGCTTATTGAAAACAAGACCACCAACTGGAAAATCAGGACCCTTCACATATTCGAGAAGATCCTCCAGCGTGAGATCAGGATCATCGATAAGTGCGATCGTCGCATCGACGACTTCTCCGAGATTATGCGGAGGGATGTTCGTTGCCATACCGACGGCGATACCGAGCGTACCATTGAGAAGGAGTGCGGGCACCGCTGCAGGAAGCACTGCGGGCTCCTTGCGAGAACCATCATAGTTTGGACGGAAATCGACAGTACCCTTATCGAGATCACGGAGCATCTCGCCCGCGACCTTGCTCATCTTCGCTTCCGTATAACGCATTGCAGCCGCAGAGTCTCCATCGATAGAACCGAAATTACCCTGTCCGATCACGAATGGATAGCGGAAGGTGAAGTCCTGTGCGGTCTTCACCATGGCCTCATACACCGCAGAGTCACCATGTGGGTGGTACTTTCCAAGGACATCTCCGACGATCGCCGCAGACTTCTTGAAACGCGCATTTGCAAAAAGACCCATGCCGTACATCGCAAAGAGAATGCGACGATGGACTGGCTTCAATCCGTCGCGAATATCGGGGAGCGCGCGAGACACAATGACGGACATCGCGTAATTGAGATACGAATCGCGCATCTCTGACGAGATGTTCGAAGCGACTACGCCTGTATGCTCTGTCTGTGCCGATGATGACTCAGGTTCGTTTTCTTTCTTTTTTGCCATGATTGTTTCTCAATTAATTTTCGAAGCTTTTAGTGACGGTCGCTTCTCCCGTGTCGACACCCGGAACAGTACCAAGATCGAGCTTATCCGATGTTGTGCTTTCAGCACTCGTATCACTACTCGATGCGGATATTACCGAACTATCGAGCACAGACGCATTCAACCCTTTCAGCATACCCACCGTCGTATCGACGGACTTCTTTCCCTCATCAAACAATTTCCCCACTGCAGCGAAAATCGAGACATCGGCCTCGCCCGTACGCACATCATTGGATGCCACAGGTAAAGGCACTGTATCACGAGAGCGCATATAAAATTGCGCGTATCCAACAGTGATCGTGGGGATGAGTGCAGCGATGACCACGATCACATTCTTTGTGTGCGGAGATTTGCTGCGTAAATATTTGAGTAATGGATTTGCGTCAAGCATGATTACAGAATTATGGACGAAGTGCAGGCTCCAAAATGATGACCTCTCCTTCCTTCCCAGAGATATCCTTCTTCTTTATCGTCAACTTATCGACAGGCAAGACGCCCTCAGCACTCATTTCCTTCTTGAAAGCAGCGAGGTGTTTATCATCGTAAGCGAGCGGAATGACCACGGGCGCATCAAGCTGCACTGCGATCTTCTCGGCGTCAGATGGACTCAAAAGATCTCCTCCACCTATCGGCGCAAAAAGCACGTCGACATTACCGATGCCCTCATAGAGATCAGCGGTGAGTTCCGGCGAAGAAAGTGCGCCAAGAAAACACAACGTGAGATCTTCGATGCGCACCGTGTAAATTGTATTAAGTAGCCCCTTCGGACCATAACTCTTTGGTGAAAGGAATCCTGATATCGCGACATCGCGGATCTCATACTCCCCAGGACCAGACACAACGAAAGGCTTTCGATCGCCGTACTCGAGATTTTCCACCCCATTCATATTGGGATCGTTTGCCGAAACAAGAGCGATATCGGATCCAAATCGCAGGGGCTTATAGTCTCCATCTTTACTGAAAGGATTGATCGCAATCGTGAGATCCCCCTGAGTGATCTTCACGAAATGTCCTCCGTGATACGTTATAACCATGAAGAGAGTATATCAGAAAAAACGCTATTTTTACAGCGATTTATACACTTTTCAAGCGTTAAAAATGTTGTCGAATATATGACCAGCGCGGGCTCTTTGTCGCCGCAAAAACTATTGACATAGCGAATTCATGATGTATAACTCATAAATATCATTTCGTCTGGAGCAACACATGCATGCTTCACCCTTCGCCGTTTTCATCGATCTTGTCGCAGCCACCGCCCTACTCATTTTTTTAGGAAACAGAATCCTGGGTAGTTACCACATGAGGAAGAACCTTCTTGCTCTCTCTATGACCGAGGATAAGGATGTTATCCCGCGGCTTATCGCCGAAAAGACCCGTGTCCAACAGTCGCTCGAGAATTCGAGCTTGTGGGCAGCCAAATCAAATGAACACTTCAATGCTGCCAGTCGCTGCTACCACGAAGCAGTTGGTTTCCTCCGACTTACGGTCAGCGAGGAAGCGCGTGCGACCGCATGCGCATTCGCGAAGCAAGCACTCGAGCGTCTTGAAAAGCTCTGAATGAGCGCCGCACATTGCGGCGTTTTTTGCTCTCAGTATATATGCGCTATAATGGACACAGAGCTAACATAAGGGTTTATATGGACCCACTTCGGATCATTCAAAATTGCGCAGTCATTGCTCTTGTCGTCATGAGTGTCTTTTACCTCTTGAAGCAAGCGACTAGACCTGCATGCGGAGACGCTACAAAGCACTGTGGCCTCAGCTATACGGCACAAAACGACCTTGCCTATTGCAGGAAACAGCGTAAGTACTGGGAAAGAAAGCTGCGCTATTTCCTCGCGAATGGTGAGCATGCACATATCCTACGATCGATGCTCGTCATCGGCGCGCGGAGCATGGACGAAATCGAGGACCAGATCACCATGCGCCCGACCTGTCTTGGGTGCGGCATAGGCACGATTGACAAAAAAGCGATCGACAGCGCTAAGCGTGCATATGTCTCCGCAGCAAAGATCGCTGAGCAATGCACATTCACGTTTAAATATTTCACGTAATACCCCGACGATGTATTCGGGGTTTTTGATTGACAAGAAATCATGCTGTTATAGGCTTTCTGCAGATACCTGAGGAGCCACCCATGCATGACCTATTCGTCGTGATCCATGAGAACTACCTCTCTGTTCCCGCGATGATCGTCATCGCACTCGTCCTCACGACCATCATCACCCTGATGATCATCGCGAGCAACAAGAAGAAGCGCGCGATGGATCTCTACATCAGCAACATCAGGTCGCTCCCCCCGGAAGACCAGGATCTCTTCGAGAGCACCAAGCGTCGCGACGCGACATGGTTCGATCGTATCGGTAATGCACTCGATGCATCCGAACCCTCGAACCCGATGGAGGTAGCGATCGATGCCGGCTGGACCGCGCTCGACAACGCCGAGGAACTGCTCCGTGAACCCGAGTTCGCGACCAAAGCAGAGCTCCGCAAGGAATTCAGAGGCCACCTCGACGAGGCGAATGAGCAATTCGCGCTCGCGGAAGAACGTTATGCCGATGAGCTCGCTCGAGAGGATGTGTGATGTCGAGACTCTTCGTCCGCGCACTCATCTCGGCGCTCTGTGGCATGAGCGACATCGATTCCATCATGAGACAATGCCGCCCGACGCCACTGCATCCGTATCTCCCCGAGCAGACCTTCCGCAACCTGCGACAAAGCAAGCGACTGCTGAAGCACCTTCCTCCGTGGCAGCAGAAGGCATTTGCTCGCACAAAGAAGCGACGCTAAACAACGCACCCAAAGGGTGCGTTTTTTCTTTTGTTTTTGTGTATTTTTCCTATGACCTATGACCCATGACCGATCACCCACATTTACTCGTGCTCCCTTCCATTTTTCTGAATTTGTGTTAGTATGCGCCTACAACATTTAGTACGTTTTTGGACTAATCCCTGTGTGCATTCTATAGAGTACGCAAGAAACCGAAAACATTGTTGGCAGACTTCGGTCTGTAAAAACACAATGAATAATTCAGATTTCATCGTTGATGAGGGTGTCGTTATCGATCTTGCTCATCCGATGCACAAGGTGCTCGAAGCCACCGCAACTCGTCCACAAGTTGGTGACGTTGTCGATGGTAAGGTCATCTCCGCAGATAAGCGCTCTGTCGTCGTTGACTTGGGTCATCACGGCATCGGTATCATCTACGGCCGCGAGTTCATGAACGCTCGCGATCTTATCAAGCACATGGCCAAGGGCGACGCGATCTCCGCAAAGGTGGTTGATGTCGAGAACGAGGATGGATATACCGAGCTCTCTCTCAAGGAGGCTCGACAGTCACTCATCTGGGCAGAGGCGGAAGATCTTGTACGCAAGAAGACGCAGCTCGAGCTTACCATCAAGGAAGCTAACAAGGGTGGACTCATCATCGATTGGCAGGGTATCATCGGATTCCTTCCTGCATCACAGCTTTCAGCTGACCACTACCCACGTGTAGAGGACGGTGACAAGGATCGCATTCTCGATGAGCTCCGTAAGCTCGTTGACCAGAAGCTCGTCGTTACGATGATTGCAGCTGTTCCAAAGGAGGGCAAGCTCATCTTCTCTGAGAAGGAGCAGGGCCACAAGGAAAAGGAGGAGCTCGTCGGCAAGTATGCCGTCGGCCAGATCGTCGAAGGTGATGTCACTGGTATCGTCGACTTCGGTGCATTCATGAAGCTTGAGGATGGTCTCGAGGGTCTCATTCACATCTCTGAGATGGATTGGGGTCTCGTTGAGGATCCACGCAAGTTCTTCAAGGTAGGTGAACACGTAAAGGCCCAGATCATTGAGATCAAGGACAACAAGGTGTCACTCTCAGTGAAGGCACTTAAGGAGAACCCATGGCGCACTGCTGAGGCGAAGTTCAAGAAGGGCGATACCGTACGCGGTGTTGTCATCAAGTTCAACAAGTACGGCGCACTCGCCTCGATCGAGGAGGGTGTTGCAGGACTCGTACACGTCTCAGAGTTCGGCAGTGAGGATAAGCTCAAGGCAGCACTCGAACTCGGAAAAGTCTATCCGTTCATCATCACGCTCTTCGAACCAAAGGAGCAGCGTATGACCTTGTCTTTCAGTAAGGCACAGGAAAAGAAGGACTAAATATAAAGACCGCTTCGGCGGTCTTTATATTTAGTCCTCGCCAACTTAAGTGTGTATACTTTACAATATGTTAATTACTTGCAGTTGTAATATTTTTTACATGATACACTTAAGCAATGAAGCAGTATCGCGGATTCACACTTATTGAGCTACTCGTCGTTATCGCAATCATCGGACTTCTCTCTGCAGTTGTTTTCGCATCGCTCTCAACCGCACGCATGAAGTCGCGTGATGCACGCCGTATTTCTGATCTCGATCAGATCAAGACAGCACTTGAATTGTATTATGACGATCATGGATACTATCCGCCCTCAGCATGTGGATGGAATTGTAATGGTTATAGTTATAGCTATAACTCAACATGGGGTGCACTTGCAACGCAAACTGCTGCATATATTCCGCAACTCCCCACCGATCCACTCAATGGCACGTGTGCCGTGTGGGCCGGACCGAACTGTCATTCCTATGAATATGGCAACGTCGGACGAACATACGGAACGACAACAGGATCCGTCGATGCTTATGACCTCTACGCGATGTTCGAAACCCCAAATCATCCCTTAGGATGCCCTCAGGTGGCTTATTACTATGGCAGAGGAATCGGCGGGCACTACGACCTCTGCGCCTACGGAGCGGACATCTATGCCCCCGCTTCTGTACAATAGCAACGAAGTTCAAACAACCAGCGATGGTTGTTTTTCGTAAGTCGAATATTCGTCGTATAATGTCATTCATGCAAATCACCATCAAACGCGTCGATACAGGACTTCCCTTGCCCGAATATAAAACGCTCGGTGCTGCGGGTTTTGATCTCATGACAAGAGAAGATCTTCGCATCGCTCCAGGAGCGATAGGCTATGCTCCACTCAATATCATCATACAAGTCCCCGAAGGAAACATGCTTCTCCTTGCGCCACGATCATCACTTCACAAGAAAGGTTTGAATCTCGCAAACAGCGTCGGGATCGTCGATCATGATTTCCGAGGAGCATCCGATGAAGTACATGCTGCTCTCTATAATTTCAGCTCCGAAGAAGTGCACATCGCGCGCGGTGATCGAATCGTTCAAGGCATCATCTCGCCGATACACGTCGCAGAATTCGCCGAAGTCGACATCATCGACGAAACTTCTCGTGGAGGATTTGGGTCAACGGGAATACGCTAAACTCAAGGTGATAGGTGATAGGTGATAGGTCATAAGTCATAAGATACAAGAGCACAATCGATGCTGATGTTTTGAGTTTTGTGTTGCCCTCATGACCTTATCCCCTCATAACCTCATCTCCTTATATATTGAATCTCGTGACCCTGTTTGATTGACATTTTCATACAATGTTGTATAAAAACCTAAGCGCTCATTTACACGAGGAGACAGCATGTACGTTGGCATGAGGGTTCTCATCCTCCGCATGAAGAACATCCGCAATGTGGCCCCGAGCATTCCACGCTCGCTGCAGCTGCTCGAGGAGGTCGAAGCGACCATCGTCGAAAGGAAAGAAGTTCCCGGCAACGACGGTGAGATGAATGGCTACTACGGCTACCGCGCGGTCGCCGAAGATGGCACACAGTGGGGCTTACATTTTGACACCTACCCTTCCTGGGAGATGGACCCCGTCAAGAACTGGTACAACCTGAACGAAACACTGCAGTGCATCGACATCTACGAGGACATTGTGAACCTCGATGCGGTCTACGCGATGCGGCTCTCCGAGACCATCCCGGTCCTCGGTCTCGACGGAGCTCGGTATGTCGCGAATCCGGAATTCGTCGGTTGCTGCACGAAACACGAATCGGGACCGATCTATTACCATGCGTCTGATCTCGAATCAAAGAAGCGGTACGCGACACTCTGCGTCCTCTGTGCGGGGAAACTCCCCAACATGGGACACCACCGTCTGCGTGTCGGCTCCTAATAGCAATCGCCACCCTTAGGTGGCGTTTTTCTTTGATGTGAGATGACCGAGAAGAGAAAATGCAAGCACCATCAGTGCTCGTAATTTTGTATTTCGTATTATCCTTATGATCTCACCCCCTCATAACCTCATGCCCTTGTATTTCGTACTTCCTGCAACCTATGACCTGTAACCAATAACCTTGCCTATCGTGTCTCCTCGTATTTCCTCGTCTCTTCTGCTATTATCTCCATATGCAATGGACCGTCGTCGGACTTGGAAACCCAGGCACTGCCTACACACACACGCGTCACAACGTGGGCTTTTTGGCTGTCGACTATATCCGTGAACGGACCTCGTGCGAAGCAGGCTGGACAAAACGCTTGTTTGCAAAAGCACTCACCGCCGCAGGTACGATCGCAGACACGAAAGTGCTGTTCATCTTGCCGCAAACATTCATGAATCTTTCTGGTCAAGCGGTGAAGAAATTCGTCAAATCACCCGAAGCGATAGCGCATACGATCGTCATCCATGATGACGTGCATCTCCCGATCGGACAGATGCGCATCTCGCTCGATCGTGGCGACGGAGGACACAATGGCATCACCTCGCTGATGGATACACTGAAGAGCAAAGCATTCATTCGCATTCGCGTCGGTGTTGCCCCACAGCAAGAAGCAGGTGCCGAGGCGCAGCGAATTAAGCTCGATGACTTTGTTCTTGGAAAGTTCAAACCCGAGGAGCGCACCATACTCGAAGAACTCTTCCCGAAGATCAGAAACATCGTTGAGCACATCATCACAAAAGGTGTCGCTGATGCTATGAATAACTTCAACAAAAAATGACGCAGCGCGTCATTTTTTCGTTCATGATATTCTGATGAAGAAATATTCGAGCACACTTCATTCACTTGCGTCAATACCCTCTTACGGGCTACTATTAGCCAATGAATAACATTGATCTTCGGAATTCCGAAGCGGAACACGCCACTAATATAGACGCGCAGCCTCTTCCGGAACAAAAGCCAAGTAAGCTCACTCAGATCGTGGATGCATTGCGCTATATATTCATCGCACTCATCGTCGTCATACCCATCCGTGCATACATCGCACAACCGTTCATCGTGCAGGGCAACTCAATGTACCCCACGCTACATAATCACGAATATCTCATCGTTAATGAGACCGTAAAACTGACTCAAGATTACCGTCGTGGAGATGTGGTCATCCTTCATTATCCTAACGACCCTTCTCGCTACTTCGTGAAGCGCATCATCGGTCTCCCTGGTGAGACCGTGAACTTCGAAGGCACCGTAGTGACGATCACTGGACCAACGCACCCAAAACCACTTGTACTTAACGAACCATATGTCGCGGATTCACAGAAGATGAATAACCATCTCACGCGCACACTCAGTAACGACGAATTCTTCGTCTGTGGCGATAATCGCTCACAGAGCTCGGACTCACGCATCTGGGGCCCCGTCCCACGTAACTATATGGACGGTCGCGCACTCATTCGTCTCTTCCCATTTTCAGTCGTAGGATTCAATCCTGGTAGCCTCGCAGAGTTTGGTTCTCCTTATCCCGCAGAGCTCGCTCCAAAATCGACGAATTAAACGGTAACACCCGAAACCATGCCAAAAGAAAAAGCATCATCGAAAACAACCACAAAGACCAAATCGAAATTCTCTCCTTCTGAACTTCTGAAATATCATGGTTTCGCGGAAAAAGCGGCAGAGATCGCATTGTATTACGGTTTTACTCAGCTACGCGCCGCTCAGCCTGATACTCAAGGAGCACAAAGCGCAACAGTAAAGGCAGCAAGCAAAAAAGCTGTAGTGAAATCAAAGCAAGCAAGCGAAGAGACCATCGAAGGGATCTCTCCGATCATGCACTCCTATATCGAGCAAGGCATGCAGGCACTTCCACAGCCGGTAAAACTTTACTGTAACGGAACACTGAAGCACGAAGAAGACAAGCACCCTGCTCCACGCTCAGCACCGGACGAGTTTACACTCGAGGTCTTAGGATCGACACGATCGATCTCTGACGCAATGGTCATCTTCGTTGCGATCATCGCACTGCGCGAAGTTGGCTTCACAAATATCTTCGTTGACATCAACTCACTCGGTGACGCGGAAAGCCGCAAAGAATACCAGAAGCAATTGCTTGTGTACTACCGCAAGGTATCAAGTCATCTCTGCACCGACTGTAAGCACAACTTGAAGTCGCACGTCTTAGCACTCCTTGAGTGCGACAAGCCGCAGTGTCAACAATTCAAGGAGAAGGCTCCACAGACGATCGCGCACCTCTCCGTGGAATCAAAACAACACTTCAAAGAGGTACTCGAATTCCTCGACGCGCTCAATATCGTCTACCGTATCAATACGAATCTCGTTCGTGGTCTCGATTTCTATACGCACACCGTTTTTGAGCTTGCAGAAATGCCATCAGAGGATGATAACGCAACCCCAGAGGTATTCGCTGTCGGCGGACGCTATGACGGCCTTGCAAAGAAACTAGGATCAAAGAAGGACATTCCTGCAGTTGGTTGTACGCTCGATCTTCCGAAGATCGTTGCAAGTAAACACTACAAACCATCGACTGCTCGTGCGCAAAAGAAAGCAAAGATCTATTTCATTCAAATCGGATTCGAGGCAAAACTCAAGAGCATGGAAGTCCTCGAATTACTTCGCACTGCACGCATTCAAGTGATCCACGCACTTGCGAAGGACTCACTCATGCAGCAGCTCGCAACCGCAGAAAAATCAGGCGTACAGCACGCGATCATCTTCGGTCAGAAGGAGGCTATCGATGGCACGGTCATCATCCGAAACCTTGATACCCGCAGCCAGGAGATCGTGAAGATCAAGGATTTGGCGGACCACATCAAGAGGGAGATGAAGTAGAAAGATTGGAAAATGCGAGGGAATAGCGTATAGGGAATAGGGAAAAGGGCCAATCCAATGATTAACACAAGCTCCGGATCTGAATTTCCCTATTACCTATTCCCTTTTCCCTATTCTCTTGATTTGGCACGACTTTGTCGCGCCCGCCCCTTGCGCATTTCGTTAAATATGATAATATAACCCCACTTATGAGCATGATCGCAGAAGTAAAGCGCCAGAGCAACGAGTCAGCATCAAACCTGCTTCGTCGCTTCACAAAGCGCACCCAGCAGACGAACGCACTCAGCACCGTTCGCGGAAAGCGCTATCACGAGCGTGAACTCTCAGTCCTCAAGAAGAAGCGTGGTGCACTCGTGCGCCTTGAAAAGCGCGGCCTCTATGAGCGCTTGAAGAAGCTCGGCAAGACCATCGAGTCAAAGAAGCGCCGCTAAAGAACATTCCCGCCTAAGCGGGTTTTTCTTTTTCATCAGAACGCCGAAGATCAAAAAATATGGTAATATATAAGCACGATATGGAAACTTTCTCGATAGCACAGACCACGAGGGAACGCATCCCCAAGCTCCCCTTTCTCGCACTCAAGGAACTCACCTTAGGCAAAAAATTCTACTGCTCACTCGCATTTGTCGGCGACAAGCGTGCACGCACACTCAATCGCATCTATAGGAATAAAGACTACACACCGAATACGCTCTCATTCACTCTCGATGACATGAACGGTGAAGTGTTCATCAACCTTAAGGAGGCGAAGAAACAATCCCGTAAGAGAGAAGAGTCATTCGAATATTTCGTCGCGCTGCTTTTTGTCCACAGCTGCCTTCATTTGAAAGGAATGGAACATAGCGATATAATGGATGAAACGATGGAGCGTATCCTGAAGCGCGCGGGTATCAAGAATACCTACACCGGAAAGGCAAACTCTTAACCACACACCCATGGCTCAACGCATAATCACAGGAATCGATCTCGGTTCACATACCATTCGCGTCCTCATCACTGAATACAACAACACCACACGCCCTCGCATTCTCGGCGCTGGTGTCGCAGAAAGTCGCGGCCTCCAAAAGGGGTATGTTTCGAATATACGAGAAACCGCATCGGCTGTACGTGCAGCACTCAATGCCGCTGAAGAGCAAGCAGGACTTCGCATCACTGAGGCATATGTCGCAATCGGCGGCATCGGACTCGAAGGCATACAGCTGAAGGGCGAAGCGACTGCATCGCGCAGCGACGGTATTTTCACAGACAATGAGCTTGACCGCTGCATGAGCTATGCACAGAATAGACTCCCTGAGGCCGAGAACAAAGTCATCCTTCATAATTTTCCGATCTCTTATGCGATCGACGGCAAGCCCGCACCGGTGACTACACCCGTCGGCATGAAGGGTCTCAAGCTCGAAGTGCAATATCTCTTTGTCACCGTACTCAAACAACATCATGATGCTATCCGCGAAGTGATGCATGAGGCAGGTGTTGAGATCGCGAACGTCTACCCTGCACCGATCGCAACTGGACTCGTCGCGCTCTCAAGAAAGCAAATGATGAGCGGTGCAGCACTCGCAGACATTGGAGCAGAGACGCTCTCGGTGATCATCTTCGAGAATCAAGTACCAATCTCACTCGAAGTCTTCGACACAGGATCGGTTGCACTGACGGGTGATATCGCGCGCGGACTCCACGTCTCCATCGAAGAGGCTGAAGAGATCAAGCTCGGTGCACCACATCGCTTCCCGACAAAGAAGATCAGTGAGATCTACAGCAAGAACCTCAGCGATGTCTTTGCACTTGTCACGACACACATCAAGCACATGGATCGCGACAATCGTCTTCCTGGTGGTATTGTCCTCACGGGAGGTTACTCACGCATCGAGGACATCGCAGAATTCGCATCGGGTGCCGTCGATCTTTATGCAACGACCGACACCCCACTCACAACAGGACAAAAGAGCATCTTCAATGACACGTCATTCCTCACCGCGTACGGACTTTGTCTGCTTGCGATCCAGGATGACTACGAAACTGCTGAGCGTGATATCCCATTTACTGCACGCATGAAGAAGACCGTTGCTGGACTTCTCCATCAGCTGTTGCCGTGATAACAAGTCATGAGTTTGAGTCATGAGTCATGAGAAAAATGCTAAAAATCAGAGCACCTATGTGTTCTGATTTTTTGACATTTTTAAAATATATTGCGTACTTAAATCCTATAAATTTTAATAAAAGCTAAAATACCTCATACCCGCCTTAGCCTCATGACTCATGACTGATTACTCATGACTTTTTGCATAACATTCTCATGACTCATGACTTGAACTCATGACCATGTATCAGAAACGCTCCTTGTCAATGTGTCCAAAACGGCTCAAAACCCTGTAAAATATTGCCTTTTAGGCGCCTTCTGCTATACTGAAACCATTACTCAAATACCCCCTTTGGAGGAAACGATGTTTTTACTATGGCTAAGGTGAACCCAGAAATCGAATCATTTGCACGAATCAAGGTAGTTGGAGTCGGTGGCTCAGGCGGCAATGCAGTCAATCACATGGTTGAGGCAAAAGTCTCCGGCGTCGAATTCATCGCCGTGAATACCGATGCACAAGACTTGCATCGCAATCGCGGTGGACGAAAGATCCACATCGGCAAGAACCTCACCAAGGGTCTCGGTACAGGAATGGATCCCGATAAGGGACGCCGTGCTGCAGAAGAGACACAGCAAGAGATCCAAGAGGCACTCCGTGGAGCAGACATGGTCTTCATCACGGGAGGTATGGGCGGCGGTACAGGTACCGGCGCATCTCCTGTCGTTGCAAAGACTGCACGCGAGCAGGGTGCACTCACCATCGGTGTTGTCACCAAGCCATTCTTCTTCGAGGGTACACAGCGCATGAATCTCGCTGATAAGGGACTCGAGTCACTCGAGTCAGAAGTCGATGCGCTCATCGTCATTCCAAACGACAAACTCTTTGACATCAACAAGGAGAAGATCACCATGCTCAACGCATTCGCCCAGGCGAACGAAGTGTTGCGCCAGGCGGTCGAGGGTATCTCTGATCTCATCACCACACCAGGTATCATCAATGTCGACTTCGCCGATGTACGCAAGATCATGGCAAATGCCGGAACTGCGCTCATGGGTATCGGTATGGCAACAGGCGAGAGCCGTGCAACCGAGGCCGCACAAATGGCGATCAACTCTCCCCTTCTCGATGTTACGATCAACGGCGCACGCGGAGTCCTCTTCGCTATCGCAGGTGGCGAGGACATGACCATGCAGGAGATCCAGGAGGCAGCAAAGATCATCACCGAGTCGATCGACGCAAACGCTCAGGTCATCTTCGGTGCGATCATCGATCCAAAGCTCCGTAAAGGTGAACTCAAGATCACCGTCATTGCGACAGGATTCCCTGACTCAATGCGCACACGCCGCGTCATCGGTATCGGTGCACGCAACAATGCAGGCAGTCAGCAACCCGTCATCAACATGCATCCTCAGCAGGTAAGGCAGCAGGCAGTGCCCCAGCAGCACCAGCCAGAGCCAGAGTACGAGGAGGAAGTCGATGAATACGGAGTAGAAGAAGAGGAAGATGAGCAGTCAGAGCCACTCTTCGCTTCAGCTCCAGTACAAGACGCACGCAGCACCCACAAGGACAGCACACATGCGATCTACAACACCGGTTACCGCGCAGAGCCACAGGCTCCTGCAGCACGCACCGCTCCTATCCCAGAACAAGGTGACGATGATGATGAAATCACCATCTTCCCATTCATGAAAAGGAACCGTAAATAAAAACACCTAAAGCGGTGTTTTTATTTTAGGGAATAGGGTATAGGGAAAAGGGTATAGGGTTGATGCGAAATTCAAAAATGCAAAGTACAAAAAACTTGAGCACTGACAGTGCACAAGTTTTATTGAATACAATGCGAATTAACCCTATTCCCTATTCCCTATTCCCTTTTCCCTTGTATTTACGAAGTCTTCACTGCGATATAGATGTCCTCCAAAGCTTTAACGGCATCCCCCACAGCAATATTATTCTGATGATACAACCCATCCGTACAATCCCCCGCTGCCCAAATACCCGGAGCGCTCGTGCGCTGCGTCTTTGGATCAGTCACGATGTGTCCAGTCTTATTGAGCTCAACAACGCCATTCAAGAACTCGGTTGATGGCAATGCACCGATCTCTACAAAGACACCCGTGCAAGGAATGGTATGCACTTCGCCGGTGAGTGAATCCTTGTAGGTGAGACCCGTGACGAACTGATCACCCTCAACTGAGAGGATCTCGGTATTCGTGAAGCCTTTCATGTTTGGATGTGCGAGCACTGCAGCAACCGTACTTGGATCGGCACGATACTCTGCACCACGCTGGAGGAGCGTCACGCTCTTACAATATGCAAGGAGCTGTGAGGCTGACTCGAATGCAGCGTTTCCACCACCGACGACAACGACATCCTGCTTTCCGAACATCGGACCATCACATGATGCACAATAGGTCACTCCGCGGTGCTCAAACTTATCTGCTCCCGGGACACCAAGTTGACGACGATGACTTCCTGCAGTCATAAGGACGGTTTTCGTTTCAAGTGCGAGACCATTCTGGGTCTTCACGATATAGTGATCGTCTTTCTTCTCGACCGCATTCACCTTATCGCCTTCAGTGACCTCGACGAAATCCCCCTTATACGCAAAGAGGTGCTTCTTGAGATTTTCCGCAAGCTCAAGGCCGGGAATCTCAACGGTACCGATCCAATTCTGGATCCCCGTCGAAACAGTCGACTGACCGCCAAACTCATAAGTAACAAGATGGGACTTCAGCTGCTTGCGTGCGGCATAAACACCTGCGGCAACGCCCGCTGGCCCACCACCAATGATGACAAGATCTAACATAGTATATTCAAACGTTCTGAATAATGTAATTAGTATAGCACATAAGGGGCAAAAAAGACTGGATTTTTTAGAGATATATGTTAGGATAATCAAACATTCGAGCTATTTTTCCTTCCATAAGGAAGCCAAATGATGCCCAATGTACGGCCATTTCTGAGATCTAAGGCCCCGGCTCGTATCGGAAGAGCCAAAGGCTCAAAACCGTAAGGTTTGTATCAATAAGCCAAAGGCTTGCATCTCTATATATTGGCCCCATCGTCTAACGGTTAGGACAGCGCCCTTTCACGGCGTAAATCGGGGTTCGATTCCCCGTGGGGTCACCGGAACAAAATACAAAAACCGCATCTCGAAAGAGTGCGGTTTTTGTATTTTAGGAAGCAAGAAGCTTCCGTGTTCCGGTGACCCCACGGGGAATCGAACGGAGAGGGGTCGGGAGAGGAGCACCTTTCCCGTCGAGGAGAGCAGATCTTCCTTTTCCAAAAAGGAAGATCGTCGAGAACCGTGGGTGAGCTCTCGCTCATGGGTCCCATTCTTATGGGAGCGAGAGTGCAAGACCTTTTGAGAACTTTTGTGAGTCCTTGAAACAAAAGATCCAAAAGGTGTACCGTTCATGTAAT
>JAJZQJ010000001.1:0-60922 GCA_021851895.1 bacterium
CGTCGAGAACCGTGGGTGAGCTCTCGCTCATGGGTCCCATTCTTATGGGAGCGAGAGTGCAAGACCTTTTGAGAACTTTTGTGAGTCCTTGAAACAAAAGATCCAAAAGGTGTACCGTTCATGTAATGAAATCGAGGAGCACGGCCGTGCGGGACCCTTCAGGGTGCGCGGCATCGCGACGTGAGATATCCCCCATGTGGGGTCACTATTTATCCAGCGCGTGCAGCGCACCTTCTCGTCCGAGGAGTGCGCAGTAAGACATCTGAAAACCCGTAATCAATTTCTGTGGCTTTAATTTACATACGCAGCGTGCCACACTCTTTAAGTAGTGTGCAGCAAAATACTTAGTGGCGAAGGGATTGCTCCTCTTGTTTTTATATTTAAAATGCACGATGCTATCTCACAAAATATTTAAAAGTAATAGCGCAAGTTTAAATAAGCGCATCCCCACATGCGTAGCTGCTTTATAAATATTGTATTATTACTTAGTAGTGTCCTCTGCGTCTAATTGCAGAGCCAGATCATCCATAACGTAATGAACGAATTCGGTCCCTAATTCAGTTAGCACATACTCTTTTTCATCATCAAACGCGGACGTTAGTTTAGTCCCGACCCCTCGTCTCTTAGCAGTTTCTCGTTGCCAATTTCCATATGAATCCGTCACACGAGCCTGTCTGATGACGTAGCCTGTGCTCAACTCATGAATCAATAATTTAAATAAATCAGCCTTAGATGAATCTTCTCGCGGAATTTCTTGTATATCTTCTTTATTGCTAGAAATATTTTCCCAAATTTCCGCACGTGTGATGCGGGGATGAGCATATATTTCCCTAATTACAACAAAATGAAGTTCGTGAAATTTATTCAGAAAATCCAGGAACAAACGCACTATATCATCTTGTACGATACTCACAGCACCAGCATTTGTTATTAACTTCCTTAGCATTTCAACTTTCTCCTTTGTTTCAGCTTCATCCCAGATCCTAAATGTCGCCCGAACAAGATTTAAGTATTCTGGAGACTCTAATCTCTGATATATTTCATCACCAAATGATTCTAGTCTACTAAAAATACTGTTTAATGTTACTACTACCTCGCGCAACTTTTCTTCATGTTCTTTAACCCACAAAAACAAAAGATGATTTGTTTTACCTTGCTCCTTCTCCGACATTAGCGTAGAAGCTGCGCTAAAAATACTACCCGCCCACGGCAACCCACCAAGTGCAGCCATAGCGACCCTGCCATATTTCACCCAATTTCCACCACTAATTTGTTCAAGCACAGCCTGCTCTCTAGTACTCAAAATATTTCCTTCTTGCTCGTGATGGAAGAAACCTACCGAATTACTAGAAATATTTTTTTCACTCTCCATCTTAATACTACCGGTCATTTTGCCTACAATTTATTAACTTTATGACCCAGCTTGCCGAGAAAGTCAGTTTGCTCTTGAAACTTAACCTTCGCCCTACCAAAAGCACCACGGATTATCGCGTCTAACTTTTCGTTAAAATCACTTATATCCTTATTTATATGACTGGACTGTTGAGCTAGATACTGGATAACCTGACTACTTTCTTTCTTCACTTGTTCGGCATCATTATTAAAATTAATTACGTCGAACATTATGTTTTTGCCATCAATGGCTATCTCATGAGAATTCATGAGCCAAGTCGAAGGCCTACATTTAAGCAATCTTGTATCACCGGTGAATGGTACGTAATAAGTTACTACTGGTTTTGGGAAATTTCTTCCCCTAGGTGCATCGAAACTCCATGGAAAATATTCGGAGGGAATCTGCTCTTCGCGTTGCGTTACGGTCACACTGTTAATATCAATCACCAGTCGTGCTAACATATTTTCCTGCAATTTGTTTCTAACATACTCTTCTTCTTCGCACGCAGATACACTAGTATCAGACTCAATTTCGGCGCACAAATTTTTGAGTACATTTTCAAGATTCGCCCTCAGATCATATTCTGAGAATGCATCAAAACCATTCTTATTTATAAGCATAAATTATAAGTAGTTTTAAATAAAAATTAATAATTTTTTCAGATCTTAATTACACAAAATATTTTGCATAATTTATCTGGAAACTTGACCACGAATAAAAGGCCACAATCGCAAACACGCGAGGTAGTACAGCTAACTGTCTGAGCTCGAGATGCTTACGGCTATGGCCTTTGAGTTTTCTCCGTTTGTATAAGGTGAGTGGGTGTGCGCAATAACGAACAACGAACTTTAAACTTGTGCAAGCGGGTAAATCCGGGCGTCTCGTGAGCACTTTACCCAACAGTATGTGTGTTTGTGTACATAGTATCCTACTATGTACATATTAATTATATCATACTATGCATTTCGTGCAATATTTACACATAAATAATATTGTATTATGATTATGTCTCTTTATGGCTTATATTATGAATGAAAGAATCTTAATATGTGAAAACTAAGCCCGGTAATTCCAAAAAAACACCTTGGGGGGGCTCGCATATTTCAACTTGAGTCACCTCTCTTCATTCCTCTCTCTACTAGTCTTCTAGCAGAGGATTCCTCCGGAGCCCCCCCATGCACTCCCTCAAATCCCACGGCATCCCCACTCTCGTCTTCTACACCCTCACCATCATTCTGCTCCTCGTATCCATATTCTCCATTGCCAAGGTGGCAGGGCATGACATCGACGCAGCAATGGATCTTGCCGAAAACTGCATGCTCGCACTGCTCGTACTCTTCGGCATCGGCCTCACCTGTGACCACACCCTTCGTCCACCATTCTCACGCTCACAGTGGGTTTTTCTTTTCTCAAAATCTCCTCTTGCCTCCCTCCCCCTCATGCGCTAGCATGAACCCAGAACAGTACAAGGAGCACCCATGTCCTCACGAGCAAGCATTGCAGCGTGGCGCCGTTTCAAGTTATGGACGCAAATGGAACCCGAACATTATGAGGCGCTGACCTTTGCTGACCTGCAGCCTGGTGATATGTTCATTGGCCTTCCAACCCCCGGCGACAACAAAAGGCATTCGGGCTTTCTTCGCACGCATCGGATCTTCATCAAGGACTCAAGTGAGGTCTTCCGTTTGACCGATAAGCCCGATGCTCCTCTCTACGGAAGCGTGACCAGCCTCGATGGAAAGCTCAAAGATTCGATCGAGCTCACTGAGTCCGTCATTCGCGTCAACTAGAGGATACCCATGTCCCCCTCCGACCTACAAACCCTCTTCACAGCACTACCCGAATCCGCTTTCAAAACCCGCACACTCGCAGATCTCTCGGTCGGCGACAAATTCATCATGTTGCCGATCCCCGGTGATGAGCACACGCAAGGTGGTTATATGGGTGTCTTTCATCTCCTCGAGAAGATCGAGAATCACCCCGAGAATCACGCGAAAAGCTACAAGCCGGGTACTCGATGGAGCGTGCGCAATGTCGCGTGCGACATTGAGCTCAGTATGGCCCTCGATGAACCTGTCGTGTACATTCAATGAGTTCTCCCCACTTCGGTGGGGTTTTCTTAATACAAAAAACCGGCCGCAGCCGGTTTTCCCTATTTGACCAATCCTGCCAAATGCAGGAGCTCGATGAATATACCGAGCGGCACGATGAAGAGTGCCCAACCTAAACCGAGACCAACGGGTGATCCCCACTCATCCCAGCGCCAGTGACGCTTTGCCCAGTACGCCTCGTCTTCGCTCATGACGTACTTCTCTTTTCCTTCTGAACTCATAGAAATTTGAGAAAATAATAAGAATAGATCATCTCTTCGACCACAAGACAACAGATTCCCTTGCTTTTCTCGATCGGGGCTCCGTTTGTTGTCTCAAGGGAAAGACCGGAGCGCAAGATCCAATAGACTGATTATAGACAAACAATACGAAGAAGCAAGTCAACAAAATGGAAAAGCCGCCGATCGCTCGGCGGCCATTTGTTCTTCTTAAGGTAAGGTCAGGAAGGTGAACCTGCGCTCGGGAGAAAGTAGTCTTGCAACTTCCTCCATCTGTGCGAAGGTGACTTTTTTAAAACCCTCGAGAGTCTCTTGACCCGTTTCGATGCGTTGCATCAACGAGAGGTCCGACGCTGCATTATCTGCAAGCGCACCACCCGAAGTATCGGTCATTGCACAGGACTTGATCCGAGCATTCAACTTTCGCTCGAAGAGCTTTCGATCACCAGCTACCATCGTAATACAATCGGAGACAAGCTTTTCGATAGAAGAAACAGCACTTGGGGGCACCATTCCTGAGATCGAAAACTCAAGAACATCCTGGAAGCTTCTGGTTTTCGTGCTCGTCGAGTACGAGAGCGTACGCTTTTCACGCAACTCTTTGAAGAGAATCATGCGGAGCATGTCAGTGAAAACAGCGCGAGCATGCCATGGGAAATTCGAAGGAATAGCCCAGAGCATTTCATATTCTGCATGATCCAGCTTGACTTTCATGTAGTCGGAAAGTCTTACCTCAAACCTTTGTTCGCACGGAGCAGGAATTTCGATAAGCGGTGCTGGCGTACGGTTACGCACACCCACCTTTACTGCGGCGAACGGACTTTTTTCGAGTGCGCTGATGAGCGCTTGCTCTCCTATCCCGCCGACGACAACGAGACTGATGTTCGCAGGGACATAATACTTGTCATAGAATCCCTGCAGATCTTCTTCTGTGATCGTCTTAAACTGCGCCGGTGTACCGAGCGGACAGCCCCACTGTTCGAGTCGATGCCCAGCGTGCAGGGACTTTCTGCAAAGCAGTTTCCAGTCAAGTCGCTCACGGAAAGGATAAGTCTTGTTGAATTCGCGCTCGACAACCTGGAGCTCCCGATCGATACCACGCTTGAGCTTACCTTTGATAAGCATGCCACCGAACGCGTTAAGGCTCTTGCGGAGCATGGGCTTATCTGCGCTCACCGCGAAGCCATAACGGGTCCCGAAATAACTTGTCGAACCGAGATGAACAGACCCTCCACACGACTCGAAAATACGCTTCATCGAAGCGACCGAGTGCCCCGGAGAATTATCGGAAACGAGATGTTCCAGATAATGTGCAAGGCCAGACTTGCCCTGAGTGTCTTCACGACTACCCACATGGACAACTGCCTCGAGCTTCACCCAGGGACGGTCCCAGTAGACATGATGGACCGAAAGCTCGTTAGCGAGTGTGTGGTGCTTAAGTTCTGCGACAGGATCGTACATGGACGACCTCCTTCTATGAAGAGTAAAAGTACATAAAAGAGCGAAAAATTATCAAAAAAAATTATAACATAAATATTCATTTTTAGCAACATGCTTTGCATGCCATAATATGCAACATTACACTGCTCCATATACCTTGCCCTCTCTCCTCCGCTGCGCTACAGTATACAGAGAACACAGGAGATGCTCATGTATATCGCACTTGCAGCGCTCGCTTTCATGTTCACGCTCCGCGGAGTCTTCGCGGTGTTCCTCTTCTTCTACGCACTTGCGCTTCTTGGACGCCTCGCCATCTTCATCGCAAGGAAAGCGGGGCTCCGTGGTAGACCGCTGATGAGGGCATATCGCATACAGAAATACCTCACCCTGCGCTTCGCCCTCATCGTCACCTTCGTCATCTACGCGAGCATTATGCTCGCACAGGTCATCAACTGGTTCGCCAACCTGATCGACTGACCGCACCCCGCGCTTGCGGGGTTTTCTTATCCCTTATGCATTATATTGACTTTTTACTATAATATTGTATAATATATGTCTCAGTTCTTTGACGAAACCATTCCCTAGGAGGTGCGCGTGAGCGTCACTGGATCCATCATCTTCTTCGTCGTCTCGATCATGGCCATCTTGGCCGAAGGTACCCTCTCCTACTTCGACGGCACCTTCACCCTTGCTCAGATCAGAAAGCGGGGGCACACCAAAGGCATGCCCTTCGTGTTCCATGCTGCGATGTGGACCGATCTCCTGATCATCAATCCCATCATGGCCATCAGCCTCTACCGATACGGTGGGCTCTGGTCCCTGAAGCAGATCCTCATCGTCGGAGCGATCGCACTTGCCGCGAATGTGGTGATGCATCTCCTGTACGTGTCGAACAACTACCCCGATCCACTCGCATGGGGCGGCAGGCTCACCTCTGCAGGATACATCCACGTGCTCTACGCGGGTGCGGGATACACGATCATGGGCCTGCTCTACTTCTGCACCCCAGGGATCGACCACGCATTCCTCTTCAACGTCTCTGCACTCCTGTGCCTGCACATCTTCGTCGGCACGCACATGATCATCAACATGATCGAGCCGTCATGGTGGATGAAGACCATCAGCACAGACAAGGGATCGATCGTCACGATTCTCGTCGTGTGGGCCCTGATCGGCCTGCGCTGCTTCCAGATCGTGCACTGATCCACAACAACACATTTCCGCCCGAGCACAGCTCGGGCGGTTTTTCATTTACTATAAATATTTACTCTAGACCGATTTTAACGTGTGTTCTCGTGCGATTATTTCTTGCTCGGAAATGTTACATGCGATAAAATCGGAAGAGACATCTCATCAGGGAGCACACATGAGTCCCGATACGATTAAAGCGCACCTCTGCAATCAGCCCGACGACTTCTACCACATGTTCACGTTCGGGCAGCTCAAAGTCGGCGACAAATTCATCGAATTCCCCACGCAGCACAGTGACGGTACGCCCGTCGGCCTTACGGGAGTTTTTCCTGTCTTCACGAAAACCGCCGAACACATCTCTGGACGCAAGGATGTCCAGTACACTACGCCGCATGGCGCAGCAGCGAGCAAGATGCGCACGTTCTTCAAAGATTTTCCGCACACGACGCTCGTTATCCGTGTCGTGTGATACAAATATCGGCCACAAGGGCCGATTTTCTTTTTGCGAAAGTATTAGCAGGTGCGCTTATCGTATTGCTGCAAAACACGCCGCAGTTCAGGTAGCTTTCTGCGCATAAAGCGCTCCCCTTCTTTTATTCCACGCTTGGCATCGGCAAACTCTACCCACTCGGCCTTCCCCACATGCGGCTCGATCACAAAGTCTGCCGTACGCGTATTCGCGCGAGCGAGATATTGTCTCAGTGTCATGATCGAATTATCTGCGATCTCGTAGAGGCCGAGTGTACTCTTTGCATGCTTGCGTCCGCGGAAATAGTCGGCATCAAGATTTACTGCGATAACGAAATCTGCACCCATTGCACGTGCCTCATCGACGGGAACAGGAACAGAGAGACCAGCATCGGCAAGCGTATGCCCATCACGCCTTGCGGGCTCAAAGAGCACGGGAATCGACGTGCTCGCACGAATTGCTGTAGCAAGTCGACCTTTTTTGATAACAACGGCCTCACCATGCTCGATATCCGTCGCCATGATAGCAAGTGGCGTCTTCAACTGATCGAATGTAGTTTTGCCAACATGTGCTTCGAGATACCGAAGTACATTATCTCCCCCAACAAGACCCTGCCCAAATGCTGGAGTGAAAAGCGATATGATCTTTTTCCAATCATTAGAAAGCAAGACGTTCTCAACCCAAGCAATGTCATTGTTCAGTGCATAAAAACCACCGATCATCGCCCCAATACTCGCACCAGCGATATAATCGATTGGAATACCTTCCTCAAGAAGGACCTTAATGATGCCAATATGTGCGAGGCCACGCGGGCCACCAGAGCCAAGAGCGAGACCTATTTTCGGGTAATTGGAGGACATAAGTATATTTTAGCATAGAGGACGCTCTTTTCTGATATACTAGAAATACTCATGAACAAAAGATTCTTCGTGGCGATGAATAAGATCATCGCACTCTGTGTGATCATTTTTGCAGTCAGCGGACTCTTCATCTTTAACGAAAAATTGATCGGATGGGTCGTCTTTGGACTCGGCCTCCTATCCTTGGGAGCACTCAGACTTTTCAAAATTGAGATACGCAGTGTCTGGCCGGATATCATGTTTGGACTCATCGACAATGGCATACTCGCGATCCTCGCGGTGCTTGGTGGCTCGATTGCCGGCGTTTCGGGAGCGATCATCGGAGGCGCTGTCGGAAATGCGATCACTGATGGAATAGCAGGAGTTTTCGAAGGTCACATGGCTGAAAGACTCCGCGAACAAAATATTTCGGAATCTCGCACAATGCTCGGCTCCGCTACAGGAAAGATGGCAGGATGCTTGCTTGGCGCAGGCTTCGTCCTCATCATTGCTGTGCTTATTAATCCGAAACTGTAACATTAAAGTAAAAGTCCAAAAGCTTCGCTTTTGGACTTAAACTTTTTGTGCACCTTGGAGGACTCGCCCCTTCGTCACATCAGTATGTTGTTTTGCAAGCTCACAACATACTGTGTGCGAGTAGGGCCAGGGCTCGGCCACGACCGCTTCGGTCGGAACCTCAGCGGTCGGCTTCGCGGCCTCCGCCTTTCGAGTCCTCGAAGTTGCCAAAAATAAAGACACAAGAGCTTGCGCTCTTGTGTCTAAATTTTTGTGCACCTTGGAGGACTCGAACCTCCGACCCCAGCAATGTGAATGCTGTGCTCTAACCAACTGAGCTAAAGGTGCGCTGCGGTGACGATGTCCCGAAGTTAGAACCGATTAGGGGGCTTCATTACAGTCGTGTTGATAAAATTGTACGTGATTTAAGGCGAATTTACAAGGATAATCCGGCCTCGTTTGACGTTCCGGCCTTTGCCGTAAAGGTCTACTAAGACCGGATTTCCGCAAGCTCTAGCGATTATTCATCCCCTCGGGCGTCCTCGATCAATCTCTGTTCTTTGAGATATCGGGTTACCGAATACCATCCAGCATTGATCACCGGGATCAATAATGCCCAACGAGCGTCATTCTCGGCATAGGCGATCAGTATCGGCAGGATTGCTGATACTGCGGAGTAAAAGAACACGATTGCAAGGTGCTTCAGGGCTTCTTTTTGTGGTGTTGTCATGGTGGTTAAAATGATCGTTTAATAATTGCCAATCCTTCCTCGATTTTCCTCACACCGTCCTCGATAGAGGGATTGGTCGTTTGTGGGACGGCAAGGTCTACCAGTTCGTCGAGAATCTGTTTGTTGCTTGCCGGACAGTTCGGCTTCTTTGAGAAGATCTCAAAGTGGCCAACGATGTGATTCCGGTCGATTGGAATCTGCCATCGCTGGCAAATTTCTCGGATCAAGGTTGCGCTTGATTGCTTCATAGCGTCAGTCCATACGTCGTTTGGCTTACCCTCGTGTTCGATCCCGATCGTGTACAGGTTCGGGTTCACATTCGGTTTTATAAGCTTCCAGAGAGGTGCGTCGACACGACCGGCGTGCCAGGCGGCATCGTTTTCTTGCACATACTGGTGGACTTCGCCATTTTTTCCGATGCCGTAATGCGCGCTTACTTGTGATGAGGGATTTGCGAACCATGAGCCGGTGCCGATGAGCGTGCCGTCCATGATGTGAATGACAACGCCCTCCGGCCGATAACCTTTGCGACCACTCCAGAAGTTAGGAGACTTTTTTTGAATGATGTTCATAGTGTTATTTATTAATTGTTAGTAGTAAGTTGATGATGGCTGTGATCAGACCTCCCACCGATGCGGTAGCAACAATCCAGAAAAATCTCTTGAGCCAGTCGACATCAGTTCCTACTTTCGTCAGCTCGTTCTGTATGTGTGGTAGATGATTGTCTTTGATCTCGTTCACCGTCTTTTCTACACGGTCGAGACGCTCATCTTGTATTTTGTTTTGATAGGCTGTTCTTTCCATATTGTTATTTCGGTACATACACCGAGTCGAACCTATTGATGAGACCTCTACTTTCCAGCGTTTCCTCGAGGCGATCTTGAATGTCACGATCTCGCCAGAATTTCTCTTTTTCCATATCGACCGATCTCGCTTTCGCACCGACAATTCCGTATAGGAATTTCACAACACCAGCAGTCTTATCATCGGTAAGCTTGCCGGCCGTGGTGTAGAAGCGTCCAAGAGCAGTGTTTAGGAAGTGGAGTTTGTAAGCATTAGCTCGGTAGCTCACAATCCCGTTTTTATTGGTGTGTTCGGTTACTTCCAGCCAGTCACGCAGTCCGGGGACTGCATTCACGAATGGATACACTCTGCTGTTTTCCACGATCGGCTCACCCATGAATAGGTTCTGCCCGGTAGCGGCCTCAATTGGATACTTAAGGATCGGAGACAGCTCTCCGACCATGCTCGCCAACGTTCGCCTTGCGCTTCCTTTATAGAGGCGATTGATGTCCTCGACTGGCAGGCCGAGACCGTAGAGGTACTGAGAGAATCCCTCTTTTTCACCAAGTCGGACCGGCAACCCCTCTCGCATGTATGGTGGCAAATATTGGAATTCCTCTTTTGCTTTTTCCTTATCGACTTGGAGATTGTCTACAAGCTTGCCGATGGCGGCGTATTTACCCGGCTGTTTCGCCATCTGCTCGAGCTGAAGCGGAATGTTGCCACGAGTCCATCGGTAAAACGGCATGAGTCGCTTCATGACGTTTTGTTCGAATTTCGCAAGACCCTCTGGTGCATAGTCGAAGTGAAATTGGAACACTGCTTTGGCGGCATCCTCCGGTGCGTCACCTTTTATCAGGCGATCTATGAAAAGTGGTAGACGCAGACGGTTTTCGGTGATCTCCATCGCACCTTTCGGTAGATCCATCAGCTTTCCAACAGGACTTTTTCCTATGTCTTTTTCGACCTCACGCATCACATCCAAGTAACCGGGCTGACCAACGACTCCCAGCTTTTCGGTCATCTCTTTTATTTGTTGGTAGGTGTACTTAGTGCCTAGTTTTGTTGTGATTGATCCGTTGAGACCCCGAGCGATTTGATCTCCCTGTAGGTATCTCGCAGGGTTTTTGACCCCTGCTATAAAGTTATTGAAAATTCCACCGATCGAGTTCCTGACATGGAATGCTGGAAACCATCCGGTAACCGATCCTTTCCAGAAATTGAGTGTCTTGTCATACAGCTTGAGGAATCCCTTGGTCGCTTCGTCATTCGTGAGCACCTTATAAGTTTCCTCAACATGCTTCACGATCTGCTCAGGCAAAAGCACCCCCTTTAATTGAGGCACGGTACTTTCAACGTACCGGATGCCGTTCTCAAAGATTGGCTTTACCGTCTCTCTGGTCATCATCTTTCCGGTGACGGGATTTCTTATTTCTTTCGTGACGACTTCGCCTTGTTTGCCGAATTGTTTTCCAGCTTCAGTTAAAAAGTCGTAGGTGTTTACGGCTCTGATGTGTTCGGCCTTGCGTGCGCCGAATGCCTTAAATGCATCCTGCTCAAACAATCTCACGCCGTGAGTTCTACGGAAGTATTTATTGATATTGTCGACCGTGTCGTCGAGAGTTCGAGATTTTGCGAACGGCGTGCTTACTCGCATCTTTCCTGCTAGCTCATCGGCAACATCACTATTCTTTTGCAAAAAGTCACGGCCTTCCGGTGTCAGGTAGTGGCGCAAATAATCCGGTAGCTCGGTGTGAAGTAGTCCTTTTTCTTTCTCAACATTTGCAAACCGTTTATGCTCATCCTGAATGTGACTGATGATGTTATCGATCGCACTATTTCCTTTGGCGGCGACTTGCTCGACTCCGTCAGTTGCCTTTGCAGGAAGATCACCCATTCCCTCGATCAGTCGGCCGACTCTAGTACCTGCATCTTTGCCAAGCTCTTTTCTTGCGGTTTTACCGAGATCAATTGCTTCGTCAGCGGCCTTACCGACTTCGGACCGGGTTGCTTTGGTGAATTGAGAAAACTTGTCGACATATTCCTCGCCGATACGTCCCGGCAGGTCTTTAATACTTTTGAATGGCACAAATGCTTTGCCAGCGAGGTCTTTTGCGCTTTCATACATTTTGCCGACGACCGGTGTTTTCTCTACCAGCCAGTCGGCGGCTTTGAACGGCGCGGAGACAGTCGATCGTGGAAGTACCTGTTTGCCAGCGAATTTCAGGCCTCCCTTGGCAAGATACTTTTCGCCTCCTTCAGCGACAACCTTTTCAGCCAGAGCTTTTCGGGCGGCTGTCTCACCGACTTCTTGTATCGACTTCTTGAGGAGTGACGTTCCGGATTTACTAAGCACGACTGTCCCGGCTTTGGTTGCGAGTTTTGCACCGGCCCCGTAGCCAAATGTTATATAGGTTGTCGGATCAAGAAGAACATCGGCAATAAAACCACCGACCTTACTTTTAATACCAAGTGCATCAGATGGTTGAATACGTTCTTGTATTCCGGCTTTGATTCCTTTTCCACTTATAAGACCTCCGACAGCGTATCCTCCGGTATTGAGTACGTGGAGGATTCTCTGCAGGGTCGATTCTTTTGGTTGAGTGGAGGAGACATCGAGATTATTTTGCAGTGCAAAATCTCGCAACCCCTCGACAGTGGTCACGTTTGGTTTACCGGCCGGTTTCTCGACTTCGGTTGTTACATATTTCCCCTCGGTATTCTTTTGGTACTGCACGACGTTACCGGGTGCAGACTTCGGGAGTGGAGGAGAGACCGGCGCAGAACCGGTGTTTATGTACTTTCCAGTTTTCGGGTCTTTGATGTAGGCCATAGCGTTTTAATTTCCGATACCGAAGAGTCCTTTCAAGAAGCTCTTGCTGGTGTTGTATCCGGACTTCGCAAGGCTCGGTATCTGTTGCGTGAATACATCTTTGACCCCAGCACCGAAGTCTTGAGCAGTTATTTTTGGCTGACCTGATTTCAATGCTTGAGCGGCCGCCGCATCCGCTTGCTGTTGGGCGTTTGCTTCAGCAATGATCTGATCTCGCTTCTGAAGGACTTGAGCACGGATATTTTGAGGCACGTTGCTTGCGGTAAAGTTAGGATTGTTAAGAAGCTCGAGTGCGTATGCTTCTACGTCGCTCGATGAACCTCCTCCGTCTGATCCGCTACCAGACTTTGTGCCGACTACTTTCGTACCGGCGATATCATGTACCGTCCCGGATGGTGTGCTGTTGGCGAGGTTTGCGAGTTGGATTGCTCGATTGATTACGTCTTGAGCGTCTTTCTTTTCCTCCGCTTGTCCATACTTGGAAGCTTCGACAATATTTGCGACATCCTTTTCTGAAGCACCGAACACTTGCTTCAATAGATCCCCGAGAACGCTGTATTGGTCTTTCTGGAATCCGAGTGTCTTTTCAGCAACGGTGAGTGGTAGTGTCGAGTCCTCGTACTGCATGCCGGCCGACTCTTTCGCAGAGGAATCCGCTACGCCAAGTTTGTCGGCCAGCCGGTTACGCTCGTTGAGAAGTTTTCTGTAGCTGTCGATAAGAGGTTGCTTCTCTGAGGCGACCAATCTTTGTGTTTGGCTTTCGGTTACAAGACCGCCACCTTGCACCATTCGGTTGCGGATGTCTTTCTCTGAGTCCTCGATTGAGAGTTCCATCGTGGCCAGGCGATCGTCCAAGCTCTGGAGATTTTTCTGCATCACATCGACACCCAGTTTTGTTTTTTCCTGTGCGTAGATGTCTGCTTTTTTCGGCAAATTCTTGAGGGTATCGAGGTAGGAAGTCTGGTTGTCCTGCATGCTTTTGAGGGCAGAGTCGAGACCCAGTTCAGATCGGTATTTTGTGAGCAAACTGGTCGAAGAAGGCACTTCAGCGCCATATAGGGTGCTTTTCTGGGGTACACCGCTCGCCCCCGGGCTCGAAATTTGGTCAACGCGCTGGGTTACGGGCGAAGAAGGTGTCACGGGTGCAGGAGGGGTTGGAACGCTCGCCTTAGGGGCAACAACGGGTGAAGTCGGTGCTCCGGGCAAGTTCAAGCTCGCACCTGCGTATATCAGGTTCGGATTCTTGATACTTGGATTCGCTCTCAGCAGGGCGTCGATCGTCGTTCCTTGCTGTTTGGCGATTCCCGAAAGGGTCTGACCTTTTTGAATTTTTATTGTTGCCATAGGTTTTTAAGTAAGGGTTGCGTACCTCCACGCTCCGTTAAAAAATACGTAGAACCGGCGCGTGGCCCCGTTCTCGTACAGCGCAAAGCTGATCTGGTATCCCGGAGGGTCAGTCGGTGCAGTGTTTAAGATCGGGATGTCTCGCAGAATCGAGAGAAGATACCCAAGCGACGGATCGAGTTTGTTCTGCTGGTTTTGATTGTTGTCGTATGGGTTCATAGTGGTTGTTCAGGCTCGACTACTGGCTCCTCTGTAGGAAGGACCGGCAGTTTATCGAATTCGGAGATGATCTCGTTTATTTCTGTAAGCGATCTTTGTCTAAGTTCGACCTCTTGTTCAAGTTCCTCTTTTTGTTGGCGGAGGATATCCATGTTGAGAATCGTGATCGACTCGGTGTTGTCTATTTTCTTTGCGGTCTTTTCGTCAACTCTCTCGATTGTGAATTTAGGTTCCATAATGTTTTTTTGATTACTTAATAGTTCGATCCGGTATATAGATTGTGGACATGTCTCGGAGTCCCATGTCCCATTCACCGATAAAACCGGATGGCGACCAGACCTCGACCTTGATCTGAATCTTTTTCGCTCGTGCGTTGAATCGCAGAAGTTTGTTTACTGCACCAATGTTGTCGCTTCCCTTGATCACACCTGCTTTCTTGAAGGGTGTGACGAGAAGATACGAAGTGTTGTTGTACTCGTTTCCGTTCTCAGAGTTGTAGAGTGTTTCGTCGACATAGACTCGGTTGAGTGCTGTATCGATGCTTGCAACGTGTCTGATCTGTCCGGCACCACTTCCTGCGACGACCGTCACTTCATCGCCGACTTCAAAGTTTCCGATGCCGAACGAAACCGTGAAGTAGGTGCTGGTACCGCCGGTAGCAAAGGCGGTGTACTTTTGATATTTCTCGGTCGTGTTGTACTTCACGACAAATCGGGCAAAGGGCGTATCAATGAGAGGTTTCCAGAAGTTCAATACTTCTTGGATGAATCGTTTTCGCCGATATGGTTCGTCATCGAATATCGGACTGACCACGATGGCATTCCAGTTGTACGGCCGGTACGATCCACCGTCGTGGTTCACATCGAGCAGATATCGATTGGTGCCGCCCTTATCCCAACCCACGAAAAACTGATCGGAATTAAGAGTTAGTTGGATGCTCCCGACTTGGATCACGCCGGTGTCGCTTATGTTTGTGATGCCACCGTGAGAGAGTGTGTTTCGGAAGTAAAGGGCGTTTGTCACTGGATTGAATACCCAGATGCCGCCAGCGTAGTAGCGTTTTTCCATATTGAAGCCGTGTGCTTTGACGCCGATCAGGATCACGCCGTTATGTACTTTCACTGCGTTCTGGTTGATCTGGAACGAAATGTCACCGGCCTCGATGTCCGGAAAACGGTTGAGCTTTACGAGTCCGGACCCGTCGAAGAAATTGATCCATCCGTCACCAGTGATGAGATATAAGCGGTTCTTGTCTACGACTCCGGCCGGACATGAGACGTTTGGAATACGAAGCACACGGTTGTACGTTCCGGAGATTCCGTCCCAGAAAAAGAGAGCGGAACCGTTGGTTGTCAGGTCATATGCGCCAATCACGAGCCAATCGGTAAGCACTGCAAACCATCTGATGTCGAAGTTCGGCGGAAGAGTGATCTTGGGAGGGTTTGGGTTGCCGTGCCATGTCAGATTTACGGTGTCCCACGCGCACAGCATATTGTTGAATCCGGCGAGAATGTATTTCAGGAACTTGGTGATCGGTACGTTTCCGTTTGAGTACAGCACACCGCTTCCGAGCGATTGCCATGCATCGTTCCAAGTGTTATCCGAAGCATTGTAGCGACCAAGTGAGTTTCCGACAGTAAAGTACAGATATCCCTGTTCGGTTCCTCCAAGTCCGGGAGTCCAAAATGTGCTGTCGCCAAGAAGTGAGTACGCACGCCCGCCTGGGAAGTAGTAGCTGTGCACATGCACCCAATTTGGATACTCGTACCGGAAAAATTTTGCAGTGTTGCCCCATCCTTGGGTTACCATCCAGTTGTATATCTGAAGCCCGCCCATATTTTTGCCGAAGAGCGCACCATCGATCGGCATAGAATTAACCTCGGCATTGATATTCACGTCTAGATTTTTGAACATCTTATGTGAGACACGCAGATACGGCGGTGTCTTTTCGAGGTCAAGGTTTTGTACCCACCAGACCATGCCCTCGGCATTTAGATTTCCGAGTCCTTTGTCGAATCTTGATGTTTTCCAAACTTTTTTAGGTAATGCCATAGGTTTATACGAGACTGCTTCGTGGAATTGAAGCTTGATCATCTGCGGACGCCATACGGGCGAGCTCTTGATCTCGCCATTTGCCGACCATGATCCGTTCAAAGTTGCTTTCCGCTTGGCGTTCAAGTTCTGTATCGCCCTGCTGGTTGTAGTACATCTTTTTGCCCCACTCGACGTACGCTTGGTGATAGAGCTTCTCGACCTCGGGCTCGTCGTTATCCGATGCGAAGTCGTCCGAGATGCGGACAAAGACGAGCATCATTGCATCGCCGTCTGCAGTCGGAGTCGTTACCGGGTAGAAGTAACCGCCGAGCGTGTACACGATGTGATCGTTGTATCGATCTCTCGCTCGGTAATCGACAAGTGTGTACGGACGCTTATCGTCGCCGATCTTTAATTCCACAAATGCCCGATAATTTTCAGGGACCGGGTATTTCGGCTGGTTTGCGACCGTCGTGTAGGGCTGTTCGGTCTTGAGATAATCCCAGTAGTCGAACGTCTGGTTTTTATCCTCGGGTGGCCGCCAGCTCTGCACTTTTTCATCGGCACGTTGTACCCATGAATTTGCGAGTGCGTCATCGATCGTCTGATCGTCGACCTCGTTCTTTATTGCTTTTCGGATGTCACCTCTGTTCATAAGCGTTTAGATGTCATCACGGATGATGATTGATAATTGTTTGAACCCGGTCTGAATCTTTGAATCAGGGAACGTCACCTCGACCTCACCGAGATACGTTCCGATCGTGTTGGTGTCGGAGGCCGTCCAGTTGTATCGGCATTTTCCTTTGGTTGCGTCAGTAATCACGCACGCCACGCCGTTGATCTTTACTGATCCAGTGGAGGAGTCCTTCATGTAGAACTTTGCGGTGCATCCGGTTAAGTCCACCGGCGCACCGTCTTGGGTCAGACTGAATTCCAGTGGAGGACGGGTATCGTTTTGTACAATTTTAATGCTCATAGATTTATGTCTTGCTTATTGCCCGGAAGCGTCACATCGGCCTTGGCGTTCTGAAGTTGTTGATCTTGCCGGGCAGTCTTGACCTCAATACTGTTTTTAGATGTGGCGAGGCCGAGTGTCTCTCTAGCCGAGAGCATCAGCACCGACACCTTTGCGGAGAGGAATTCGATGGCGATCTTTAAGCCGGGAGGAATTTTCAGGATGTCCCATACGTACTTCCACGTCCTCGATACCAGCCCTCGGATATCGAGGAGATATGTCCACGCCTTTCCAATTCCAATTAGGATGTCGAGTCGGTATGTCCAGACTTTGGCGATATGACTCAGGATGTCGAATGTGTAAGTGATCGACTTGGATACGAAGCTCGTGATATCCCACAGATAGCTCGTAACTCTCGATGCGAGCATCCGGATATTCCATTTGTAGGTTTGTATCTTGGCAATAAGCCCTCGGATATCGAGCATGTATGTGGATGCTCTTGTGGCAAGATTTCTCACGTCGAAGAGATAGTCCATTTGCTTTATTGCGCTCATCAGCACGTCGAACACGTACTCGGTGCTCTTACTGACAGTGCCGGCCATGTCGAATAGGTACTGCATGGCTTTGCTCGCAAGGTTTCTTATGTCCAGCACATACGTCCACGTCTTACTTATCAGGTTCCGGATGTCGAGAAGATATGTGGTTGCGTGGCTTGCTAGATTTCTCATGTCGAATCTGTACGTCATGATCTTTGCGACCACATCCCCGATATTGATCAGGTAGGTTGTGAGCTTTGTCGCAAGATTTCTGATATCCATCCGGTACGTTGTCTCTCGCACGGCCGACAGGAATGAGTCGAACACGTAAGTTATCGTCTGTCCGATCGTGAGCAGGATGTCATGCAGATACGTCGTACTCTTTGTTGCAAGTTGCCGAACATCGAGCTTGTACGTCATCGTCATCACGGCACCGCCGATGATGTCGATCAGGTATGTGATTTGCTTTGCGATGAGTTGTAGTCCGTCCCAGAGATACGTGGATGTTTTGTCGATAAGGCTTCGCATGTCGAAGACATACGTCAGAGCTTTTTCGGCAAGAGCGTATATATCCATGAGATACGTTCCTACTTTTCCAGCGAGATTTCGGATGTCGAGCAGGTATGTCCGTATGGCTTCCACCGTTATCATCTGGTCGAACACATACGTGATCGGCTTTGCTACCAATCCGAACACGTCGAGCACATAACTCATGGCTTTGCTCACGGTTGATGAGCCAGTGTCGTTGAGTCTTGCGCTGTTGAATTGGTAGGAGTTGAACATAAGTGTTTATCCCGTTGCAGGAATGTTTGTACCTCGCACGGAGTTGGTGCCTTGAAGTCCGATCTGTCCGGTCACGCCGTCCTTGCAGACATTTGCGATCGCTAGATTGAAGTCATCGCTCGTACCTTGTTCACGAATGTGATAGGCGGCTTTATTCGCTTGAGTCGCTTGGCAGTTGTTCGAGGAAATAACGTTATAGGTTGAGAAGACCGTTCCGTTATTTGAGAGATAAATGCTGTGTGACGTGTTGTTGGTCGACCGGGAAGCATTGTCGACGGCATTTCCGGTAACCGTGTTGTAGGAAGAGCCAAAGATATAAATTCCATGTCCTCCGCATCCGAAGATGTGATTGCCGGTTATCACGTTGTTGATCGTGGTTCCGCTTCCGTGATAGAGGGCAATGCCTTGGCTCGTCGACCACGCAATTGTGTTTCCGGAGATGACGTTGTACTTGGTGATGTTTGAGCTGTTTCCGATAATCATTCCCCAGCTGTCGCCGTAGAGATGATTGCCGGTTACGGCATTCCTTTGGCCCCCGACGATGTACACTCCGTAGTTCGTGCTGGTAAAGACGGTATTGCCGGAGATGACTTCTCGCCATGCGTTGCTTAGGTAGAATCCATAACCATTACTTCGGCTTACGTTGCTGGTGATCGTGTTGTAGTTGCATCCACTGTCATACACGCCGTAGGCGTTTGAAGTCAGAACATTTCCTGTAATTGTGTTGTGCTGTGAGCTGGTGAAGAGTCCTATTCCGGTTCCGGTGTTGTCATGGATGAAGCAATTTCTGATTATGCTTTCCTCGGTGCCGATAACTTTCAGACAATCGAGACGCGCACCGGTAAGCCAGCAGTTCTCGATAAGAATTCTGCTGTGCTTATTTGAGCTTGTGCCCCAGAGCACGAGTGGACTGGAGTTTCCGGAAGTCTGATTTGCTTGGTTGCCGTCGATTTTCAGGTTGCGAATGACGATGTTTGAGTAAGCTGTAACGCCACCATTTCCTATACGCACAATGTCGCCGAGATTACTGGCATTGGCGGCTTTGATAAGCGTGGACGCACCCTCGCCCTCGAGCACAACATTGTCTTTGAGTATCTCGACCAATGCGGTGAGCAGGTAGGTGCCTTTCTTGATGCGAACAATACCGCCACCGGCTGGCAAGTTACTGATTGCTTCGTTTATCTCTGTCTGGTCATCCGTGCCGTCGCAGTTGTAATCGCCAGAACCATCGGTTGCGACTATGATCTCGGTTCGGGTTTGGAAATCGTCAAAGAGCTTGGCTGTTACCAAGAGTTCGATTCTGGTGTCCTGTGCCCATTCTTGGGCGGTCGTGTTTTCTTTGGCTCGTTCGATTGTGAATGCGTCTGTAGATTTGGCAGTCACTTTCACAATTTCTCCCACGCTCGGATCGCTCGTGTAGAGCGTGGCGTGGAATGGAGCCGTCGGAAACTTTGCACCGTCGCCGGTCTGCACGTTCACGGTTGTCGCGCCTGATGTCAGAGGATTGTCCGTGATGGTGCTCTTGGCGTTATTCTTTTTTGTTAAGAATGTTTTAGCCATAGCTCATTGATCTTTCCTTTACGCCGCCGTGTCGCCCTCGGATTTCACTTGGCTTGAGTTGGCGGTTATCGCACCGGCTCCGGCTGGCCATGTCAGGCGATACCAGAGGCCGAAGTTTCCACCGAACGCAATGTCGCCGTGTTCCATGCCGGCCGCTTTGCTTGCCATGTTTCCTCCTTCGGCATCTATAGGAGATCCGCCGGAGTAAACTCTGCCGTACCAGATGAAGCTGGTCTTTTTGTTTATTCCGATAGTGCCTCGAGTAGTGCCTCCCGATCCTTGTCGGATCGTCACGATGCGTGATCCGGAGAGCGATGCCACATACGCACCGTAGAGTTTGGAGAATGTCAGAGCACCTACGACTTCGGTTGTGCCATTAAGTGTCAGGTTTTCCGTCTGTCTGTTTCCGGATGCATCCTCTCCGACAACCGTCACTTGTCTGGTGTCAGCACCGTCGGAGACAACAGCCACGACAGCGTTTGCGGAAAATGCCGACATGTTGCCTTGAGCACCTTCGTCATCATCGGCATGATCGATACCGAATCCGAACGAGAGGGCGGCGTTTGTCGGCTGTGATTGAAGCCACGTCACGACGTTCTGCCACGAGAGCGAGCCGTGAGTGTTCTTGCGGAAGGCCTTCCGGTATTCAGTGCCACCGGCGGCCGCCTCGTCACCGGTTATATCGGTGAAGAGATTGTTATCGACGTTGTCCACGACTTCTACTGCCGTGATCTCACCGCCATCTGAGTTGGCACTGTTTGACTCATATTCTTTTAAGTCTGCTGATACGATTGCCATAAGATTGGTGTGTTATTTAGCGACCTCATAATGGTCTATTTGCCCTGTAGGAGTTCGATCAGACGGGCTTTGGTTTCCGCTCCGTCGACCGTGACACCTTTCTCACCGGCCAAGGTCTGTAGTTCCAGCTTGGTGAGCTTTTGCAGTTCGCCGTCGACCGTCGGCGGATCAATCGGCGATGATTCCTCGGAGACTTTCCAGAAATCGATGCCGAATGTTGAGAGACCCACTAACTTGGAAACGTGTTCCTCGTTTGCGGTCTCGAATTGTCCGTCTGAGAATTGTGCGTACTCGCCCGGAGTGTCGCCGACCTTGAGGCCTCCCTCGAATATCGGCTGGGCGGGCTTGAGTACGATTCGCAGACTTTTGATGTGTGAATTGAATTTAGCCATAAGTAAGTTTGGGATAATTAATGTTTGTAATCGGCCTCCACCCTTACTTCTGGCCTCCACGTGAGTGAAAGCCAGCGAGTAAGAGCAGAGACGCTTATTCGATTTAGGCGACGCCCTTGAGCAACGCGTTCTTTTCGAAGTTGACTCTCTGTAGACCGGCTTCGGTCTTGTACTGATCGACTTCCTCGTCAGCATCGTTGTCCTGAATGTTCGTTTCGAGACTGGTGTCTCGACCATTCAGCGGACAATGCTTAAGCGTGGAGAGATCGACCACTACACCGATACCGGCGTACTGGTTGTCGAACATCGGGTGACGGACAATGTTCAGCGTTCCGAATGACGACTGGAACTTACGGATTTCGACTCCGTAGGTCTTGTCGCTCGGCACGATGTACATCTTGGAAGTTGCAAAGCTTTCCAAGTATCCGAGTATGGTGTTGCCGCAGAAGAAATACTTCTCGGCTGATCCGTACTTGAACGCATAGTTCTGTAGGAACGATCGGAATTCCGCTTCGGTCAGAGCTGATGCGGCCTCGTCCTGAACGTTACCGGCGGCTGTGATCGCTTCCAAGATTCCTCCGGAGAGGCGAAGCGGTTTGCCGTCGGGACCGGTGACTTCTTTCTTTTCACCGAACCAGTACGCACGCTCGATTTTCTTTGCTTGTTCGATACCGTGCTTTGCACGCAGGTACTTCAAGTCCGCACCGGGGTTGCCGGACGGGTAGAGCTTCGAGGCGTTCTCGGTTTGAGTGACACCGAACTTCGTCTTGAAGATTTGGGTGTAGTTGGTTACCTTCACGAGCTTGGTCGTGTTGGAATCGCCAGACTTAGACCCTTCCTCAAAGGCGGGCCCGATGATCAACAGCCAGTCGTTATCTAAGATAGCGGCGGCTCCTGTTGCACCGGCTCCACGAGATACGGTGATGGTGTTCGTGGCGTAATTGACCGAAGTGACGCGCATGATTTCACCGGTACGACTATTTTTCACGAGATCGTACTTGGTAAAGATTGATGCGCCCGGGGCATCTACGACCAATGCCGTGTCGCCAGATGCGTATCCGGCTCCGTTATTGATCTGTGCCCAGACACCGGAGTACTGATCCTCGTATTCGGTAAACTCCGGGTTGTACACGACTCTTTTTTGAAGAGCCATGCCCTTGAACTTGCCACCGCCGTCACCGATTTTTCCGATTTGCGTCAAGAAAGCTGTGAGCGGCGATTCTCCTGGTTCAAGCAGGAAGATTTTGTCGTCGACATCGGGAATACGCTGTGACTGTTCGATAGTCAGCGTGTCCCTCGTGCCGATGATGTGATTTGGTTCTGCCATAGGTTGTGGTTGTTACTGCCGGCAACCGCTCACGAGACCTCAAAATCTTATAAGCGTTACCGGACTTTATTGGGGTTAATACTTTCACCGACAAGATCGTCGAATGGACTCTCTTGATCGGTTTTTCCTTTGGTGGCCGGTTGGCCACCGCCGACTCCTGATGCATTCTCTCGTTCAAGGTTTTTGACTTCCTCTTTTTTGAGAGCTTCGTCGGCCGCTTTCTTTGTTTGCGAATCCTTGGTTACGGAGTCGTAAGCCAGTTGAAGCGTTCGGGCATTGAACGGAAGCTTTTCTTTCTCGATCAAGTCGAGAATCTGGTGACCGATCTCAGGAGTTTTGAAGTCCTCGTGATCGGCAATCCATTTGTCTATCTCGGTCTTGGTCTTTGCTTTCGTTTCCCGTTCCTCGAGCTTCTTGTCGAGGAGAGTGTCGATGTCCGGTTGATCCTCTGGCTCTGCATCGCTGGCTTTCATAGCTTCGGCAATGCTTGCTTTCAGCTGTTCGGCTAGTTGCGGATTCTTAACCAATGCTTTATCGAGTATCGAGAGAAATTGTTGGTTTTTCTCGGTTCCGGTTTTGAGATCATTGATCTCTTTACCTTGATCGATAATTTTGGTCTGGGCTTCGTCATACGAGCGTTTAGCATCATCCTCGCTCTTGAACTTGCCCCAGAAGGTCTTATCGCCCTCGGGCTTTTTGTCTTTGTCCTCGGGACTTTCGCTCTTATCGATTGGCGTTTCGCCGGATTGATCCTCGGGTTTCGAGGCGTCCGGTTTCTTGTCAGGTTGTTCCTCTTTCGAGGTGCCCGACGGGATTGAATTGACCGGTTGTTCCTTGCCGACTGCATCGTCGAATGACGGTGTATTCGGTTCGGCGCCGGATTCGTTTGGTTTTTCCATAGGCGTGTTAATGGCAGATTGATCCTTGGTATCCGATCACGGTCGGAACGTTGGCGTCTGCTGTTAATAAAACCGAGCCCCCTTTTCGGGAGGCTCGGTTGGTCTCTCAAGATGTGGAAATCGCCAGAAATCCCATCTTAAGAGGCCAGCTGAACCCCTCAAAAAAGTTTGGCGATTTCCTTTGGTTGTTTGGTTTTATGTTGGTGCTTTCATATGTTCATCGTGAATAGCTTTAATTTGCAGGAGAACGACTCCCAGTCCTTCGGCTCGACCTTGATAAAACCGAATCTCGTCTGCAGTGAGTTGTTTGTTGAGTAGCCACGTCTTTGTGATATCGAGTTCATTCGCAATAAGCTCGGACAACGCTTCAAAATACTTGGTCTCGTACAAGTTGCTGATCGTTGCCTCTATTTCTTTGTTGAGTGTTTTTGTCATATGCGTTACTGCTTCATTGCGTTACCGAGCATCGCTCCTATTTCGTTACCGGGGAGTCCTTGCTCTGGCACTGCATCCGGTGGGAGTTCGATTGCAGGTGTCTCACCAGTCGCTGGCATTCCAGTTCCCGGTGGGATTACCTGATCTGCTGGGGGTACGACAACCTGTTGCTTTGTCTCGCTAATATAGTTGTCTGGCTCCCAGCCGTAATCCTCAAAGAGCTTCATCAGTATCTTGAATTTCTTTACGGAGTACACCGTGCCGGTCTCTGAGTCCACGATCTGGTCTACGTCTTTGATCAAAGCCCAGAGTTCCAAATCTTTTGTTTTCTTGAGTTCGGAGGAGGAAGCCAGAGCCGAGGTTGATTCGAGGGATATCTCGTATTCATCGTCAAAAAGCCCTTCGATGTTTTCTGATTCGCTGGTTATAAGGCCATGACGCATCAGGATCGCTACGGCTTTGTCCGGCATTACGCCTTTGGTTGTCCAGAATTGCTTGACCATGCAAATCCAGTGTTCAAAGTGCATGATGTACGAACCTCGGAGCATGATCAGGAAGAGCTTCACTCCCTCAAGCGTTGCTTCTCGCATGAATGAGGCAACGGTTGCTGTCTGTTTCGTATCCGCTCCGGCCGTGGTCGTGTATTCGTCGATTCCTACGGCAATACGCATTGCTTCTTTGATGTGATCGGGTTCGATAAACGCAGAGGAGTTCACATCTCCAAACTTCAGCTCTCTTACGGAGTTCGGATCATTCGTCCATAGGATTCCTAACGGTCGTATGCTTATGGTTGATTGTTTGTAACCGGGGAGAGCCACCGGTGCCGCGGCAATCATGCTGTGGATTTTCATTGTGATGGCATCCACTCTCTGGTTGGTCACGGAGTTCAGAAGTTCTTGCAAATGGTCTACCAGTTTCGGTATGCCGAGCCAGTAGAACGAGAACGCTCTAGGGAAGAAGCCGGTTCGGGAGTATGGCTTCTGTTGGTGATCGTATGGGTTCTCTCCATCCTTGATCTCTATCGGCGTGCCGTCCATCGGCAGAAATACGCACATGTGATCATCAGTCCATCTCTCTACGACTTCAAAGAGCTTCTCATCACTTGTTGGCATTTGGACCGGATTATTCGGGTTGCCTTGGATCGGCGAGGACGCTTTGGTTGTCTCTCGGAGATTCTTTCGCAGTTGCAACAACACTTCCTTTCGCACGTATGCGTAGTCGGTTGTATCTCCACCGGACTTTGTAATCACTCCCTCTTTGTCTACGAACTGATTCCATGTCTTTGCTGGCACATCCGGATACTGGGCTTTCATTTCATCCAGCGTCAGCACATACCGGTGGAATACGGGGAATGGATCGGCAATCTTTTTCATCCTCGGGTGAGGATAGAAGTTGTAGATGTCTACGGGGTCAAAGTCCGGACGGAACGTAATTTTTGAGGTTTCGGTCTTGAACACGAGATGTTTGATGTTTTCGATAAACCCGATCTCTTTCTTTCTCTTTTTCTTGCTTTCTTTACGCAGGAAGTCCTTGCCGATGGTCGTTCCGCAGATGAATACCTGCAGGAAGTAGTCGATCAGGTCATCACTCATTCCTACCTCCCACAGCCAGAGGATCAGGTCTTTGAGGGCTTCGTTATTCTTTCCCTCGAGCTTGAAGTCAGGGGTAATGCCGACGGTCTTTTGGAGAAAGGTCTTGATGTATGCAAATACTTGCGGAATGAAAACGTTTGATTGCCAAATCTCGCCGTCATTCGTCCTTTCCAGTTCCTCGGCACGATCGCCGTTGTAAGACGAGAATAGCTTATAACCCCGATCAAATTCGGGTTTGAAATAGTACACGAAGTTCTTTTTCGCTTCGTCGTACTCGCTGTTATATTTTTGTAGTTGTTTAGTGTTTGCCATATTTAGTAAAGTTTCATTGCTCGACCTTTTCTCCTGTTTGGCATCTCGCTCGGCAGTTCTTTCAGTCCTTGCCATGCGAGCATTGCTGATATAAGGGCATCGTCTTTCTGTCCGCTCTCTGCACCCATTCCGTATCTATTCGACTCGTTTGTGTGTACGAATGTCATCATTTGGCTTACGGTTGTCTGACTTGAGAGTCCGATGTCGTCATCTCGCAGTCCGGCCATGAAATCATCTACCATGAGAGGTTTTGTGGTCTGGCTTGTTTTCCATCCCAGCTCTCTGCGCTTGGTATTCGTCTGCTTATCGAACACTGTGCGCTGGTAGAGATTCGAGTATTCGCCTTTGAGTGCGTTGATTACCGCTAGACCGTGATTGTTTATTTCCACTACTGCCAGTGCATCGTTGAAGAGTTCGGCCACCTGTTTGATTTTCTTGGCAAACAAGTCCGGCTGTATCTGTCCGATGTACGATCCCACCTCTCTGCCGGTCATCTTGTCGATAATCGTGATCGTTGAGTCGTCTTGTCCGATCCCTTCGCTTGGGTCTGCCCCCAAGCTGTAGAAGTGTCTCGGATTCGGTTCCTCGTAGATCAGGATGTCGTCGAGCTTTCGTATCGGGCTTCGGGTGAATTTGCCTTGTGCCTCGATGTACTGCTTCGGGATGACTGACTTACTTGAGGCAACGAACGCTTCCTCGATCGTGGCTGGGTATTCCTGTTTGAACTTCTCTAGGTCTCCACCGGCTAGGTTCTGGATTGCCCAGCGTCGCCAGTTGAGCTGTTCTAGGGTCAGCTTTGCTGATGTCTTGATGCTCTTTTCGTATTCATCCAGTGTTTCGGAAAACTTTATCTTTTCTTTATCACTGGTGAATGCGAGGGAGTATTCGTCCATCAGATGCCACGGCAGGAACACAAGCTCGAATTCGCTCTTACCGGCAAGTACGTCTTGCACGGTCTTGTAGAAGTATTCGCCGTCACCTCCGAATCCGTTGGCAGTGGACTCTAGGAACACGCTTGTGTTCGGTAGGTTTGGGATTGCTTGCAGTACCGAGAGCATCAGGTCTTTGGCATTTTTCCAGAACGCCACTTCCGATCCGTGAAAGTTGTGGAGGGTTAAACCTCTACCCACTTTCGCTTTCTCGGCAGTTGCGATAACCATTCGGCTTCGCAGTCCTGGGTCTTTTGCTCTCGATTTCTCCTCCGGATTCTCGAACACCATCTGCTTCTTGTTGTCGTACCGACGCATTGGCTTTGCCCATGTTGGTAGTAAGTCGTAAAAAAGCTTACTCATGGCAAAGATTGCGTCTGTTGATTCGGGTTCGTGTGCGACTATAAGCGAGTTTGTGTTCTCGAATCTGGCAGTCCGTTCGAAGATCAGAGCTTCGCAGAGAGTAGAGACCCCCTCCTGTCTCGCTTTCAAGATGATCATTCTTATTGGCTTGCCTAGTTTCCGGAGTGCCGTGATCCTTTGGTAGATCATGGTCTGTGCGGTATTCAGGTGTAAAAGAACTGTTTGCTGATTCTTGGTTTTTATTGATAAGCAGTGCTCGATGAATTCTTGTGGTTCAGCATCACAAATCCTCATCGTTTCGATAAGGTCGTCAACCATCTGGAGGGGGCTTCTCTCTGGATTTGCGGAGGATTTGTTCATAGCTTAGGTCTGTTCCGAATAGACCTCGGTGTTCGACAGTCTCTTTCGGACTACCAAGCTCTCGGTCAAGGAGTTCTTTTGCGGCACGAAATTTGACGTTATCGTCTGCACTGGCCATAAGGGCAACGAGCATGGAAGCGGCTGTAGCAATGTTCTTTTTGATGATGTCTTGAGCTTCACGCTTTTTAAATTCGTTCTGCTCATCGCAGTATTTCTCGTACTGTACTTTGAGAGGGCCGGACGGCTTAAACCAGCCACGGATCGTTTCAACCGGTGTCTTAATAGCTTTTGAGATGGCGTCATAAGATTCGCCGTCGTATTTAAGGCGTATTGCGTCATTACTCCTTTTGCTTTTAGGGTCAATTTTTGCCATGTTTCGGTGACTTAAGGTCAGTTACGGTCAACAGGAATTCAGAGCAGATATGCTCTAACGCCTTGCTTTCGCTCACACCCTCGACCTTTGCCACGTGAGCGAGTGCTTCATCGATCACCGTCTTTTGCGGATTGGTAACGTTGAAGCTCAAAAGGGCGATCGTTTCTCTTTGGCCGTTTATGTCCTTGGTCGCCTTGGCGACTTTCACACCTTTGGTTTTGGCAAAGGCAGTGACGGCAGTAATAAAATCATCGGCCGCTTCTTTCGGGTCTTTGTCGACAATAAAATTCAGAGCGACAAAGTTCTCACGCTCGGCATTCTTGAGCTCGACCATTTTCTTTTTGATTTCGTCTTTCACGAGATCGAGTGCGTCTTTGACATTGATGTCCTCCTCGCCGAGATTGTTTGCAATCTCTTTTATCGAGTAGCCATTCTGTGTCAGCTCGTATGCGAGCTTACCGAGTTTGATCTGCTGGTTGGACCCGTGGATGTTGTCGGTCAAACCGTAGAGCTTGGCTTCGTCCTCGGTTTTGAATTCGTGGACGTTTGCTTCGATCTCCGTGTTGCCGAGTTCACCCAGCACTTTCCATGTGTGGTAACCGCCGACGATGACATAGCCGTCTTTCACTTTCATGTTCGGCCAGATTCCGACTTGGATCGGCTTCGTCTGTCCGAACTTCGTGATTGCTTTCTTGAGCGACGCAAATTGGCGTGCGTTCATCTCGTTTGGATTCCAAGAGTTCGGAACGCATTCCTTAATTTTCACCGTCTTGATTTGTGCTGTTGGTTTTGTCATATGGTTACGATCATGTACTCGATGTTGTCGCTCTGCCCTCGACCTCCGGCATTCGACACCGACCACTTGTGATCGAGCATCTGCACTTCCGCTTTACGGTGCTTCTGCACCATAGCCAAAAGTTTGTCCGGCTTCACTCCCACGTCCTCTTTGTTTTGGCCGAGGGAGATGATCCATTGCGGAATATGTTTTGCCGATTCGAACATCCGCTCTAGAAACTCATCGGCATCTTTGTTGGAGAAGGAGCTGGGTTTGTTGTCGAGCTTTTTGCCGGCGAGGATGTTGTCCAAGATCCCATACTCAACTTCGTAGGAAGAAGAGCCAGGATAAGGAGGATCAAAATAAGCAACGTCACCAGTAACTTTCTTGAGAAAGTCGAACACGTCTTTTTGGTGTACTTCATTGTCTTGATGGTTATCGAATACGCCATGATTAATTTCGTCTTTTAATTTTTCCAAAGTCATCATCGGGTTTTGGATCATGCGAAGATTTTTCGGTGCATGAGACTTGGACCGGAGTGGCCACTCCCATTTGCGAGCTTCGAGATCGAGTGTGTCTCTGGTGTGCGTGAATTTTCCGAATTGTCGGCAGGACAAAATAAACTTTATGAGAAGGTGCAGGAGGAGATGTCGCTTGGTCTCGTTCTCGACGGCTCGTGCATTCACGATTGCATTGTCGAGAAAGTCTGCGATCTTGCTGGTGAATACTTTCGGGCAGTAATTCTTGCGAATAAATCCGTCATGTTTTGCTTTGAGAAAGAGTCTCGCCAAGTCCTCGGTCTCTAGCTTCACGCTGTTGTTTGAGATAAGGGCTCGACCGATGATTACGGATCGGAATGCGATGTCGTTTGCAATAACTTTGTATCCTTTTGCTTTTGCGTAGAGACTGACTGATCCACCGCCAAGAAAAGCGTCTATAAAAACTCCTTCGGTCTTTTTGATCGGCTTAAAAATGTATTTGACGAGCTTTCGCTTGCCGCCGAAGTAACTTGGTAATGATTGAAATTTGGAAAACATAAATATTATTTGTTCCAGCTCTCCGACACTCCTACATCCGCTGTGAAGTTTTTTTATTTACACCAAACCCGTGAGTCTGATGCAGTGTGAGGTCGATCACAGCTGGTGGATGTTCGATCCAAAGGAGTATCAGAGAGCTGGAAACAATCGGATAACGAAAAGGGCTCGCGATCGTTCACCGTTTGGTGATTGATCGCGAGCCCTTAAACTCGGAATATCTTTCAGAATGCCCCGTGAGGCATATTTTATTCGATTGTGAATTTATTATAGCACCGGTCGGAAAAGCTCTGCAAGAAGCTCACCTGTGCATAAACCTAAATTCCGAATGGAAGGTTTGTAAGAAAGAAATCGCCTTGGGAGTTTTCTGACTCAGAAGGAGGTGGTGTGTTCTCAGCGTTTGAGAGATCTTCTCTCAGATGAGGAAAATAATATAAAACGAAAATTATGATGCCGAGGAGAACGACACCGCCCATTACTGCGAGTATGGTTTTCTGGCCTTTTTTATCCATGTGTTTCAATTATGCCACAAAACCTTGAATTTAGGGGCTTTTTGTCGCCCACAGGGATAGGACTTGCGTTTACTCATATAATCCCATATAATCACATACATAACGTATATGAGTAAAATTATGAACGACATCACTCAGAAGTTCGACCACAGGATCAAAAGTCCTGAACCGCACATCGTCGCTCTCTTGGCAGAGATCGATGGTATTCGAGGTGAATTCAAGTCGGGTCTGCGAATGACTCCGCAAGCCATTACTAGCTTGAAGCAGTCGGTACTTATCACTTCTGCCGGTGCATCCACTCGTATCGAGGGTGCGAAGCTCACCGATGAAGAGGTTGAGAAGATCATGCAGGGACTTTCAGTCTCAAAGTTTTCCGATCGAGACTCACAGGAGGTGCAGGGTTATCTTGAGGTGCTTCAGAATGTGTTCGACAGCTTTCAGACTCTACCGCTTCGAGAGAGCATCATCACTTCGCTCCACAATCAGCTTCTCAAATACTCAAACAAGGACGACACGCATCGAGGCGGCTACAAAAAGAAAGAGAATACAGTCGGCGTACTTGGACCGGACGGCAACGTCGCACGAATAATGTTCGAGACGACACCGGCATATCTTACTGCAAAGGAAATGCAGGAGCTTGTGGATTGGACAACGGATGCTTTTGAGAAGAACCGCTTCCATCCTTTGCTTCTCATCGCAAATTTCGTAGTCGAGTTTTTGAAAATCCACCCATTTGAAGACGGCAATGGGCGTCTTTCCCGTGTCCTCACAAATCTTCTGCTACTCCGATCTGGCTATCAGTTCGTGCAGTATGTCTCGCACGAGCAAATCGTCGAGCGTCGCAAGGACGAATACTATCTGGCTCTCCGCAAGTCGCAGGAGACATTCAATACTGATCACGACACTATCGTGCCGTGGCTTAATTTCTTTTTGTCTGTCGTTAAGGAGCAAGCAACAAAAGCTCTCTCATACTTGCAGGAAGAAAAAGTCGAAGACACCCTCTCTCCTAAGCAGTACGAGGTATGGAAATATCTCTCATCTGTCGGTGAAGCCGCTCCGGGAGATATCGCTAAGGCTACCGGCGTTGTCGGAGTTACGGTCAGTCAGGCACTGGAACGATTGATCGAGCTCGGACTAGTCAAACGTGTCGGACGTGGTCGAGGGACCCGGTACGTAAAATTATAAATTAACCAAACTTTGGAAATCGCCTATGAAAAACGTTGAACACAAAAATGATGACGGCAAACGATACCTCAAGAAATATGAGATCGTTGAGACCGATGTGGAGCTTCCGATTCAGGGTCAGGTTCGTGATCCGGAAGACCTCTACCAATTCCTCAAAGACTTGGAAGACGAGGCCGTTTCCAAAGTGATTGGAATCTATCTCGACGACAAAAACCTGTTCCTCGGGCATCAGGTCTTTCTTGGTTCCTCTCCCAAGAACTTCGACACCCAGATGCTTTGGCACTACTATTCTCTGTTTCTGGCCAAGAAATTCATGATCTTGATCAATCATCCTGGCTCGACTGATCCGACTCCAGATGAGACCGATAAAAAGCTTATGCGAGCCCTGCAAGCGGACTCGCAGGTTTTGTCGTTCAAGCCGTTCTTTGCGGATTTTATTATCGTTGCGAAGAAGTCGTACTTCAGCATGGCAACGAATGACGGCACGGCATGCCACTGCGGGCATCAGGAATACATTCCACAGTAAAAGCTTCACTTATGGCATTTAATGAGTTAAACACAACCGAACACTATATTTTGAACGAGCTTACTGGTGCATCACCAGAAGTCCTTCAGGATCAGAACTACCGAGCACCGGAGAGTGCTTTTCAGGCTGGTACAGGATCATGGCAATACGTTCCGGCCGTACAGCTCAAACGTGACCCCTCAAATCCGGTAGTGGATTCTCTCATCATCGACGCACTGGTTCGCCTTAATTCGGATATTGCGTCAGAGCCAAGCAAGGCAGAGGAAGTCCTGCACAAGCTACGTGCAATTTTCCTCTCTGTAGGAACTTCTGGATTAGTGCGAGCTAACGAAGAGCTTTCCGCATGGCTTCGTGGTGAGAAGAGTATGCCGTTCGGAGAGAACAACGAGCACGTCACCATCAACCTGATCGACTTTGAGAATCCGGAGAACAATACTTATATCGCCACCAATCAGTACACCGTGCAAGGCAGGGCTGAAAAGCGTCCCGATCTAGTTATGTTGGTCAACGGTTTTCCTCTTGTTGTCGGCGAGTTTAAGACACCAGTGCGGCCGGCAATTTCTTGGCTCGATGGTGCAATAGATATTCACGATGACTATGAAAACACCATCCCTCAGCTTTTCGTTCCGAACGTGTTTGTTTTTGCCACAGAGGGCAAGACGTTCCGCTATGGGTCAATTCGCATGCCACTCGAATTGTGGGGCCCTTGGCGTGATCCTATTGGCCGTACTGCAGGTCTATCTGAAATAAAACAGGCACTCGGCGTTCTTAAGCCGACGGTCGTTTTGGATATGCTCCAAAACTTTACGCTGTTTGCAACTGATAAGAGAAAACAGCGAATGAAGATTATCGCTCGATACCAGCAATTGGAGGGAGCAAATATGATCGTAGAGCGCGTAAAGAACGGCTATCCGAAGAAAGGTCTTATTTGGCATTTTCAGGGGTCTGGAAAGTCGCTCTTGATGGTCTTTGCGGCTCAAAAACTGCGACGTGATCAAGAGCTTAAAAGTCCGACCGTTCTTGTTGTTGTTGATCGCATCGATCTTGATACTCAAATCTCTAGCACCTTCAATGCGACAGAAATTCCGAACGTGGTCTCTACCGACAAGCGATCCGATCTGCAGGAAATGTTGAGCAAGGACACGCGCAAAATTATCGTCACTACTATTTTTAAATTTGCCGAAGCACCGGGTGTCTTGAATGACCGAGAGAACATCATCGCCCTTGTCGACGAGGCGCACCGCACTCAAGAGGGTGATCTTGGTCGCAAGATGCGCGAAGCTCTGCCAAACGCCTTTCTCTTTGGTCTCACCGGTACGCCGATTAACCGAGCGGAGCGCAATACGTTCTGGGCGTTCGGCGCAGAGGAAGACGATCAGGGATACATGACTCGGTACACATTCCAAGATTCCATCCGAGACAAGGCGACCTTACCTCTCCACTTCGAGCCGCGCTTGGTTGATGTTCACGTAGAGCGTGATCTTATCGACGCCGAGTTCGATCAAATGACCGACCATCTTTCAGAAGACGATCGTACCAATCTGGTTAAGGAAGCCGCAAAGATGTCTGCATTCCTAAAGTCTCCGGCTCGTGTCGAGATGATCGTCAAAGATATCGTGAAGCACTTCCAAGAGAAAGTTGACCCGCAGGGATTCAAGGCTCAAATCGTCACTCCCGATCGTTACGCTTGTGACCAATACAAAAAAGAGCTTGATAAAATATTATCTCCAGAGGCCAGCGCAGTTGTGATCTCTACCGGTGGTAAGGGAGAGGAAGACACCATGCTCAAAGAAAAATATGAGATGAGCAAGGCCGAACAGGAGAAACTTCTCGATAACTTTAGGGACCCGGAACATCCGCTCAAATTCCTGATCGTGACAGCAAAACTTTTGACCGGCTTCGATGCACCGATTCTGCAGTGCATGTATCTCGATAAGGCTCTGAAAGACCATAACCTCCTGCAAGCGATCTGTCGTACCAACCGCGTCTACAAAGACAAAGCATATGGATTGATCGTCGACTATTTCGGCGTATTCGATAACGTGGTAAAGGCACTTGAATTCGACGATGCCAGCGTTCGCTACATCATCACAAACATCAATGAGCTTAAGGGTCAGTTGGAGGAAGCTATCAATACTTGTCTTGATCATTTCCCCAGTATCGATCGCTCTCAAGGTGGTTATGAGGGTCTTTTGCTCGCACAGGACTGTTTGAACACGAACGAGAAGCGTGATGCTTTTGCCTCTGACTATACCGTAGTGGGCAATATGTGGGAGGCGTTGTCTCCTGATCCGATTCTCAATAAGTTTCAGAAGGAGTATACGTGGCTCTCGCAGGTGTATGAGTCTATGCGGCCGCCATCCGGAGATACTGGACGCTTGCTCTGGCATGCACTGGGTGCTCAAACCATGAAGCTCATCCACGAGCATATTCAGGTCAAAGGAGTGAATACCAAACTTGAGGAGATCATTCTCGATGCGGAAGTCATCGAGGATATTATGCAGAGCGCGGATAAAAAGAAAGCAAAGCTTATCGAGGTGGAAATCACCAAGCGGTTGCTTCGACATAAAGGTGACCCGAAGTTCGTTGCTCTCGGCGAACGGCTTGAGGAGTTGAGGGATAAGGCAGAGCGAGGCCTTATTAACAGCGTAGAGTTTCTGAAAGATCTCATCCAGCTGGCTAAGGAAACCGTACAAGCTGAAAATGAGATCGATTCAAGCGCACAAAAAGCAGGAGCAAAGACAGCTCTTACCGAGCTATTCCTAGAATTAAAAACGGATCAGACACCGGCGATTGTGGAGCGCATCGTAAACGATATCGACGAGATCGTGAAAGTCGTTCGATTCCCTGGCTGGCAGAGTACTGCGGCCGGTGAGCGCGAAGTAAAGCAGGCTCTCCGCAAGACTCTCTACAAATACGCTTTGCACAAGGACAATGCTTTGTTCGACAAAGCATACGAATACATCAGGCAGTACTACTAAATCTAGCTTAGTGAATTTAGGATCGCACTTCGCATCGCTACGGTGATCTCAAGTTGCATCTCGCATCGCTTCTTTTCCTGCCATATCTTGTGGCAAAAGACTCCCAAGTTTTTACGTGATTCAGGGTTAGGAGCTTTCAGTTTGTAGTTTCTCAAGAAGTCAGTTGGAACACGCTTTTGGCCGGCACTACCGGTCATGTGCCTTTCTGCTAATTTTCTGAAAAATGGCAACTTGGTCAGGTAGTAGATGTAATACAAATCAGATTCAAGGTAAGGTCGTAGCACGTGGAATTCCGTGCTTCCGAGTGCTAGTGGGCTCTTTACTCTCTCGACGATCGCGCCTTTGCCGTTTTCCATGCACGGCGTGATTTTGGCAAAGATAACGTCGCCATTCTTGAAGTTCGTTAGAGAGTTTCTGAAGGTCTGAAAATCTTTTTGCTGACCGAGAGTGAGCTCGCCGTCCTCGCTGACGGCTTCCATTGGAACGAAGTTGACGTTTCCGGTTGTTTTGTTTTCGTCGTCGCTCAGTGTCGGATTGATATCCACCAGCTTTTCGAGAGTGGTCACTTCAGCTTTCTCATCCTGATATTTTTCTTGGTATACGCTCTGGAGAGAGATATACGACTGTTCTATCGCAGTCAAATACTTTTCTCTCGTATCATCTGTTGCCCATAGAAGTTCTGCAATTTTCTTTTGGATCGGACGTGGAGGGAGGTGGAACTTATACTCGGCAAGATCCTTAAACTTTGTGCGAGGAGAAAGCGAACCGGCCGAGGTGCTGACCGCCCATTTAAAGAACCCCTCGCTGTGCATCAAGAATGGGAGTAGATCGGGTTCTATTTTTTCCTCGTTTGCCTCGAGGACGAGAATGTCGCCGGAACAGATTCCATCAAACTCTGCTAGAGCGGCCTTGCGTTGGTATGCACGTCGTTTGCCGAATAGGATTTGTCCCTTTTTAAACTTGCGAGTAAAGGTAGTCTCATCCTCGATGTTTCCCCACGATCGGATATGGATATCTAAGGGGGTCAGGTGTTCCAATCCTACGACTCTTTCTATTCCTTCAGATACTGGATCGCGTGAGGTGTCTTTCACTTCGTGTGCGACGTCACCAAAGCGCACCAGCTCCCAATCGGATCGGTTATCTTTGCTGAACATGGTATCGAGTTGTGGAGCTAAGGATTTCATATCTTTTTATTTTCAAGCATGGAGAAGATTTTTTTAGTACCCTCCTTGAGCTCGGTGCTGTTCGCAAGCCACGAGTCGACAACGTCGTGGAGTTTCTTTTCGCCATTGCCGTTGGTGGCTTCTGAAACGTAGAGCGATATGCTGAGGTTGGATTTATTCGCAAGTACGTCAGCATTGCTCACCACTTTTGCGAAGCCGGAGACATTCTTAAATTCTGTAAACGCTTTATGAATTTTGCTAACTTGGTTTTCGTCTAGAAAGGACGAGGCACTTTGTCGTGTTACTTCTTTAACTGCATTAATGAAGAGCACTTTGCCCTTACGCTCTTTTGGTTTGTCCCAGCGGCATACCAACAAGCATGCCTCCATTGGAGAGTTATAAAATAGGTTTGGACCCAATCCGATCACTGCTTCTACCACGTCGTCCTTTAGCATCTTTTCTCGGAATACTCGCTCGGTGTCTCGGAATAGCACACCGTGCGGCCAGAGGACAATACTGCGACCATGTTTCTTGTTCAGGCTTTTCAAAATATGTTGCTCAAAGGCGTAGTCCGCGCATCCTTGTGGCGGTGTTCCGTAGATATTTCTGCCGTAAGGATCGCTTGACCACGCATCCCGATTCCAGCGCTTAATGGAATAGGGTGGATTGGCGAGAATCACATCAAATGTTTTGAGTTTATCGTTCTCCAAAAACTTCGGCTCGGAGAGTGTGTTGCCGCGGGCAATATCAAAGTCCTCGATGCCGTGCAGAAACATATTCATTCGAGCGATCGAAGAGGTCATCAGGTTTAGTTCTTGTCCGTAGAGCTTGAGAGTGCGATGTTCTTTGCCTTTTTCTTTCAAGTGATTGACGCAGTTAAGCAGAAGGCCACCTGATCCGCAGGTAGGGTCGTAGATACTTTCGCCCGGCTGTGGATTCATGATGAGAGTCATCAGATGTACTACGGTGCGGTTGGTGTAAAACTCTGCGGCAGTATGTCCGCTGTCATCGGCAAATTTCTTGATAAGAAATTCGTAGGCATTACCAAGCTCATCGTTTGGCACATTGGCGATGCTCAAGCTTTCCTCGGAGAAATGTTCTAGGAGGTTGATTAATATCTCGTCAGAGAGACGTTCCTTGTTTGTCCATGACGCATCGCCGAAGATTCCGAAGAGCTTGTCCTCGTTAGCATTTTCTATTTTCCGGAGTGCTTTCTGGAGAGCGTCGCCAACATTAACGGTTACTTGTCGGACATCATGCCAGTGAGCTCCCTTGGGGACTTGGAAGCGGTGGTTTTCTGCAAACTTGGCATACTCTTTGTCACCATCAGATTCATCTAATGCTTTTTGGTACTCCTCGTCGTAGACATCGCAAATTCGCTTATAGAAAAGCAACGGGAAGATGTATTGCTTGTAGTCGCCGGCATCAATCACGCCTCGCAGGAGCGTCGCCGCTCCCCAGAGGTATCTTTCTAAATTTTGTTGATTGATTGCCATATTATTCAGTGAGTAAGGAGAAGTCTTTCAGGATTTTCTTGAGCTTTTCTTCCGACTGCCAGACGTCCTCCAGCGATCTCTTGAAATCGACCGTAGTTTTCTTTACGGAAGGCAGTATGCTGTCATCCGTTTTTTCTACGTAGAGAGGGATATTTAGACTCCATCCGTTTGCGGCAATATCTTTCAGCGATGCTACTTTCGCATGATTTTTAACATTTTTAAAGCCGGAATACCAAGAGTAGATTTTGTCTGCATGATCTTTCTCCAGATAGTTCTGTGCTCGTCCGACCTTAACCTGATCAGAGGCATCGATAAACAAAACCTTGCCCTCTTTGCTGTCGGGCTTATTAGCTCTAAATACCAATATGCATGCGGCCAGCGTTGCGCCGTAGAAGATGTTCGGACCCAGTCCTATGACTGCCTCAAGCACGTCTGATTCGATAATTTTCTTGCGAATCTGTCCCTCTTTTCCTTTCCGGAACAGAGCTCCATGTGGGAGGACGACTGCAATGCGTCCTCGAGGATACGACATCGACTTGATCATGTGTTGCACCCACGCCAAGTCTCCGCTTCCGGTTGGCGGTACGCCGGCAAAGTTTCTGCCGAACGGATCGTTGATCCATAAATCGTCACCCCACTTTTTGAGGGAGAAGGGCGGATTGGCAATTACGCAGTCAAATGTCGCCAGCTGATCGCCATCGTAATAGGCAGGATTTCGAAGTGTGTCACCGCGTTCGATGTGAAAGTCTTGGACATCGTGCAGGAACATGTTCATTCGGGCGATCGAGGATGTCGTTAGATTTTTCTCTTGGCCATATATCTTGAGAGTACGCGCATCTTTACCTTGAGCTCGGAGAATTTCTACAGACTGGAGCAACATGCCGCCGGTGCCACAAGCAGGATCGTATACGCTTTCGCCCTCATGCGGATCGATGATCTGACCCATGAGGTGAACGACGGATCGTGGTGTATAAAACTCGCCAGCTTTTTTGTTAGTGAGGTCTGCGAATTTCTTGATGAGATATTCGTATGCTTGTCCAAGCATGTCGAGGTCGACCGTTCCGTTGGCAAGCTTATATTCCGAGAAGTGCTCGATGAGTTCGATTAACAAGCTATCCGGTAGCTTTTCCTTGTTCGTCCATTGAGCGTCACCGAAGATCCCGAAGAGATGATCGGGGTTCGCTTTCTCTATCTCTCTAAAGGCAAACAATAGTTTCGCGCCAACGTTTTTGGTTGTTGCTCGAACATCTTTCCAGTGGCATCCCTCCGGAATCACAAACCGATGGAATTCTGGCAACTCGGCATAGCTGGTATCACCGCTAGACTCCTCAAGAGCTTTTTTATATTCGTCATCGTATACATCCGAGAGGCGTTTGAAAAAGAGGAGAGGAAAAATGTAGACCTTAAAGTCTGCGGCATCAACGACACCTTTGAGTATCCATGATGCTTTTGCGAGGTGCTGTTCGAGTTGTGGAAGTGTAAGTTTCATAAAGTTAATTCACTAGCTCCTCGACGGATTTCTCAAGAGCGAGCGCAATCTTTACCATCGTATGAACTCTCGGATCGGGAGTTCTACCATTCTCGATCTTTGCGATGGTGTGATAATCCAACCCCGTTGCTGTAACGAGTTTACTTTTGGACAACTTCTTTTGCGCGCGAAACTTTCGCAGGTTCTCTGCGATTTTCGACGGCTTTTTTTCTTTCGACTTCGTTTTCATATAAGAAAGTTTTGCTTAGTATCATTATACCAAAAGTATAGAATGTTATCCAGCTCAAAATGAGGTCGTAGTGGATAACTAAGTATTCGTTCGTTTGTGGTAAAAGGTTTGTTTTAAGCCCTGGATAAGGCGTGTTGGGCGTGGTAAAATATGCTCAATGATAGAGCTTTATCTAAATGGAGAGGAGCAGAAAACACGACGCATTGTTTTTGCAAATTGCGAAGATGATACGTGCGGTTTTGTTGTTGAATTTAAGCATCCGAACAGCACTTTCTATTTCTGCAAAGAACACGGGACCGGTTTCAATCTCGATTTGAATACCGTAGCGGCGGCCGGCGTCGAATGTGAACAACATGGCAAAATGGAGAGGTACGATATTGTGAAGGACGACAATGTTTGTCCGCGCTGTGAGCAAACAACCCTTGCTATCCTTTCAGCTGGTAGAGCTAACTAAGCGATCGCTTATTTGCTCTCGTAGCTCAATGGATGGAGCAAGCCGCTTCTATCGGCAAGGTTGGGGGTTCGAGTCCCTCCGAGAGCACAAATTTATGTCTGAATACTACACACAACACGTCAGGGTGTGTATAAGTCCAGATTATGTTGATGTTGACTCTCCACGGGGGGGGGGTAAAATGTAGCTTGCAGAGGAACAGTTGTGGTAAAATAGATAGCACGAGGAATTTATTTAATTTTTCAACTATTATCAACATGAAATAACATTAAAATGAAGCAAACTTTTACATTAAAAAACATCGTGGTCTTTAAAATATTCTCAGTACTCCTATTGAGTCTTTTAATATTTCCAGCAACTAGTTTCGCCGCTACGCCTTCGATTTCAACGTCAGAAACTGTAGCAAATGTGGCCGCAGGCACTGACGATCAGACAGATGTGACTACGGCAACCACGGCCAATGTCTCAGAGGTTAAAGCCTCAAGAACGCTCACTGTCGGTGCTTTGCCGGGCAACAATGAGACGATAACCATCGGTACCTGTGTGGTCACCTACGCAAGCAGTACTGGCGCAACGAACGATGAGTTGAATTGTACTGACAATGCCGCCGCGATAGACAGAGATACGGGCGCCGGCAACACCGCTCGATCGGCAACTGACATTGCAGGCATAATGCGGACGCTGACAAACGTATCCGATACCGGCCACGGCGCTTTGACTATAACAGGGTCTGGTGCGGAGGCAATCTTTACGACGACTGGCACTGAAACAAGTGCGACCGCAATCACCTTCACGGACGGGACAACCGGTGACATAACTTCAACAGCTTCCACAACAGGTGTTATTCCTGTCGCTCAAGTAAATACGATTACGATTGCAGGTACTGTCGATACTGGTGATGTATTTACGGCGACTCTCCCTACAGTTGGTGCTGTTACCTATACAGTAACTTCTTCCGATACTACGACTGCAAATATTGCCACAGGTCTTAATGCGGCAATTCAGGCATCTTCAGGGTATGCGAGTCAGGCATTTACGTCTGCCGCAAGCTCGAACACCGTTGTCCTTACTGCAAAGACCGCAGGAACTGGCTTTACACAGACATCCAGTGCCGCAAACCGTGCTGCGGTGGCGCAGGTGGTAGTGTTCACTCCCTCGAATGTCGAAAGCAATTATCGGTACACAATTACGATCAATGGAACAGGCTATAGTTCTGACCAAACAAGCAACGTCACAGCGCAAAGCATAGTAGAGGCACTCCAGCCTCTTGTGGATGGAAGCAGTGCTGTTAGCTGTACCGAAGACAATGCTGCAATTACCTGTACTGCTTCAAGCGCTGGAACGGCATTTACCTATAGCACAAGTGTAAGCCAGCTTAGTAGCGGTTCAAGTGGCGGTACCAGTGCAAGCGGCCGAGTACGAAATCTCGTTGAAATGGGTAACTGTACATTGGCACTGGAAATTATGAACCAGTACCCTAATGGAAGTGGAATGGCTAGTCAGCGTCAGTATTACCAGCAAAAGTGTGGCGTAGCATCTGTTGTACAGCAACCCGTCGTTCCGTCTATTGCTCCAAATGCAACTTTAGGAAGGACTTTGGCACAAGGAGCGACAGGAGATGACGTGTCGTTAGTTCAGAGATGGCTTGCGCAAGATGCAACTATCTACCCCGAGGGACTCATTACAGGCTACTTTGGATCATTAACACTGTCTGCTGTTCAAAAGTTTCAAGTAAAGCACAGCATTGTTGCTGACGGTGAGGCTGGGTACGGAATTGTAGGACCGAGGACACAATCTAAATTACTTGAACTTTATGGTGGCACATCCGTTATCGGAGTAACCCAGACTGCTGTTCCCTCAAATCCATCTATAGAACAAACAGCTACTTCTTTCATACGAGGTCTTTCAAAAGGAATGTTTGGAGAAGATGTGCGCCTACTTCAACAGTTTCTGAACAAAAATCCAGAAACGCAAGTCGTTGCAACTGGTGATGGGTCTCCTGGAAATGAAACGACCTATTTCGGAACTCTTACGGAAGTAGCGGTACAAAAATTCCAGATGAAGCATTCTATTGCGAGCGAAGGTGATAGTGGATATGGCGTTGTTGGCCCGATGACTATTGCTAAGTTAATCGAACTACAAGGAGAGTAGATTGCCGACGGTCGTCACATCTCGAATCTTCTGCTACATTTGCCATTGTGGCGGATCAAAAAAATATAGGGACACCACTTGATTGGGTGTCCCTATAACCTATCGGGGGGGGCTTTACTGGACTTCTTCCAGTTGCCATTTTGTGCCGCCTCCACGAACTCTGGCGATGGAAGTCCCAGTGAACTCCACAACTGGCTACGACTCACTTCCTGGTAGCAGAAGCCGTGGAACACCCGCCCCATCGGATGACGCACACTGTCAGGTACTTCTTCTGGGATGATGGTACTTTTGCAAAATGGGCAGGTGTCGCACACGATTATCACCTCCTTTTGGTTAAAAACTGCCCCGCTGTTCTGCCTATTAAAATACTACGTTTGGCCTGTTTTGTCCAATTTAATGGCTTAAAATATGGAAATAGGCACAAAGCTCTAACCCCTCTGGCAAAACTCGCCACAGGGGCAAACAAATGCCAAAAAGGGGCTCTCAAAGCTCCTTTTTCCGTTCTCAAGGTGCGTTTATAAACTGGTCAAGCCAGAATATCGATAAACCCTTGGAGTATTGGCAGGTTTAAGATGAGGATCACTGCGACAACACCGGGACCTTTTCTCTTTGTTTCTTGGATAGCAGGGAGAATGATGATCTCAATTTTCCTTTTGATAATCACCTTCAGTGTCTTACTGCAATGTGGACACCGCATAGAGAATCTGCCCTCGGAGTTGAAAACGGCATCTTTGAAGATGATGTTGGTGCAGTGAGGACAGTTTCCTAGATTTGTTGATTCCTCTGCTTCCATAGTTTTGTTCCGGAGGTCTCTCTGATGCCAGCCCGATAAGCTGTTGGTTTACCGGCAACGGAGAACCTCGGCTTGGGAAAGAGCAAATGTATTTACCGCTCCCTTATCGGGCTCGACCGCAGAAATCCTCGATCATGGTTGGTTAGTTAATAAATAATTAAAGATTCGGGCTCGACGACTCCCGAACGATTAATTTCTTCAAGGTTCATCCGTTGCCGTCCTTAAATGCTTTTTGCCACCGTTCATAGACATCTTGTCGACCAAGACTTTTTTCATTTCCTCCAAGTTATCCCCAGTTTTTCTGTAACTTGCGTAATTCTTTTTATTTAAATCTTGTTTTAGATTCTTGTTAGTAGTTCCGGCTGACTGATCTGACCGGTCTGACTGACCGATGTGTAGGTCTGACTGACCGGTCTTATTTGAGTTCGGTCTATATGACCTATCTATTTTCAAAAGGTAGTACACGTTGTGGTAGCGCTGTCGGCTCTTGCGGATGATCTCCAGTTTTATGAGTTGCCGGATGCCTCGTTGCACGCTCGAGATGCTTGCCCCGATTCTCTTAGCAATATGCTTGTGAGACGGAAAGCAAAAACCCTCCTGATTCGCATGCGAAGCCAGGCAGTTATAAATTGCGATGCCGATTGGTTTGAGTCTGTCGCCATATTCATCGAGAAGCACTTTGCTGACCCAGTACCAATCGCCATTTCTTACATCTCTAACTTTTATTTTTTCATCCGGCATAAAATGACGTTGATAAAGGCGTGGCCAACCGAACCATGACCGCGCCTTATTCCTCCCTTCACGTCTGGCGTCATTGAGGGGAGAGTAAGACGCCGTCTACCATTCTTTGGACTTGGGTAGGGCTCGATCGATGTTGTCCATCGCTCTGCAGAAATCTCGTCGGGTTATCGGATGTTCCAGCTCTCGGATCGTGAAATTACTCAAGAGGCTCTCCCGTCTCCAAAGAAGTTCCTTTCTCGTCGGTGGTCTCCTCGTCATCCGAGTCCAAATCCTCCGGAAGAGTCTCTTGATCAGGATTTTCGTTCTCATGTTTTTTGATGTGATCTAAGTGATCCAAGAGCATGAATGCCATGCGCTTGAATCCAGCATGGACACGCCAAACCTCTTGCTTGGTGGGTTCCCGGCCGAGGACATCGGCAAGAGCGGTCTTGGTAAGCTCCACGAGAGCTTCCTCGTCCTTTGTTGGTTGTGACATGTGTTGTGCGATTCATAAGAGTGACCTCACACTTTTATTTATTTCGCATTCCTGTTCACGGCAGGAAGACCTCTTCGACTGTTGCCCCCAGCGCGAGGGCGATTCGCTGGGCAGTTTCAAGATTCGGCCGCTTTCGGCCAGTCTCGTACCGGCTGATCGCCGTGTTGTGCCGAAAGCCGAGAATCCGAGCGAGCTGATATTGAGTCAACCCCTTCTTGATCCGGAGATCTCTCAGCCGTATGTTTGTTGGTGCTTTATTCATATTGGTTAGCTAATAGACCTCTTAGTCATATTAAGCAATTTTGCTTAACTGGTCAATATTATGGCCTGTGGATAAGCAAAGTTGCTTAATATTCACTAATTTGCTATTATTCCATTAACAAGGTCGCAGTTACCCGCTTAAGCAAAATCAACAAATATGTCATTTGGTTCATATCTAAAACAGCAAAGAGAATCGAATAATTGGACAATAAAAGAGCTGGCCGAGCGTCTTGGCTTTTCATCGAGCTACGTGAGTCAGCTGGAAAACGGAGCCCGTATTCCGTCCCACAAACAGCTGGAAAGTTTGGCCAAGGCCTACAAGCTCCCTGAGGAGGAAGTTAGGAAGCACTGGACTGAGGGGAAAATCCAACAGGTCAGCATGGAGAGCAATTATAAATTTGATATCAAAGATGCCGGCGTGAAGCGTGTACACGAAGCCGCAAGCAAGCTCGAACAAGGGCTTGAGGAGTTGAAAAACTCTTTTTCTGTCGACGGTCATTTTAAATTGCCGGTGCTCGTAGCGATTCCTATTGATGATCTCGATGGTCACTTGAGTCGAACGAGTGAGTTTGTTTTGCTTCCGAAAGATGGAGTCACTCAGGGTCACCGTGTCTTTGGGCTTCGAGTATCCGAACTCTCACTTCCCGAAGCTGGTATTCTTGCCGGAGACTTCATCATTCTTGATGCGGATATCCATCCCAAGAATGGCGACGTCGTGATCATGAGCGTGCCGGAAGGCCTGGTAATGGCTTATTACCACGAGCGGGGCGACCATCTTGAGCTCCGGCCGGAGAAGAAAGGCTTTAAGAAGACCTATCCTCTCAAAGAGAGCAAGATGATAGGTCGGCTGGTGTATCACATCAAGAAGTATTAACAAACAGGGCTCTCGCAAGAGAGCCCTGAACGCATTTTAGGGAAAAGTCGATAAAGAAATATTAAAAAATTAGTAAAGAAATTATCAAATAAAAATTATGAACTACTTAATCTACGGCCGTGTTTCCACCTCTCGTCAGGCCGAGCGAGAACTGAGTATCCCGGCACAGGTGAAGGCATGCCAAAAGTACGGCATGGATCACGGTTGGAATCTCGCACCCGATGGCATCTACGAGGAGAAGGGTGAATCGGCTCGAACGGTCGAACGTCCGCAACTTCAGAAGATGCTTCATCGGGCAAAGACCGATACTAAGGTTGATGCGATCTTGATGCACAAACTCGATCGTATGTGTCGCAACGTCGCAGACTATGCGGCCATCAAGATGATGCTCAAAAAGCACGATGTCCGACTGATCTCGGTGGTCGAGCAATTCGATGAGTCTTTCTCAGGAGAGCTGGTTGAGAACATCATGTCTTCAATTGCCCAGTGGACGTCCCAGAACATCAGCTGGGAGGTCAGGAAAGGTCTCAAAGAGGCCGTAGAGCGTGGCAGGTTCCCCGGATACGCCCCAATCGGCTATATGAACGACAGGAAGACCAAGTCGCTTATCGTGGACAATGTTCGAGCTCCTTATGTGAAGCTTGGGTTCGAGCTTTATGCCACCGGCAAATTTTCTTATTACACACTCGGTGATGAGTTGGCAAAACGAGGTCTCAAGAGTAAGGCTGGCAAACGTGTCTCAAAGAAAGGTGTTGAACGGATGCTTCAAAATACGATTTACTACGGACTTATAAAAACACGATCGGCCACCAATCAGGCAAACTTTCCGCCACTCATCACAAAGAAAATGTTTGATGACGTTCAGGAGATCATTGCCCAGCACAATCACTACGCAGATCGATCTCGCAAGCACACCTTTCCGCTTACTGGCTTCATGCGATGCGGTCACTGCGGTTCGATGTTGAGTGGTCAGGTGAAAAAGGGTCACTTGTACTATAACTGCTCTCATCGGCGTGACGCCAAGTGTCCGGAAAGAAAGTACACACGATCCGAGCTTATCGAGGAACAGGTCATGGCGTATCTTTCGCATGTGCAGTTGCCACCTAAGTTCAAGACCGTTCTGGATGCGTACTTCCAGCACTTCGCACAGGAGCGTCTAACGCAAGAGGATAACGAGCGTAAGAGTCTCAAGCACGATTTGATCAGGGTGCAACAGCAGATCCGCAATATCGTCGTGGATCGCTCAAAACGCATCATAGACGCAGAGGTTTTTATAAAGATTCAGGACGAGCTTCTTAAGGAGAAAGAGATGTATCAAGATCACTTGGCCGTGCTCGAGGGCAAGTCGGACAAATTCGTGCAGAAATTCAACGAACTACTGGACTTCACGGATCATGCCGATCAGGTGTACCAAAAGAGTGGCACGAGTCAGAAGCGAACGGTACTAAAGCTTTGCATTGAGGGATTCACGGTTAGAAATCAAAAACTGACGCCGATATGGACGCCAGTCTTTGATGTTCTAATGGACTTACAATTGTCCAAGTTCGATCCCCCAAAAGTCGGCGGCAAGGGTTCTAAAACCGCCTCAGAAACCCTTGCCGTACCTAAGGTTCTAACTTGGACATCTGGCGGAGATGGAGAGATTCGAACTCTCGACACGGTTTCCCATGTGCTCGATTTCGAGTCGAGTGCCTTCAACCGCTCAGCCACATCTCCGTATTGCAACCCTAAGCGGAGAGCCGCCTAGTAGGAAAATACTACCACGATGCCCCCATTCTCGCAATAAAATCTATGTCAATATTGGCTTGCATAAAGGCTTTTTTTCTGATAATATTTTTTCATCGGGCGATTAGCTCAGTTGGTAGAGCGCTACATTGACGTTGTAGATGTCAGAGGTTCGAGTCCTCTATCGCCCACAAAACAACCACCTAAATGCAAAGCATTTAGGTGGTTTCGGTTTTGAGGCGATAGAGGACTTGAAGGACGGAGCCGGTGCTACTGCTGCACCGGCTGTTGATTTTATCCGGCTCTTCGAGCCGTGATAAATCCAGCCGTGCGCGCAGTCGGCGAGTCCTGGCCCTACTTGCACTTAGTATTTTTGCGAGCAGTGCGAAGCAAAATACTTAGTGACAAAGGGGCGAGTCCCGATGTACAAATTTTCCATCACTAGAATTTTCATTATTCTGCGCTACACTATAGAGATTGGACCATACTTAGCGTCCTTAATCATGATCATCATGTCATTTGAAGTCATTCTCTTTTACTTGATTCTCATCGATAGCATTAGCGCGAACATCTTTGCAATGTTTGGCGAGCGATGGTACGTCCATCACTTCAGGCATATCTCACGCCTCTTCCCACTCGCTAAGGGCTGGACGCTGTACTACCTCGTCCTCGTCCTATGGATAGGATCGCTGCTCTATCGCAGTGCCGGACTCTTCTAACAAATGCCATGGTGCTATACCATGGCATTTTCATATCATCTTAAGTTGATGGATCATCGCACATAGGGTACTTCGAACCAGAAACGACTTCCACCTCCTTCGACACTCTCAAAACCAATGGTTCCACCATGCTGCTCAATGATGTATTTTGCAACAGACAGTCCAATTCCGAATGAATCGGGCTGCATCACCGATGCATTCGTTGCCCTGAAGAACCTTGAGAATATTCTTGACTGCTCGACTGCAGGAATACCGATACCGCTATCGACGATCTCGAAACGCAATGACCTACCTGCCTTCTGGAGACTTATGCCAACCTTGTGATCATTCTTCGAATAGACGATCGCATTGTCGATGAGCACACGAAGTACGGCACGCATCTTCTCGCCATCACCGAGAATGCTTGGTAGATTCTCCGCCGTATCGAATGTGATCGTGATATTTTTTAGTTTCGCCTTTGCCTCACTCTCTCCAATGGCTCCTGCGCAGAGACTTCGTAGCGAAATTTCTTCCTTTATGAGTAAAAGTCTATTCTCCTCGATATCCATGGACATCAAGAGCCCATTGATGCGATCCGTGATCTTCTTGCTTGCGATATGCGTTGCCGAGAGAAACTCTTGCTGTGTTTCCGTGAGCTTTCCAAATGAACCACTAAGGATCTCTTCAAGATTCCAGTTAATAGCAGTAAGCGGGGTAGAGAGCATGTGCGACATGATCTGGAGAAAACGTGCACGCAACTCACTGAGCTCTTTTATGCGCGACTCGCTATTTCTCTTTTCGGAGATATCTGAGAACACCACAACCGCACCAATGAGATTATGCTCCTCATCACGGAACGGAATACTTTTATATTCCACCCAAAACCATGAACCATCTTTTCTCCAAAAAACCTCGGTATCAACAACATGCTCGACCCCCTCGATGATCGATTTGCGAATGGGGCAATCTTCTATAGGGTACACAGAGCCATCAGGACGTTTGTGCACCATATCATGCGTACGCTTCCCAAGAAGCTCCTCGCTCGTGAATCCAAGGAGTCTTGTTGCGGCATCATTTACAAATATCGCAATACCCTTCGTGTCGACCAATATGATACTATCGGTACTCTGCTTGACTGCAAGAGAGAAGATCTTCAGATCTGCAGTTTGCTTATTCACAAGTTCCTCGAGGTGTGTCTTATGCTTTTCGAGTTCTTCCTCCTTTGTGAGCAACGTACGGAAGATGATGTTATATGGCTGAATAATACTCACCTGAATCGTCGCTTTATAAATGAAATAATATGCGACGAATTTAAAAAGGTGACCAACGACATTTGCGAGGCCAAATACACTGACATATTCAGAGAATGACAACTCCGAAATGACGAGCATGACGATTGCGACCGCCATCGAACGAAAAGTATCGGTATCAATGCCCGCCTGCCGTTTGTAAAGAAAATATACGGACGTGCCGAGCATCACTGAAATAATATACTCACTAATGACCTTGAAAGGCGTCAAGCCGACGCTGTCTATGTAGGCAACAGGAAAATCCCTCCAATAAAAGATAGAGAGCAACGCCAATACAGTGATCACGGAATAGATCAGTCCAACATAACCCGTACGAACCTTCCTGCCGAACATAAATGGTGCGACAAGAAACGTGATGCCTTGCATATATCGTGCGGCGATCCAAAGTTGTATAGACAACGCTGCATCATAGCTTGGAAACACACCCATCCCCTGATATGAAAGTGCATGGAAAAAATCAAGAATGGAAATAAATAAGAACGTAACACCAAGAAATATGAGATAGCCGTTGTCGATTTTTTCTCGCTCATTCCAAACGATCAACGATATACTCATGCCGATGACGATCGCAAAAAACTCGATCGAGCTATGGAACAAGAGATAGTCGTAGATACTCACCACATACAAGACTACGACAGCGATGAGCACTGCGAGTATCTCCGTATATGAATATTTTATGGTGTTTCCGAACATGAACGTAAAGTTATTGCTAATCGACTGAGTACTTAGTAATGTATAATTACTAACATACTCTATAGTATAAGTGGAGAAACGGTGGTTTGCAAGTAAGCGCTGTGGAATAAAAAATCCAGGAGGCTACTCCTGGATTTTGAACTACTTCGTTTTCAACACCTCTTCTACAGCTGCTTTTATCTGATCGTACGGAACTGCGCCGACGATAAGTTTCTTCCCTATCATGAATGACGGGGTGCCGGTCACGCCATAGGCCTGGCCCTCGTCCATATCAGCCTGCAATGCTTGCTGATAAGTCGATGACTTCGCAACAATGAGCGCATCGATCTTCTTTTCGTCGAGGCCGAGCGAATTCATGAGGGCCATGATATCCTGACGATTTCCCCATCCGGTATTCTCGCCGTCCTGCTTCTCATACATCGCTGCATGCCATTTATAGAACTGTTGTGGCGCAGCTTCCCATACACCACGCTCTGCGAGTGCCGCAGTCTGCGAATCAGAGCCGAGCACAGGGAATCCCTTGAATACGATCTTCACCTTACCCGCATTCACATAATCGTTGATGAGCGAAGGAATGATCGTGCTCTCTACCTGCTTACAGAACGGACACTGATAGTCGTACCAGTATGCGACGGTAACGGGTGCATTCACATTACCGATGAATGGATTACCCGCTGTCTTTATTTCATCGATATTCGCTGGCTTTGCTTGTCCCGCACCTGCCGCTGCAGGAGCAGCTTGTGCTGCTGCAACCTTTGACTGACCATTATCTTTGAGCAATACCGCAGCACCTATCAATAAGCCTGCGACCACGATCGCAATGGGTATTGTATTCGCCTGCAAGACACCGAGAAGCTTACATCGCTTCTTTGGTGTCGTTTGTGTTTCTTGTTCCATGCTTCTTTTATTATGAGTATATATTCATTATAACAGATATATCGTTATCATGCGCGCCAATATACCCATTTGCCACAGGCATACTTCTCCGCTAATATAGCCACATGCGCATTCTTTCCATAGAATCGAGCTGCGATGAGTCCGCCCTTGCAATCACTGAGCAGGATACATCTTTAGGCCATTTCGCCCCAATTACCGTCCTCGCAAACAATGTGCTCTCACAAATCGACATACACCGAGAATACGGTGGGGTTTTCCCGGCGGTCGCAAAGCGCGAACACGCTAAGGCATTCACTCCTCTACTCATCAAAACGCTCGCGGATGCTGGTATGCATCTCTCTGCACAAACTCCCATTGACCCAGCGGTCGATGGAGAGCTCGCTATCCTCCTCGAAAGAGAACCCGAACTGCTCGAACACATGCGTGCGATCATGCCAACGATTGAACGTCCGCAAATCGATGCAATCGCGCTCACCGTTGGCCCAGGCCTTGAGCCAGCACTTTGGGTAGGAATCAACTTCGCGAAAGCACTCGCGCTCCTTTGGAATATCCCGATACTGCCGGTCAATCACATGGAAGGACACTTGCTTGCAGCAATTGTCTCGGGACATAGCGAAGCACACGGAAAGCACGTGCTCACACTTGACCCAGTCACCTATCCCGCACTCGGCCTACTTGTCTCGGGGGGACACACCGAACTCATACTTGTTGAAACGCCCGGCAGCTATAAACTTCTCGGGGAGACACGAGATGATGCAGTCGGTGAAGCATTCGACAAAGTTGCGAGACTCCTCGGACTCCCCTATCCTGGTGGACCAGAGATCTCAAAACTTGCAGAACTCGGCAAGCCAGGCGAATACCATTTTCCGCGACCGATGCTCTCGTCGAAGGACTACGATTTCTCTTTCGCAGGCCTAAAGACCGCAGTACGTTACCTCATCGATGATCTCCCAGAACTTACCGATGAGATAAAAAAGGATGTCGCGCGTGATTTCGAAGATTCTTGCGTCGAAGTGCTTACGAAAAAGACCCTCAACGCAGTGAAGGAATTCGGTGCTCAAACAGTGGTGATCGGCGGCGGAGTATCCGCAAACCGCAAGCTACGCAACACCCTTGCTTCAGGGCTCGAATCGATCGGAGTACCCCTACTCCTCCCTGATCGCGGGCTCTCGACTGACAATGCACTCATGATCGCACTCGCCGCACATCTGCACCCGAGAGAGCACATGCCTCTCGAGCGCATACGTGCCCGTGGACACTGGAGAATTCATGAATCATAATAGTATATCCTCGTCCTGTTTTCTCTAGGATATACTATTTTCTTTCGGGCCATCGGATAGTGGTAGCGTCGAGGGGAAACGAGCACGCGGAGCGTGCGACCCCGAGACGAGACGGAGCGATGCCGAGTCCGCGAGGCCGCGAGTCGTGGCGACGGCCACTTAGTATATTGCGAATGCTTGGAGCAATATACTTTGTGAGCCGTGCCGTAGCATGGGGTGTGACAATTTTCTTTCGGGCCATCGGATAGTGGTAGTCCGTACGCATGGGGTGTGTATAGCGAGGGTTCGATTCCCTCTGGCCCGACCACACAAAAACCGCATGATCATGCGGTTTTTGTCGGGCCAGAGGGAATCGAACCCCTATTTCTTCACAATATATTTCTTTGCCCACCATAGACCCCAAGCACCAAGTCCAAAGCCTATGAGCGACAAGAATACTTTTACATAGTCTCCACTCGATGCACCTGCTGCAGCGGTTTCTTGCATTGCCGAAGTTGTAATGATCGGCTTCATTATCGGCTGCTCATGCACGTCGATTTTCGTCGTTGCACCCAAGACACTTCCCTTTGGAGCCTGCTGACGTTCTGTGGTTTTTGTTGGAGCTCGGCTATGCTGCACCTCGACATCATGAGTGACGCCTTCATAAGTAACTACGGGCGTTGCTGTAGCAACTGAAACTGGCTCTGCAACAACTACGGACGCAGGAGTATCGATACGTGGAGGCTGAGGTAAATAACCGCCAATAACACCACCACCCGAAGAGCCATGCTGCTCTTTCTTTTTTACTTCGACAGTACGCGTCGTTGTCGCTGAGAGCTTCGTTGCGGGATCGATAACGACGTAGGACACTGTATAAAGTCCTGCGGTATTCACATCAGGAAGCCCCGATACTGTTATTGTGCTCGAAATATCTGATCCATCCTTTGACGCAGTCGCACCCGGATCGACGAATGTCATTCCGAAATCGATACTCATCGTCTTGTCACCGTTAAGGGTAATGATCGGCAATGTGCTCAATGAAATATCTGGAAGCGTGATATCTTGATTGTATTGAAATACCGCCTTTACACACGCTTCGCCGCCGACAACACCATACCCACCAGGAACGATGAGGCATGCGTTATATGGCGCAGGAAGTACGCTTGCAGTATAAAGTCCTGTTGCATCAACAGCGGCTGTAGCTACAGTAGCATTGCTTGCATCACGGATCTCAACAGAAAGCATTCCTGGTGTCGTGAGCAAACTTGCAGACCCACTGTCGGTGCGGATATATCCGCTCATTTTTTGCTGCTGCGCAGCGTCACTGGAGAGCACATTTACGGTGCGCTGCGCAGTTGTCTCTAGATTAGAGACAGGATCATGTGCAGTATATGTGATGAGATATGAGCCAGGAACTTGAACATCAAGCGCTGGCCTCTCGTATACTGAGGTCACGTCAATAGAGCGACCACTCTTTGTCGCAGTCGCACCAGGATCAACAAAAGTAAATCCTTGATTGATCGAAATTGTACTTGGACCGTTGAGTGTGAGCGCAGGATTAGTGCTCAGTGTAAATGGGAGAAGTTCCACATCAGCCGTAACGTCAGGACCGATCGGCTGACAATCGACATCTGAAATGCGCTCATAACCATCAGGAATCACCACACATGCACTTGCGGCACCCAATGCGGTATCGAAGTCGAGTATATAGGCACCGGTAGCATCCGTGGTGCCCGTAGAAAGCAAAGTATTCGTCGCGTCATAAAGCTCGATAACGACACCCGACATCCCCGGGTTCGCATCACTCACTGTGTCTCCCTCCTTCACGAAACCGGTTACCGAGACAATAGGGTCAGCGTAAGCCGTTCGTATAGAAAATATATGCCTAATATCAAGTGCGTTAAATGTCGCGAGTATTGAGAAAATGGCAAAAACTGCGCCAAAGGCGAATAGCGATACTTTGGATATATTTTTCATGGGTTAGGGTATAGACACAGCCAGGACAATGACTATTTGCTGTGTTCAGTTAAGGATACAAGCAAATTTGTTACATGTCAAGTACCTTCACTTTAGGCACACATAAAGAAAAACCCGGCTAGTCCGGGCTTTCATTTACTTGGTCTTTTTTGTGTCTTCCTTGATGTCATGGATGGTCGCGCTGACCACCTCGACCTCCCTCTCGTCGCCACGCGTACGACGATAGAGATAGATCGACACACCGAATGCGAATACGCCGAGGAGCAAGGCAAATATCGCTGCAAGTGCGGTCATGTTAAGGAAATTACGGAAATTGTAGAATGCAGTCGCGACACTACCTGCCTTTGCCTTCGCTGCGGCAGAATCTACCTTCTCTGATGCTGCAGCCACAGTACCAGATGCTGAAGTCGTAGAGCCATCATGCTTCTTTCCAAATGAAGGAAATGCTGCGAGGAGGGCCTGCTTTGTTCGATTCCACCAACCCGCGATTCCCCCACTATTCTTATTAGAAACCGCTACCGGCTTATCGGCTGAGACCGCAGCATGTTGGGTCAAGCTACCCTGATGTGCAACGCGATATGCTGCAATCTCCTTGAGCTGTTCAAATGACAATGGGAATTCATGCCCGCAGTAGACCTCATTTATCTTCTTCGCCGTAGTAAAGTAGACATTTCCTGAGTTCTCATCAGCACCCCAGAGTGAAAGCACTTCCTTGAAGTGACGATCCTGGAAAATACGTACACCGCGTTCGGTCGCTTCATCGTACACTCCGGTCGCTCGTACGCTCGTCAATCCCTCATAGAGGAAGAGGAAGGTCTGCAGCTTAAGTACTTCTATCTTATCATTCGACGCACCCTTACGCATATATGTATTGAGAAGCTTGCATGAGGATGTTGTATTTTGTGCAGTCGGTGCAAGCTGTGACGCTATCATTGGAGGTGGTACGACTACTACTCTTCCCACGATGACCTGACGCGTTGCGTCGGCAACAGGAAAACCATTCGTCGCTTTAGGATCGACGTGATAGGTGACTGTATAGACACCAGCGGTATTCGTATCGACTGCACCAGTCGCCTCGATACCATAACCATGCACCACAGAACCATCGAGGGCACGAAGCTCAACACCTGGATCCTGGTAAGTCGTTCCGAGCTTCACATACACCGTGCTCGATCCGTAGAGGAAGATCGAAGGAAGTTTTTCAACAGTGAAACCTGAGACCGTAGTGATACCCGTGAGATCGCGCACCGTGATCGAGGTTGGAGCGCTCGCAGGGATTCCGTATCCAATTGCAGGAACGAGTGTGAGTACATAGCTCACGCCTTCCGGCTCAGTGAAACTGAAGTGACCATTTGCATCGGTCTGGGTTGTTGCTTGTAATGCACCCGACTGTGCGAGTGTCACGTTGACGGTCATGCCAACCGCTGCCTCACTCGAGGATGTGGCAGAAGCATTCGTGACCACGAAGCCTGAGATGTTGTTAGGTGTTGGCGCGTCGGCGAAGGCAACAGGTGTTGCGATCAGCGGAGCCTGAACGGAAAAGATGTTTCCGATTGGCGCAAAGAGTATCGCGGTCGCGAGTGCCGCCGATGAACATGCGCGAATGACTGATGAAGTTTGCATAGCGTGATAGCGTGTTTAAGCACAAATACAGACGGAGAAATTCCCACTGCAATGTTTCTTCAAACTACTGCTAATTACACGTGTGTCAAGAAACTTATGTTGAAAATATTCAGTACTAGAGCCATTGTAAAGGACATTTCGTAAAGGACATCATCGTGGCGTTGCATCTATGAATGTCCTTTAGAAATAGCCATAAAATACTTCATGAATTTGATAACAACGAATCCTTCTTGATGCGCGATACCGGATAACCTAAGACATGTAACTTTTCTTGACCGCATGCAGATGCTTTGGTGTGCTGACTTATCCACACTAATGTCCTCACGAATACGCGCTCAAAGATCGACAGAGAGCAGACGATCGACGGAGGCAAAGACCACACAAAATAGCAAATATTTAGCCTATATTTCCGTCGCTCCTATGCTATAATCAGACCATCTATGAACGAGAAATTCTTGACCCCTTACAACCCCGAAACGACCGAGGACCGCATTTATGCTGCATGGCAAGAAGCGGGATATTTCAACCCTGATAAATGTATAGAAAAGGGTGCAACAAAGGCAGACGCACCGACATATTGTATCGTTCTCCCCCCTCCAAATGTGACTGGAGTGCTCCACATGGGACATGCGGCAATGCTTGCGATCGAAGATATCATCGTCCGCTACAACCGCATGACGGGGCATCGCACGCTTTGGCTTCCTGGTACTGACCACGCAGCAATTGCAACCCAATCGAAGGTTGAGAAATTGCTCGAGAAGGAAAAGCTGAACAAATACGAGATGGGCAGAGAAGCTTTCCTTGATCGCGTTAACAAATTCGCCCAAGAATCCCACGACACCATCGTTGGGCAAGTCCGCAAAATGGGTGCATCTGTTGATTGGTCACGTGAAGCATTTACACTCGACGAAAAACGCAATCTTGCAGTGCGCACTGCGTTCAAACAAATGTACGACGATGGACTCATCTATCGCGGCTTTCGTGTTGTGAACTGGGATCCAAAGGGTCAGACGGTGATCTCCGACGATGAGATCATCTATGAGGAGCGCAAAGCGAAGTTTTATACGTTCAAGTACAGCAAGGACTTCCCTATCGCGATCTCAACAACAAGGCCCGAGACGAAAGTCGGAGACACTGCAGTTGCAGTGCATCCAGATGATGAACGCTACGCGCATCTCGTCGGGCAGACCTTTGAGCTCGATTTTTGTGGTGCACACCTTAACATAAAGATCATTGCGGATACTGCAGTGGAAAAGGATTTTGGAACAGGTGCGCTTGGTGTCACTCCAGCACACTCAGCGATCGACGCAGAAATCGCACAGCGTCACAATCTCCCCATGGTCCAAGTCATCGACGAGAAGGCACGCATGATGGTTGGAGATGACCGCATAAAGGGCAAGAAGGCAGCAGAAGCACGTGAGATCATCGCTCAATATCTCCGCGATGAGGGCCTCCTTGAAAAAGAAGAAGAGGTCTCGCAGAACGTCTCTACCGCAGAGCGCACTGGAGCGATCATTGAACCACTCCCAAAGATGCAGTGGTTCATTGCAGTGAACAAGCCATTTACGATGAAGCGCTCGAATATCGAGGGCATCAATGTTGGTGACCAGGTGACGCTCAAGCAGCTTATGCAGCATGTTGTGCGCGAGGGCGAAGTGAATATTCTCCCTGACCGCTTCAATCAAACCTATTTCAGATGGATCGACAACCTTCGCGACTGGTGCATCTCACGCCAGATCTGGTACGGACATCGTATACCTGTATGGTATCGCGGCGACGAAACATATTGCGGAATCGACGCCCCAAATGGTGATGGTTGGGAGCAGGACTCAGACACACTCGATACCTGGTTCTCTTCTGGCCTATGGACATTCTCGACACTCGGTTGGCCAAACGAAGATGCTCCGGATTTCAAGAATTTCCACCCTACCCAACTTCTTGAAACAGGATATGACATCCTCTTCTTTTGGGTTGCGCGCATGATCCTCATGAGCACCTACATTCTTGGCGACATCCCATTTGAGACCGTCTACTTGCACGGACTTGTTCGTGATGCAAAAGGCCAGAAGATGAGCAAGAGCAAAGGCAATGCAACGGACCCGCTCGAAATGATCTCAAAATACGGCGGTGATGCAGTGCGCATGTCGCTCATTGTAGGAACAGGGCCGGGCGCAGACATGAATTTCTCGGAAGACAAAGTACGCGCATACAAGAAGTATGCAAATAAGATATGGAATATTGCACGTTTCATCATCGAAAAGACAGAATCGATTCCTGTCGAGCTTGATAAGCATGCACAGCTGACAGAAAAGGATGCTGCGGCGATCGCTGAGCTTAATGAGGTGATCGATTATGTCGGTACACATGTTAGTGAGTACAAGCTCCACCTTGCAGCTGAACACCTCTATCATTTCACTTGGCATACCCTCGCCGATGTACTCATTGAGGAGCGTAAAGCTATACTCCTCGAGGGAACCCCGGAAGAAAAATATTCAGCCGCATGGACACTCCGCACGATATTGGAGACCATCCTGAAACTGCATCACCCATTCATGCCATTTATTACCGAAGAGATCTGGTCTCTTCTCCCTGATCGCACCTTACCACTTATTGTCACTCCATGGCCATTGGCGAAGTAACAACAAGCACGTTTATAGTCGCACTTATACTCGGACTCGTTCCGTCGCTTTTCTGGCTCTGGTTTTGGCTTCGCGAAGATCGCTTGCACCCTGAACCGAAGAGCATGATCATGCTCGCATTCTTGGGCGGCATGGCAGCAACGATGCTCGCCTACCCCCTTGAACGCTCGGTTGCAAACATCGGTCTTTCGGAGCAGCAAAAATTCTTCATTTGGGTTGTCACGGAAGAGCTACTCAAATATGGCGCCCTGTTCTTCCTTATTCTGCGGAGTAAATACTTCGACGAACCGATAGATGCGGTCATCTATATGATCACTATTGCACTCGGATTTGCCGCGCTCGAGAACACGCTTTTCATTCTTGGGCCACTCTCTTCAGGGGATCAAGCGACTGCGCTCAATCTCACTGCACTGCGTTTTGTAGGCGCAACCCTTCTCCATGTAGCATCCTCAGCACTCATCGGCATTTCAATGAGCTTTGCATACTTCAAGCCAAAAGGACATCGCATACTCTTCACCGTCCTTGGAATCATCGCCGCAATCACCCTACACACGATCTACAATCTTTCGATCATGGATAGCAACGACCCTGGAGCAGTGTATAATATATTCATTGGTCTTTGGGTGACTGTATTGGGAGTTCTCCTTGCGTGCGAGCGTATAAAGAAACTCCCTCCGCGCACACATCTCGTTTTCCCTAATCTTAAACGCATATGAGAAATACAAGTTTTTTTGAAAAACTCACGGGCTCTCTTCGACTTTCAGACGATGACCTGAAAGCGTTGAATGATACCCATACGGAGAACGATACGCCTTCTACGGCAACACAAACCCAACAGAATACCCCTCAAACTTCACAACAATATCAAAACGATGACGACACAGAAGTCATCGTCGAGGAAAGTGAGGGCGACTTCGACATACCTGATGACGCAGAGATCGAAACGATAGAAGAGGTCGTCGAGGATGATACGATCGACAGCGAGCAAGTCGATGAATACTATGAAGAAGTCATCGATGAAGAGGTACAGCCTGAGGCGCACGAAGAGGCCACCAAGCCCGTAGATGAAACCTTTGCCTCATTCGATGAAGATGCCGAGGGGCCGGATGAGGAAGAGGAAGATGCCGAGGTGTCGTCGGAGGCAGAAGAAGACGGCTACCCTATCTTCAACCTTGAGTCAGAAGAAGAGCCAGAAGATGAGGAGCAGTTTGACGTAGAGCCTGAAGAAGACGAAACCATGGAGCCTGAAGCGAAGCCAAGGCTTCCTATCGATATGTATGAACTCCACCATGAGATCATCATACGTACGCTCGTTCCGGGAATTACCCCAGAGAACCTCAAGGTTTCCATTACAAGGGACCATGTCTCCATTGCAGGCACACGCCCTGCACCTGATGGCATACCGAACAAGAATTACTTCGAACGTGAAGTTGAGTGGGGTGAATTTTCTCGAGTAATTGAGCTCCCAACTGAGGTAGACGTTGAACACGCTGAGGCAGTTGAGAAGTATGGATTGCTTGTCATCAGACTCCCAAAGATGGACTCAAAGAAGACTCAAGAACTTAAAGTGAAATCAGTTTAAAAAAAACAGCAACTTGTTGCTGTTTTTGTCACCCCTTTCGCGGGGGCCTTCGAGCAGAAACACGCTGAAGTCCTGTGGGACGATAAGGTGATGGACGCACCTTCCCCTTATTCGCAGGGGGCTCCTGGGGATGCCTTGCGGGTACGCGAGGAAGACCAGAGGGTGCATAGGGCGAGGTACGTGACATGAGAGCTCCTTTATTTTCTCTCTATAGGATACCAGAAAGAAATGAAAATACGAGAGTGTGAAGGCGGGACTTTGTGCCGAGGACAGGGTTGGACAAGATTTTGCTCGCGCACTCCAGAGGAGCCTCGCACGGCAAAGTCTTTCGGAAACACACGGAACCATGCGGAGGACAGGAGTCAAACATCGTTTGGCTCGCGCACTCCAGAGGAGCCTCGCACGGCCAAACGATTCAGAAACCCACGGTTTCCGACGGAGCTCTTGCGGCAAGAGCTCCTGCCTTCCTCCACGGGAAACTCCCGTTTCCCGACCCCTTCCCGGTTCGACCCTGGTCCTCGAAGCACAGGATAAAACAAACCCCCTAGGAGGGGGTTTGTTTTACTGTGCCGAGGACCAGGGTCGAACTGGTGACCTACCGCTCTTCAGGCGGGCGCTCTACCAACTGAGCTACCTCGGCAAGAGAAAAACCTTAATAAATTAAGGTCTTTCGAGTATATACTATTTTGGAGTTTTTTCAAGTAGTTTCTGAAGATCGATATTCAAGTTGGCTTTCGTCTCCTGGGCTGACTTATTCAGCTCATTTATCTGGGCATAGGTTGCCTTCAACTGGTCCAAATACGGGAGCATCTGCTGATATGCCCACCAGGAGGCATAAACGAATGCGACAATATAAACAACACGAAAGAGTGACGACATCCTGCGCTGCGCACGCATACTGCGGACGATCTTATTCGTCTCTTCGGTCATAGCCAAAATCCGCTCAAGTTTTTGATCCTGCGTTTCCATGTGGTAAGTATACCATGAGTAAATACTATGCTAGAATACTGCTATTAATCACTAGTATCTCGTAAATGAAATCCGTAAGTATCTACTCAACGCAGTACTGCGTCTATTGCAAAATGGCAAAGGAGTACTTCACCAAAAACAACGTCGCTTTTCAAGAGTTCGATGTTGGCACTGATCTCGTGAAAAGAGAGGAAATGGTCAAGAAGTCGGGCCAGATGGGTGTTCCCGTCATCGATGTCGATGGCGAGATCATCGTTGGTTTCAACAAACCAAAGCTCGCAAGCCTCTTGAACATTCCAGAATAATCGAGTAGTGTTGTCGCAGCAAGCCCCTATGGGGCTTGCTCTCGCCTTCGTAGTTCAATGGATAGAACAGCTCCGTCCTAAGGAGTTGATGTCAGTTCGATTCTGGCCGAGGGCACAATAGAAGTTCAATGGATAAGAACGCCGCTTCAGAAGCGGACCAGGCGTTCTTTCTGGTAAAAGTCTCGCGCCGCGAGTCACATCAACTCAAGCAATTGCTTTGCACTTGCTTTTCCCAGTAAGAACGCCGCTTCAGAAGCGGACCAGGCGTTCTTTCTGGTAAAAGTCTCGCGCCGCGAGTCACATCAACTCAAGCAATTGCTTTGCACTTGCTTTTCCCAGTAAGAACGCCGCTTCAGAAGCGGACCAGGCGTTCTT
>JAJZQJ010000001.1:60932-213292 GCA_021851895.1 bacterium
TTCAGAAGCGGACCAGGCGTTCTTTCTGGTAAAAGTCTCGCGCCGCGAGTCACATCAACTCAAGCAATTGCTTTGCACTTGCTTTTCCCAGTAAGAACGCCGCTTCAGAAGCGGACCAGGCGTTCTTGCCCGACAGTGTCGCGCCACCGCGCGTCAGATCAACTCAAGCCGTCGCTCTGCTCCGTCTCTCGCGGGTAGAACAGCTCCGTCCTAAGGAGTAGATGTGGGTCCGATTCCTGCTGGAGGCACAAAATGACAAAAAACGAAGCAAATGCTTCGTTTTTTGTTTCATTGTGTAGCCTCAAGCAGGAAGCGGACTGGGAAGGGGTCGGGAAACGGGAGTTTCCTGTGAAGGAGCACAGCTTTCTTTGTCTTCAAAGAAAGCGTTAGGAACCGTGGGTTCCTAAGGAGCAGGGCGGCGTGGGCCCCTTTAGGGTGCGCCGCGTCGCGACGTGAGATATCCTGCTGGAGGCACAATATTAAATAAAATACGCCCAAATGGGCGTATTTTATTTAATTATTGAAGAATGGTGCTACGTACATGACCACCATTGAACCAGCAACAAGAATGCTGAGAACGGTGAATGCTCGCTTGCCCCACTTTCCCTGTGCTTTTCGGAAGAGTGCAACTGACATATCTATGGATTATTGAGTTTTTGTAGTATACTACACTTATGGCAACAATGCCACCTTATCGCGCAAAAAGGAAGGCAACTAAGGCCCTGTACTCCATGCCCGTCGTTCTTATACTGGCTGTTTTGACATTCCTGTCAATTCGAGGTACAGCAGAGTCATACAGAATTCACAGTGACCAAACAGACAAATTCAATGCGGCTAAGGAAGACTTAGCGAGCATGAAGGCTCGCGCAGACGCTCTCCAGAAAGAAAATGACAGACTTAAGACCGCTAGGGGCCAAGAGGAGCTTTTCCGTGAACAGTATATGGTTGCAAGAGCCGGTGAGAATGTTATGGTAATCACATCCGATAAGAACGATAATAGTGGCGTACAGTCAGTAACGACAGAAATTAAGGATCAAAGCCTACTGTCGAAAACAAAAGACGCTCTTAGCGGTCTATAGCACTCAACGAGGCCTTCGGGTCTTTTGTTTCTATGGTAATTCGCTGGTATAGTTTAGTGGTAAAATGTATGCTTCGGAAGCAAGTGTCGGGCACGAGCGGATCAGAAAATGCACTGCATTTTCCCGTGAGTGAGCCGCAGCGATGTCGCATAGCGACCGCGAGGCGGGCCCGTGAACACTTAGCGGATTGCGAATACTTGGAGCAATCCACTTAATAATTCGTGGGTTCGATTCATCGAACGTGAACGTATATAATTGAAAAATGCGAGTATAGTTTAGTGGTAAAACTTCTGCTTCCCAAGCAGGTGTCGGGAGTTCGATTCTCCCTACTCGCACAAAATGACCACCGAAATGCGCAAGCATTTCGGTGGTTTCATTTTGTAGCGAGAGGGACGAATCGAAAGACGGAGCTGGGCACCGTCGCCTGGCACTGATTTTATCCAGCCAGAGGCTGTGATAAATCCAGCCGCGCGCACGGTCGGCGAGTCAGGCCAGGAGCCACCCTGTAGATTTCGAGCGGAGCGGAGAAATATACAGAGGTGAGCTGACGGTGATTCTCCCTACTCGCACAACAAAAAAACCACATACGTGGTTTATTGAATTACTGCGGTATCAGTAGGTGTTTCTGGTGTATCTGTCGCAGCAGTTGAGGTAGAAGTCATGCCATCATCCATTCCTGCGAACAACTCAGGGAATTTATCAGTAAGCAGCTTCATTTGTGCCTGCATCTTGCGCTGATACTCCTTTTGGTAGCGTGCGAGCTCGGCAAGGTGCGCATCGCGTGCGCGCTGTTCGAGTGTGCTCTTATTCGTACTCAGCGACTTTGCAAGTTCATTCTTTGCATCGATGAGCCAAGCATTATACTGAGCGAGCACCTTTGCATCATTTGCTCCCTTAGCGCACTGACCTTCAGCAAGAGCATTTGCAGTATCGAGCATATCGATATAAACAGTCAACGCCTTATCACGTATTGCACGCTCTCCGAGAGAGACAGGACGGCTTACACGAGCATACATATCACGTGCCTGGTCACTCTGCGTACGAAGTTCATGAAGCGCCTCTGCTGAATTCGTAGCAAACTCATCGATCGCAGCAAAAGCCTCCTTTGTCGTTGCTCGTGCAGTCAAATATGCGATAAGCGCTTCACGTGCAGCGTCTTCCTGTGCGCGATCTTCCATACGCACTTCACTCAACTTCTTTTTATCATCCTCTCGCTGAAGATCGATACGCTGTACGTCAGCACGGTGCTCAGCGGCTCGCTGAGATGCATCGGTATGCACTGCCTCAGTGACCGTGTCGACACGGTCACAGAAACTCTCCACCTGTATCGGCTGGACGGCATCTGTTGATGTCGCGGTAGTCGTTGCTGCTGCAGCTGGGAATGCGGCAACAAGCAAAAAGGCCGCAAGTATGAGTGGATTATTGCGTGACATTTGTTTGCGTATTATTCGTATTAACAACCTGTGCATTCAAAGCTGCGAGCTGAGCATCATAGGTAGCATCGATAGTCGCCTCAGAACGAGCCTCTCGCTCACCTGCACTGGTCAACATCGCGAAAAGCTGACGAGGATCATCCTTTGGAACTGGTTTTACGGCAGGCGGGACAACAGACTTTGCAACAGGAGCAGCGGCTCTCAAAGCAGCTGGAGCAGCGGTGGTATTTTCTGTCGCCATGGTCTTCGCCATCGGTGCGTTTGCAGAGAATGTCGAAACAGGGGCCGACTGCATTGCAAGGGTCTGGTCATCTGCACCCGGAATCTCGATCTGCCTATCTGGTCTTATCCAAACGCCAACCATGAAGACAAGAATTGCTACCGGAGCAGCAAAAGCCATCACATACTTCATGTAAGGTGATGGTCGGGAGAGTACGTTACGCTCAGCCACCGGGCTTCCCGCACGCATAAATATATCATCAATGATCGTGGAGCGAGGGGTTATTGATGTGCGGAAAAGTGCCGTACCATCAAGCGTATCCCAATACTCCTTCGCTGAAGGAGCAAGCATTTCAGGAATGTGCGCAAGGTCGATAGCATGAGAAAAATCCACACCATCGCTATGTGCGTCAACGAGGCGACAGATCATCGCATCATCAAGTTGTAGATTATTCATTGTCATGTTGTTCTGTTGTGAGTACCGCGCGCATCTTACGAAGCGCTCTTGCGACATGTTGGCGTATTGCGTCTTCTCGCTTCCCGAGCTCTTCCGCGATTTCCGCGTAGGAGCGTTCACCGTAGAATTTGAGCGCGACGACATCCCTCTCGGTTTCAGAAAGTGCTTCCATCGCCCTGAAGATATCCCCGCGAAGATCGGTGAGCAGTGCTTCCCTATCGGTGCGGTCACCACTATCATGCGCATTCAGGAAGTCATTGTCAATAGCGTCCGCCTTTTTCTTCTTCGCCCTGTTAATGATCAGATTTCGGGCTATGGTAAAGAGGTAAGGGAGCATGCCCCTGCCTTGATCGTTATAACGATCAAGCGCCGCAAAAGCACGGATAAAGGCATCTTGGACGATATCGTCCGCCTCCTCCTTGTCATTTATGCGAATGTACACAAAGCGATAAAGCGGCGTTGCATACTCCTCATAAAGATTCGTGCGCGCCTCCTTGTCGCCCTGTTTTGCCCGTGCAATCAGCTGCTCGAAATCCATCTTCACAGTATACACGATTTTCCGGTTTTTGACAGTCCAAATCGTTAATTTACGGCTTCTGGGCTCATTTACGTAACAACTTCAACGTGATTTTGTGACAGCCTCCATCCGAGCGGTAACAAGTATAGATTCTACGCCACTTAGGTAACATATTCGTTACTTATAAATCATAAAAACCAAGTTTTACTTGGTTTTTATGATTCTGGGAAATATTTCTTATTTTTTAGCTTTTCCGGCATGAGATCCTCCTTAGTATAGAGCTCATAACCCTTTCCATACCCCATTTCCTTCATGAGACCGGTCACAGGATTTCGAATAAGGAGCGGGACCGGTAATTCACCATATTGTCGTACATCTGATTCTGCGGCCCGAAAGGCAGCATATGCCGACCTGTCCTTCTTGGCCATGGCGAGGTAGGAGGTTGCGTGGGCAAGATTGATGACACATTCGGGATAGCCGATAACACGGCAGGCTTCGAAAGCAGCATTAGCAACAACAAGTGCCGTCGGCTGCGCAAGACCGACATCCTCGCTCGCGAAGATCACCATCCTCCGAGCAATATAAAGCGGATCTTCCCCACTCTCGGTCATCCGGGCAAGGTAGTAAAGAGCAGCATCGGGCTGACTCGCGCGCATGCTTTTTATGAATGCAGAAATGATATTATGATGCTCCTCACCACCCTTATCGTACTTCAGGTGACGTGACTGCACTGCCTCTTTCAAATGCTCTAAGGATACGGACCCGTAGAGCGATATTGTCGCATCGAGTATCGTAAGTCCCTGCCGCGCATCCCCAGAAGCAACAGCGATAAGCCAGTCGAGCGCATCTTCGGATATATCGGGGACTGCACGGAGGAACAAAGTACGCATGTCGTCCTCCGTATGCTGTTCGAGCACAAATACGCGACACCTCGAAAGGAGTGCTCGATTGACTTCGAAAGAAGGGTTCTCTGTTGTTGCACCAACGAGCGTCAAAATCCCCTTCTCGACAAACGGGAGCAGATAATCTTGTTGCGCCTTATTGAAACGGTGAATCTCGTCAAGAAAAAGCACTTTCGGCTCATCGCCAGTATCTTCGTCAACGATCTTCGCAATATCACCCTTCCCCGCAGCAACAGCAGAAAGCTCATAAAATTTCGCACCAAGCGCTTGTGCATAGATTCGTGCGAGCGTCGTTTTGCCTACTCCGGGCGGACCCCAGAGAATGAATGAGAAGCGCTTCTTCTGTTCGATAGCGAGACGTATCGGCTTTCCCTCCCCAACGAGATGCGACTGTCCAATGAAGTCCTTGAGATCTGTCGGACGAAGGCGATTTGCGAGTGGTTCCATGGGCATATGATAGCAAGAGAACTGAAAGCATTATAGTCTAGCGTACATGAGAAAACACCGATACAAAAAACGCAAGCAAGACTTGCGTTTTCACGTTGTCACCCCTATTTCTGCTTCTTTGAACGAAATAGACGAGAGGAATTAAAGAGTGGTAGGAAATCTGTTCCAAAATTATATGCCGCAGCCAGAGGGATGCCCGCAAGACGCGATAATACGAAGAAGATACCAACTGAATTAGTAACAAACCAGATAAGCACATTTCCTCGCACAACACCACGGACTCTTCGAGCGAGCGTGATCATCTCAGGTATGCGTTCAAGCTGATCCGTAAGCACAACAACATCTGCAGCCTCGATCGCAGCGGCGGTCCCAATCGTCCCCATCGCGATACCAATATCCGCACGTACGAGTGCAGGAGCATCATTTATTCCATCGCCAACCATTGCAACGAATCCTTCATGTGAGAATTTCTCTATGTGCTCAAGCTTTGCCTCAGGCGACAAGCCCGCAACGAATGTACTTATACCTAATGTTCGTGATATGTTTTCCGCAACATCACTACGATCTCCAGTAAGCATCACCGTGCGAATACCCATGCGCGAAAGCGTGAGCAATGCATCACGCGCCTCAACGCGTGGGGTATCTGCAGCAATGATGGAGCCGTAGTACTTTCCACCGACATATACAAGCAGAATCGTCTTTCCGCCGTGATCGTGCCCGCCACTGATACAATCACGAGCATCCTTATCGATGATTATCGATGACGCCATCAAAGCACGCTCATTTCCGATCACAATATCAACCCCTTCGGTCACCGCACGGATACCAGCTCCTTTAAGTACTTCCACATGTTCTGGATCTCTCGGCACACCAACAACCTTACACGCCTCACCATAGATCGCCTTACCGATCGGATGCTCCGAAAACTTTTCCCCCATTGCCACATAAAGCCAAAACTGGCGCAATGGTACTCCTTCAGCGATCTCAACTGATTCAACAGTAAATTTCCCCAAGGTGAGCGTCCCCGTTTTATCAAAAACAACAGTACGGACGCGCGCAAGCGCCTCAACGTGTTTGCCTCCCTTGATGATGACACCACGTCGCGCCGCTTCACCAAGTGCGGCCTCCATTGCAAGCGGGATGGCGACAGCGATATCATCAGCGCAGACGATCAAGAAAAAGGCTGCAACCATCGCAGAATCTCGAGTGAAGACATAGATAAGCACGCCACCCAATGCAACAATGGGCAAGAAAATACTAGCAAAGCGATCTGCAAACCGTTGTGCTTTCGATTTCAATGTCGCCGCCTTACGCACAAGGTCCAAGAGGCGCGCAAGTGTAGTGTCCTCACCGACCTTCATTGCCTTTATTTTCAATACTCCACCAGCAAGCAACGTCGCCGTAAACACCTCAGCACCTATCGTCTTCTCCACGGGAACAGATTCACCGGTAAACGATGACTCATCGATGATCGCCTCACCATAAATAATGACACCGTCGACAGGAACGCGCTCACCCGTCTTCACTACGATCACATCGCCAACGACTACATCTTCTGGGGAGATATCTTCTATCTGATCACCCTCGATCTCACGATGCGCGATTTCGGGGCGAAGTCTCAGTAATTGCTCTATCGCATTATTCGCCCGTGCTCTCGTCCTCCACTCAAGATATGAGGCGAAAGTAAGCATGAGATCGATCCATACAGCCGCAACGGGATGATAGAGCACGAGTGCTACGATCAACGCAAAGAGATTGAATACCTCAATAGTGATCTCCCTGCGCCAAAGATGCTGAACGGAAACAACCATCAATGGAAGGCCACCAACAATAGCTGCGATCCATACAACGATGGACATACCTTCAGCGAATTTCGAAGCAGATAATAGCTTATCAAAGATAAGTACGAGAGTAAGGATCGGTGCAATGATGTATTCTTGATTCGGTGAGCGAAAAGGATCTCGTATGATCTGCAAAAGGTTCATACCATCATTGTAACATGGTGTGATTCTCTCACTGATGGCACACCGCGTGTTTTTATATTGCTAAACGAGAAGATAGTATATATTTCGTTTTGTCAAGTATACAAAATAGTAACTAGATAAATAATACTATATTATGTATAGTGCACTGTGCGAAGGGTTTCTCGCTAACCTACTGGAAATGGCAGAGATTAGTGCTATCCTGAACACCAACTATGCGTACTGCCCATATTCTCATCATTGAAGAGCACTCCGCGCTTCCTCCATTCTTATCTAAAACGCTCGAAGCAGATGGAATGAAAGTCGTGAACGTGCAAGGATCACAAAATGCATTAAAGCACGCCAACGAAGCACCCTGGTCGCTCATTATCATCGATCAGCTTCGTCCAGGACCACAAACCGCACAAATCGTCTCATCAATCAAATCCACTCTTCCCCAGACCCCCCTACTCATCCTCATCGAGTCTATAGACAAGAGTAATAGAGACGCACTGAAAAAATTGGGTGTCGACGAATGTCTTGTAAAGCCATTTGCATTTCAAGAATTCCTCACAACAACAAAGGAGCTCCTGCAGAAAAATGATAAACACGCCCATGAGATCACCCTCGATGACCTCACGCTCGACACAAAAAACAACGTTGTGAAGCGCAATGGACGCACGATCACGCTCACGAAGAAAGAGTATTCATTACTCACCTTCCTCATGAAGCATTGCGATCATGCGGTCTCACGTCAAGAACTCCTCGAACATGTTTGGGGCATGCAAATTGACCCGCTATCGAACACTATCGAAGCGCACATCCTCTCATTACGTCATAAGATAGACGCACAGAGCTCTACGAAATTGATCCACACTGTACCAAAATTTGGCTACCGCATGAGCATACACAAATAAGAAAACGCGACATCGGTCGCGTTTTCTTATCTATCTATAACCGGACATTAACGTACGAACATGCGCCCAACTACACCAGCGGAAATTGATGGCGTCCACATGCTCGTCCCATCGAAGACAATGCTTTGAGCACCTCCTACCGCACCCGTATATGTGGACATTGCCCCCGATGTATCCACACGAGTGAGCGTCCCATCGCCGCCATTTGCGGTCCACATATAAATACCATCGAAAGCGATACCAATTGGATAGGCGCCCGTTCCAGGAAAGATAGTCATCGCTCCTGATGGAGTGACTCTCGTCACACTGTTTCCTAGATAATCAGCGGTCCACATATTCGTACCATCGAATGCGATCGCCGTAGGCCCTGCGCCAGTACCATTATAGGTCGTCATTGAACCATCGGGAGCGACCTTCGTCACACTGCTACTTGCATAATTCGCAGTCCACATATTGGTACCATCAAATGCGATACCTTTCGGATTCGCACCAGTACCGACATAGTCAGTAATGACACCACTAGGAGTCACCTTCGAAACAGAATTGAATGAGATATTGGATGTCCATACATTCGTACCGTCGAATGCAATACCATAAGGCCCCATCCCCGGATCAGAGTATGTCGTCGTCGACATATCGGGAGCAATACGTATGAGACCCCCTCCACCTGAGGTCCAAATATTGGTTCCGTCAAATGCCATACCATACCCCCCGGAGGGTATGCCGTATAAAGTTATCGTACTCGAACCGGTGAGCGACGGTGTGATCTTGATGAGTACGGGTGCACCCGATGAGATAGTCGTCCAAATGTTCGTACCATCGAATACCGAAGCGCTCATTCGTACCCTTCCGCCAGTTATGGTCTGTGTTGACACGAATGGTTGACCTGAAGAACACCCGAGATTCCACTGCCACCAATAGGTCCCCCATGTCGCACAAGCAAGTCCACTGCCGCCACCTCCTCCACCTGCTGAAGGGACACCAGGAATACCACCCTGCCCGATGATGTAGTTGAAACCATTCGCAAGCGCGTTCGCACCGTCGCAACCTGCAGCGATGGTCGACGACGACTGTGCAAGGGCATCTTGTTCGACCTTCGTATAGAGGTTGAAGCTCGATGAGGTCGAGCATACTCCCAGGTAATACGCATCATTGCCATAGACGGGATCATTCAAGACGGCAGAGTTATATGTACCTGCAGATTTCAGTGCTGAAATGATCGATGCAGGATAATCAGGAACTCCTGAGCGTGCAACAAAACCTGCTCCCGTATTTTGAAAGCCAGCTCCAGCAACGTAATATGATCCCGTAGAGGATTGGTAGAGTTCAAGCGCTGTCCGCAATTGTTCACCATTTTGCAGGCGCGCAACGTCACGCGCTTTCACTCTGGATGATGAAACCGCTGCAAGTATGACACTTGAAAGCAACGCAATGACTGCGATCACGACGAGTAATTCGATGAGGGTGAATGCTCTTTTCTCTGACATATATAAGGATTATATCAATTCACTATATTTAGTATACATATTGTAGTATGTACACGTAATTAAACAGGTGAATACAAAGAAGCGTGCTCTCTACAGCTATTATCAACCTTTCGTATACAGTATACTATAGTATTTGAAGTGTAGACAACAGGCGAACTCACATTAAAAACGGCCGAAGCCGTTTTATCGTGTCACAATCTTGGTTACACTGCTCCCAAGACCGTTTGCCACCCATATGTTATAACCATCAAAACCAATCGCATAAGGGTAACCGCCCATCCCTGTATAGGTCGTCATCGCACCCGCTGGAGTGATCTTCGTGACACTATTTCCGCTATTGTTTGCAGTCCACATATTCACTCCGTCGAACACTATGCCCTGGGGTTGGGCTCCTGTTCCCGTATATGTCGTCATTGTTCCTGTCGGAGTGATCTTTGTGACACTATTTCCGCCGTTATTTGCGGTCCACATATTGACACCGTCAAACGCAATACTCTGCGGCTGAGATCCTGTTCCTGTGTATGTCGTCATTGTTCCTGTCGGAGTGATCTTTGTGACACTATTCCCTCCAAAGTTTGCTGTCCAGATATTTGTTCCATCAAAAGCGAGGGCTAAAGGCGTTGCGCCCGTACCGGAATATGCCACCGTTGAACCGGTTGGAGAGACCTTGGTAACACCATTACCCGCATAATTTCCTATCCACATATTAACACCATCGAATGCTATACCTTTCACTGGCGCAGCAAGGGGGTAGGTTGTCATACTTCCTGTTGGCGTTATTTTGGTGACACCATAACTTCCATTATTTACCGTCCACATATTTGTGCCATCAAAGGCTATTCCCATCGGACCGAGACCAGTACCTCCATACACCGTCACCGACCCTGACGGGGAGACCTTCGTAACGCTAGAGGCATTATTATCACCGCTCCAGATATTTACCCCATCGAATGCGAGCGATCGTGGATACTTCCCTGTGCCACTGTAGGTTGTAATTGTCCCAACCGTCGATGTCGATACGCACGATGATACGTTCCACTGCCAATTGTAACCATTCCATGTACCGCAAGCGAGTGTGCCACCACCACTACCACCGCCACTTGGGGTCGAGGTTGCACCAGTTGCCAAAACAATCGCCTGAGTGGATCCAATAGTATAACCGCCGACATCCCCACCTGAAGCAACGAGAGTATCGCTCGGTGCCTCCAGCGACACTGCGCTCAAAGCATACGACACTGTTCCCTGTGGCGGTATATACCGATAGTAATTTGTTGCATTGTTCAAGGGATCAAGTGGGAGCATTGAAATCAATGACCCACCAGAAGCACCAGCAAGATCGATCGGCAGCCAGCCAGTACCATCGACATTCCTCAGACTGCCAGCAAGTACACACCGATAACTCCATCCTGATTGCAACGCGGGCAAACTCCAGCTCGCACACGTTGATGACGTATCAGGAAGTGATACGTAGACTGTATTCGCACTACCATAGTTCGCACCAGAGACACTTGCCGCATATACTCCAATCGCTCTATCTACAGTAGAAAGATCTGCCACGCGACGCGCATCACGAGCCTTCGCACGCGCCTGCGCTAACGCAACGAGCACGACGCTCGAGATGAGTGTGATGATTGCGATAACGACAAGAAGTTCAATGAGGGTAAAACCTTTTTTGCGAGTCATGATTCAATTATAATATAGCGAATGATGTTATACAATGTATAGTGTCACAAAAACAGAACCACTGGTTCTGTTTTATCGCGCTACGATCTTCGTAACACTATTACCTCCCCTGTTTGCAGTCCATATATTTAAACCATCGAAAGTAATACCCACGGGGCCCGCACCCGTTCCCGTAAAGGTCGTCATTGGCGTTGGACTGAGTGGATCGATCCTTGTCACACTATTGCCCGTATTATTTGCCGTCCACAAATATTTTCCATCAAACACGATCCCACTTGGACTTCCACCAGTCCCCGAATAAGTCGCAATGAGGGCCCCATTCGCTGGGTTGAACTTCGAAACACTATTAGTGTTATAATTCGTCGTCCATAAATAGGTGCCATCATATGCAATACCGAAGAGATTAGCTCCGGATCCTGCCGTTGTATTCATTCCACCTGTTGTTATATCTATCTTTGTGATTCCGCTTACTCCCCAATTTGCTGTCCACATAGATGTTCCATCAAATACGATCCCTGTCGGAATTGACCCAAGTCCCGAATAACTCGTTGTAGCACCTGAGGAAGTAACCTTGGTAACCGCATTTGATGCTTGATCCACTGCCCACATATTCGCACCATCAAAAGCTATGAAATAGGGATTCGTCAATGTTCCTCCATATGTTGTCATGGTTCCTGTAGGAGTCACCTTCGTCACACTATTTCCATTCCAATTCGTAACCCACATGTTCGTACCATCGAACGCAATACCTTCAGGATTTGCGCCAGTTCCAGGGTAATTGGTCATACTCCCATCTGTCGTGATCTTTGTAACACTGTTCGTATTATAATTAGCAGTCCAGACGTTGTTTCCATCAAATGCGATTGCATAAGGACTTGCGCCAATACCCGTATAGGTTGTCATTGTTCCAACTGTCGATGTCGATGAACATGAGGTATTGTACGTAAAGCTATACCCATTCCACGTTGCGCAAACAGGCGCGCCACCTCCACCTCCACCAGTTCCTGCGGCAATACCACCCCCCTCAGCAGAACCGATGTTCAGCACATAGTTGAATCCATTCGCGAGTGCATTTGTGCCATCACATGCTGCTGCGATCGTCGTTGAAGATTGTGCCAAAGCGCTCTGTTCGACTTTCACAAAAATACTATAATCCGACGAAGTAGCACAAACACCAAGATAATATGCACCATCACCATAGACGGGGTCAATGAGATTGGTATTAGAATAGGTGTCTGCGTTCTTCAGGGCAGTAATGATCGACGTCGTGTAATCGGTCACGCCACTCTTTGCAAAGTATCCTGCACCCGTATTTTGGTATCCAGCACCTGCAACACGATATGATCCAGTACTCGTCTGATAAAGTTCAAGCGCGGTGCGGAGCTGCACTGCATTCGCCAAACGATTCGCGTCACGTGACTTCACCCGTGCTTGCGAAAGTGCGACAAGCACGACGCTCGAGATAAGTGCGATGATCGCAATGACAACAAGGAGTTCGATGAGGGTAAAACCTCTATGACGATTCATGATTCAATTATAATATATCGGATGCTGTTATACAATGTATAGTGTCTGAAAAACAGGACCATTGGTCCTGTTTTATCTTGCCACGATCTTCGTGATCGAACTTGAGTTATAATTCGGCGCCCACATACTTGTCCCATCGAATGTGATACCTGCGGATCCAACACCGGTCACCGCATACGAAGTAACACTTCCCAATGGAGTGATGCGTGATACCGTACTTGCGGTATAATTCGCGGTCCACATATTGATGCCATCGAACGCGATACTATTAACACCGGCACCGGTACCACCATAAGTCGACATCGCACCTGCAGGAGTGATTTTTGTCACACTCGCACCACCATTATTGCCTGTCCACATATTTGTACCGTCAAATGCAATGGCGGCCGGATTTGATCCCGTTCCACCGTATGTTGTTATCGTCCCCGCAGGAGTGATCTTACTCACACTGTTTCCATTGAAATTCGCGGTCCACATGTTCGTTCCATCAAAGGCGATGCCGTCAGGCTGTAAGCCCGTAGCGGCATAGGTCGTCATTGTACCCGATGGAGTGATCTTCGTTACATTATTATCTTGCCAATTTGCAGTCCACATATTCACTCCATCAAAAGCAATACCCGACGGCTTTGCTCCTGTACCTGTATATGTGGTCATGACTCCTGAAGGCGTGATCTTTGTCACACTATTCCCCCCTTGATTGGCGGTCCACATATTCGTCCCATCAAATGCAATATCGATCGGAGATAAACCAGTTCCCACATATGTTGTTGTTGCGCCCAAAGGAGTGATCTTCGTAACACTATTGCTCCCAAAATTGACCACCCACATATTCGTCCCATCGAATGCAGCAATACGTGGCTTCACCTGAAGACCAGGATAATTTGTCACTGTGCCGAGAGCTGCGCCGGCCGTACAGGAGAGATTCCATTGCCAGCCGTAGCCATTCCACGTCGCGCAAACTTGCTGGGCAGGAGTACCCTGTCCTGCAGCAAGACCAGCGCCACCTTCCGCTGAGCCAACATCCAATACGTAATTAAAACCATTCGCAAGTGCATTTGCTCCATCGCAGGCTGCACCTACAGTTGTCGTCGATTGCGCGAGTGACGACTGCTCAAGCTTAAGAAAAATTGAATAGACCGAAGAGGTCGAACAAACTCCGAGAAAATATTCTGAATCTCCAAAAACGGGATCGACGAGATTTGATTGTGAATAATAACCGGAATTCTTGAGCGCACTGGTGATTGACGTTGCATAATCGACAACCCCTCCGCGTGTCATGAATCCAGCACCCGTATTTTGGTATCCCGCACCTGCAACACGATATGATCCAGTACTCGTCTGATAAAGTTCAAGCGCGGTGCGGAGCTGCACTGCATTTGCAAGACGATTCGCATCACGTGATTTCACGCGCGCTTGAGATAATGCAACAAGCACAGCGCTCGAGATAAGTGCGATGATCGCAATGACGACAAGGAGTTCGATGAGAGTGAAAGCTCTTCTATGAAACATACTATTATTATACTATATTTTTTATAGTATAAAGCACAAACAAAAACATCCTTTCGGATGTTTATGCTGTGACTTGACGCTTTGCTTTCGAGCGCTCTGTCTCAGTGAGGAGCTTCTTGCGCAAACGAATACTCTTTGGAGTAATCTCGAGATATTCATCATCATCCATGATCTCCATACCGTTCTCGATACCGAGCACAACAGGAGGCACGAGATTGATCGCCTCATCAGAACCCGATGCACGCATGTTCGTGAGCTGCTTACCCTTTGTTGGATTCACAAGCATCTGCTCTCCCTTGCTCGTATTGCCGATGATCATTCCTTCGTATACTTCAGTCGTTGGAGTGATATATATTTCTCCGCGCTCCTGAAGATTCCAAAGCGAGAAAGCAAGTGCCTTACCGGACTCCATAGAGATCATCGCTCCCGCATTGCGGTGATCGATCTCTCCTGCCCATGGGCGGAATCCGATGACGCGCGAAGACATAATACCTTCTCCGCGCGTATCAACGACAAATTGCATACGATAGCCAAGGAGTCCACGTGTTGGGCCCTCGAAAATCATACGGACCATATTGTCATGCTGCACCATGTGCGTCATGACAGCGCCGCGCTTACCGAGCTTCTCGATCACCACGCCCTGTGATACGGATGGGACGTCGATAGTGACTTCCTCGAAAGGCTCGCTCTTAACGCCATCGATCTCTTTCACAATGACCTGCGGCTGTGAAATCTGGATTTCAAACCCTTCACGGCGCATGTTTTCGAGCAAGATAGCAATATGAAGCTCACCACGTCCTGCGACGCGAAAAGACTCACCCGAAGCGGAGTCAAAATCAACACGGAGACCGACGTTCACTTCGAGCTCCTTCTCGAGTCGCTCGCGAATCTGGCGACCGGTAACGAATTTACCTTCACGGCCTGCAAACGGAGAGTTATTGACGAGGAAGTTAAGCTCGATCGTCGGCTCATCGACAGTGATCATTGGAAGCTGCTCTACATCTGCAGAGTGTGCGATAGTCTCACCGATAAAGACATCGGGAATACCTGCAATGATACCGATATCACCCGAAACGAGCTCGGGAACCTCAACGCGCTTGATACCGCGGAATGCGAAAAGCTTCGTGATCTTCGCTTTGCGCGCGACTCCATTATTCAAGACAATAAGATTATCCGCATCCTTCACAACACCGTCGACAACGCGAACGACTGCGAGGCGTCCAAGATAATTATCGTATGCGAGATTAAATGGCTGCGCACGCATTGGGAGCGAGGTATCGCCATTTGCAACCGGAACATACTCAAGGATCATATCAAGAAGTGGCGTGAGATCCTTACGCTCGTCATCAAGCTTGCGCATCGCAACGCCTTCGCGTCCGATCGCATAGCACACATGAAAATTCATCTGCTCCTGCGTTGCGCCGAGATCCATGAAAAGCTCGAGCACTTCCTCTTCTACGCGATGAGGATCAGCTGCAGGCTTGTCGATCTTGTTTATAACAACGATCGGCTTAAGACCCAAGTCGAGAGACTTCTTCAAGACGAAGCGCGTCTGTGGCATAGGACCTTCCTGGGCATCAACAATAAGGAGCACGCTATCGATCGAGCGCAAGACACGCTCAACTTCGGATCCGAAATCCGCGTGGCCTGGTGTGTCCACGATGTTGATCTTTGTGTCCTTGTAGTATGCTGCAGTGTTCTTCGAGTAGATGGTGATGCCACGCTCAAGCTCAAGCGAGTTCGAGTCCATTGATTCACCCTCTGCAAACATGCCCGTTTGGCGCATCAGCGCATCGGTCAATGTGGTCTTTCCGTGGTCGACGTGTGCGATGATCGCGATGTTGCGAATTTCCATAATAATATTGCGTTTAGTTGAGCATGGCACAAGGTTTAAGGAAAGCGAGTGGATGAAATTCGAGGAGCGGGCAAAACTTCGAAGAAGATGTACTTGAAGTACATTGACTGAGAAGTTTGGGTGCCCGCGACAAAGAAGTTCGCCTCTCGCTTTTCTTAAATAAAAAAGAGCCAGATGCCATGTAATAATGTCGCGATATTATAGCACGAAAATTTTTATTTTACAAGGCCAAAATGAATTTTTCACAATGCTATACAACACTTTGCCTCGACGATGATTTTTTTGTTTAGCTAATACATTGTATAGACCCACTCAAGTGATACGTGCCCTTCGCGGTGATCAGTACCCCACCGCTCATTCACCGAAGAACTACTTACATAAAAAATATTGCTTTGTTAAGGGATTTTTTTATTACCATACCTATTTACAAAATTATGAAATAGTGTTATAGTCGTCCTCATATGAACTCATCCCGATCACACTCCTCGCGCGGAGGCTACGGAGACCGCCCGAAAGGTGGAGCACGCTCCTACGGACCACGCCCGTCTTTCGGTGACCGCAAGCCAACAGGTGCGCGCAAGTCATACGGAGACAAACCATCGTTTGGCAGCCGCCCTTCATTTGGCGAAAGGAAATCGTATGGAGATCGTCCATCATTTGGCGATCGCAAGCGCTCTCCATTTGGTGAACGTAAGTCATTTGGTGATCGAAAACCATTTGGAGATCGTAAACCATTCGGAGATCGTCCATCCTATTCTGATCGACCAAGGAAATCATTTGGCGACAGACCATCATTCGGGGATCGCCCATCATTCGGTGATCGCCCTCGAAGGTCATTCGGTGATCGTCCATCATTCGGGGATCGTAAGCCTTTCCGAGATGGCATGCGCTCTGAACATTCAGCACGATCGTTCTCACGAGCGCCTCGCGAGGAAAAGCCTGTCGAGAAGGAAGATTACTTCCCAAAGACATCTCGACGAAATGTCACACGAAGCTTCGACCAAGACTTCGAGAAAAAGAAGAGTGCACCAAAGAGTGAGCGCCCTTCTCTCATGAACGATGTCATGGCGCAAGCGACGAATGAGGCGGATACGCTGACTCCGCGAAAGCAAAAGGCGTACATGCGTACGACACCACAAAGCGCAACACCAAAGACCTCTTGGGGTGATGTGTCATCATGGTACGACGAGCATCTTGAAAATGAAACAGACACCTATCACCTTCAAGTGATCCTTCCAAATCTCAAGCGCTTGATCACACCAGAGAATGGCACAAGCGTACTCGAGCTCGCCTGCGGACAAGGATTCTTTACACGACGTTTTCAGGATGCTTTCCCTGATGCGACCTTTGAAGGCGTCGATATTGGTGATGAGCTTATCGCTATCGCGCAGAAACGTGCACCGAAGATGCATTTCGCGGTTGATAATGCGGAGGAACTGAAAACGATCGCTGATGCTTCGTTCGATACGGTGTACATCGTGCTCGCGATACAGAACATCGAGAACATGGAGAAACTCTTTGGGGAAGTCTCTCGTGTACTCAAACCGTCTGGAACATTCCATGTTGTCATGAACCACCCCGCGTTCCGCATACCAAGAGAATCATCTTGGGAATATGTTGACGATAAGGGTATTCAAGCGAGACGCATCGATGCGTATCTCACGAACTCGAAAGTGAGTATGGAGATGCATCCGGGAATCATTGGTGCACCGCAGACCATCTCATTCCATCGCCCACTGCAAACCTACTTCAAACAACTTACGAAGTATGGCTTCGCTGTCGACCGACTTGAGGAGTGGATCTCTCATAAGGTGAGCGATTCAGGCCCACGCAAGGATGCTGAGAATAAAGCACGTAAAGAGTTCCCCCTCTTTATGTATCTCCGCGCAAAGAAACTTGGATAAAAAAACACCGCGAAAGCGGTGTTTTTGCTTGGAAGCGTGAAATGCCCGGATGCTAGAAACGGTCACTTTCACGCCGAGGGGGCGGAGCCTGAACCGAATAGCCTTTCCTTAAGAGGAAGAAGAATGCGGTTGCCTCGAACTCGTCGGCCTCCACAGAGAAGTGCTGCTTCCCGTCGGCACTCTTCAAGACTACCGAACTACCGACGGATGTGAACTCCAAAGAGTTGCGATCATGTCCGACGAGTTTCCCCGAGTGCATACGCTTTACCCAAGAGGACTCCTTGATATGCTCAGGATCGACCATCGCGGTCACACCGTCGATGATGACCTGCACACATCTTTTGCAGAACACACCCTTCAAGCGATCGATAAATGACATCGGCATCTATTGCCTCCGAAAAATCTGAAATAAAAAAGAGGAACGAATCCTTTGTTCACTCTATAGTAGAGAGAGTCATTGTCAACTGAACATTATTTTAGTTTTATTACAAGAACACACATACACTGTCACAAAAAGATGTTTCATAAATTATTATATGTGAAGGCAATCCTTCATGACATAAACACAGCAGCTATATGAAAAAAATCATTATTTTAAGCGGTATTTTCATGCTTTTTGGAGCATATGCGCACGCAGATACCAGACATCCGATGGATATCATGGTATTACGACCGCTACCCGCGCCGATCGTTTCCGAGGTAGCAACGACTTCAGCGTCTGTAGCACTTCCTGATCTTTCAGGATGGTTTGATACATCATCAAGCACGTTAAATGATGTCGCGAAGCAGAGCATATATTTCCAGTATGGAGAGCTCAAGCAGATCTGTCCGGCGATTTACCCACCACTCCCCTCATGCATGCCAAAGGTCACCGCAAAGGGATTGGCAACGACGACCCTCAATGATCTCAAGCCCGGCACATGGTACTATGTGCGTTATATTAAGGACTCGAGTATCGCATGTATCAAAGCTCCTTGTCCAACAAATGAGCGCAGGAGTGAACAAACAACCTTCCTAACGCTGGGCTCAAATCTTGCGACAAGTACTGCCACGAGTTCCGATGACCGCGGAAGTGAGCGCAAGAATGAGAATAAACAGAAGAAGTTCAAGCGCGATCTTTGGTATCGCACTCGCGGGGACGAAGTGAAGACATTACAAGAGCTCCTCATCAAGCTCGGCTTCCTCAAAGACGAAGCGACAGGATTCTTCGGAGTTAATACACTAAAGGCTGTGAAGAGCTACCAGCGTGAGGTCATGCATATTCCACCAACAGGAAAAGTCGGACCACTGACACGATCATCTCTTCATGTTGAAGACTAATAAACAAGCACCACTCGGTGCTTGTTTTCTTTACAGCACATCGAATTTACACTAGGATAACGAAAGATGCTTCTTCTTGGAGGCATTATGTCCGCGCTTCGCATCATCCATGGATCAGAAAGTCCCTCAAAAGTGAGTGCTGTGCGCAATGTGATCACCTCTTATTTCCCTTCCCCGCTCGATCTGATACATGTGCATATAGATTCGGGAGTCGGGCGACAACCGCGTTCACTCACAGAAACCGTGCGCGGTGCAAAGAAGCGTGCCTGTGACGGACTCATCGCTCTTGATGGCACGTTCGGCATCGGTATCGAGTCAGGAATCGTTGAACTCCCCGGATCGAGCAGTCTTGCCATGGAGCTTGCCGTCTGCGCAATCTTCAATGGTAAACACTATGCGATCGGACAATCCGCCGGATTTGAAATTCCTCGGTGTGTCATGGGAGATATCATTACTCATGGGCACACACTCACTGAAGGCTTTGCGAGCGTTGGTTTCATCAAAGGTGACCACGAGCACGGATCAAGCAATCTGCTCCGAGAGCTCACCAACGGACGAATGACCCGACAGATGCAAAACGAGCAAGCACTCACCATGGCACTCATCCAGCTCGACCACTATCAGCTCTACGGCTATCGCGACTGAATCAAACGCACCCATCGGGTGCGTTTTTCTTTTCTTTGCATTTGCATTTCCACCCACAAACACCCATGAAACACTGAGCATTTTTGTCGGCGGTTGCCTCGCTGGAGCCTGACGACGTACAGTGGTACGGCGAAGGCGAAGCGTGAGGCGACCCCCGTCAAAAAGACCAGTGCCGTACATGGACAGCACGTAATCAATAAATTGCGCAAATTAAAAACCCTAAGAAGGGTTTTTAATAATTGCGCAATTTATTGATGTTCTCGTGCTGCCTGATCTTCTCATGCGCTTTCGCCTCGATCTGCCTGATACGCTCACGTGTCACTCCAAACTCCTTACCCACTTCCTCAAGCGTATGCTGTACACCATCTTCAAGTCCATGACGCATCTCGAGGATCTTTCGCTCCTTTGGAGAGAGCTCCGCGAGTACCTCTTGGATTTGCTCCGAGAGAATGAGGCGCGAAACCTCTTGATCTGGAGAAAGTATACGTTCATCAGGTATGAATTCGCCGAGTGTTGACTTATCCTCATCATCACCGATCGGCTTTTCGAGTGAAACCGTATCTTGATCGATGTTCTGAATATTACGCACGCGCTCGACTTCGATGCCCATCTCCATGGCGATTTCCTCAGCCATTGGCTCACGGCCGAGATCCTGAGTCAAACGGCGGTGCACCTGCTTGTATTTTGCGATCGTCTCAACCATGTGTACCGGAATACGAATGGTACGCGATTGATCAGCGAGCGCACGGGTGATCGCCTGGCGAATCCACCACGTCGCGTAGGTGCTGAACTTGAATCCCTTTGACCAGTCAAATTTATCAACGGCTCGGAAGAGTCCGAGATTACCCTCCTGAATGAGATCGAGCAAAGTAAGGTCTGGGGAACGACCGACATATTTCTTTGCGATCGAAACGACAAGACGGAGGTTTGCACGTGCAAGAAGTCCCATTGCCTCCTCATCGCCCGCAGCGATACGCTGCGCGAGCTCACGCTCATCTTTTGCAGTAAGCAATGGATACTGACCGATTTCGCGGAGATACATCTGTGTAGAATCTCCACCTGCACCCTTGCCAAGCTTTCGATTGATAAGCTCCTCATCGGTATGCACATCAAGGAGACCACCTGACTCTATGACATCAACACCAAGGTTCGAAAGTTTCTCGTAGATATCATCAAGGAAATCGATATTGTTCTCTATGTCAGGATATGTGCGCAAAATCTCATCATACGTTACAAAGCCACGCTCCCTGCCGCGATGCACCAGCGACTGCAACTTATCCTCGAGGCCCTTTCGTGCGCGCTCGCCCGTCTTTGGTGGATTCGGTGCAAGTTTTACCTTTTCAAGCTTCGACGGCTTTGTGCTCGTCTTTGCAGTAGCCTTCTTTGCAGTGGCTTTCGACTGCACAACCTTCTTTGAGGCAGCATTCTTTGAAACAACCTTCTTGACCGCTGGCTTCTTTGCCGGTGCCTTCTTTATGACAGGCTTCTTCACCGCGACCTTTTTTGTCACGGGCTTCTTTACCACCACTTTCTTTGTGGTGACCTTTTTCGCTGAAACAGTCTTTTTGACCGCAGCCTTAGTAGTCTTCTTTGTCGTCGGCATATACTTTATAATGTGATATTAGTAAAAATGAGCGTTTCCGCAACCCTATACAGTGACACGGCCCGTGTCCTACTGTTCCCTACATGAGATGCGCACGTTGACGCATTCTATCTTCCACAGCGATTATTCTCGGTGCAAGAGCGCGATATTGTGCCATGTATTCTGAAGTATCCTCCTTTGCACTCTCCGCACGTGAAATCTCTCTGAAAAGTGATTCTTGTTTCTCTTTAAGCAATTCTCTTTCAACGCGATCAAGTAACTCTTCAGCAATTTCCTGCAATTTAGCGTCTTTACCATAACGACTTTCAGCGGTGATGAGCAAACGCGCTGCATCAGCCTCGCCCGGCTCGACGAAATCTATTTCGAGCTCTTTGTAGAGCTGCGCATGTCTTGCCCTTATTTCTTCATGAGCAAGCGTCGATTCTTTGTGAATCTCCTGCCACAAGAGCAAGCCGATAAGTTCATCACTCACGCGCACAAGCGTCGAGACCGCGTTCATAGATGGTGGACTCACTGGGGGTTCCACTTCGCGCTCCCGCTGCTCACTAAACGGTTCATTCTTACTGCGAAAGCGTTCGATATCCTTCCAAGCTGAATCTTCGGGTATCTCGAGCAAACGTGCGATCTCTGATATATATCGTGCACGCTTCATACTGCTCTGCATAATTGCTATGAGTGGGAAAATGTTTCGTTCCACGCGCTCCTGATTCTCATCGCGCGTCAATCGAAGCTTGCGAAGTGCATCAATGTAATAGAGTACGATATCCTTCGCATTCTCCAATACTGCGGGCCACTCTGCTTGATGCTCGAGTATGTAATCAGCCGGGTCCTTTCCTCCAGGCACCATAGCTGCACGCACGTCCATCTCTTCCCCGAGCGCAATAAGCGCACTACGGTATGACGCATTGATTCCTGCGGAGTCCGCATCGAGCAAGATGATGACATGCTTGGTTAGCCTTTTAATGAGCTCAACCTGCTGCTTCGTCAGTGCTGTTCCTGATATTGCGATCGTATTCTCGCTTCCCGCTTGATGGGCCATGATACAGTCCATCTGACCTTCAACGAGTATCGCAACATCAGCTTTTCGCATCGGCACTTTTGCGCGATCATACGCAAAGAGGACGCGAGATTTTTCATAGAGTTCACCCTCCGGAGAGTTGAGATACTTCGCCACGGGTGTACCATCGGGTGCCTTTTGGTCTCCCCAAACGCGGCCCGTGAATGCGATCACGCGACCCGATGGATCCATGATCGGAAACATGATGCGACCGCGAAAAGTATCGTAATACCCGCGACCTTCGACTTTCTTGACCACACGAGAACGTTCTATTTCACTATCGGAGAATCCTTTTGATCGAAGCGCTTCATGGAGTGCACGCCACTCAAGTGGCGCAAAACCGATACGAAATTTTGCTATCGTCTCGTCAGTGAGACCTCGTCCATGAAGATACTCACGCACCTCGGGGTGCTCCACGAGATGCGCCTCGAAAAGTTTCGTCGACACTTCCATAAGTTCGATAAGGCGCTCTTTCGCTGATTTCTGCTGATCAAGTAGCGCTGAGCTTCGCTCAGGAAGCTGCACGCCCGCTCTTGCAGCGAGCAACTTCAGTGCCTCAGGAAAAGAAATGCCTTCGATCTCTTGTACGAATGTAAAGATATCACCACCCTTTGCGCAACCGAAACAATAAAATGCATCACGCGCAGGAGAAACATTAAATGATGGGCTGCGCTCCTTATGAAACGGACAAAGCGCGCGGAAATTACTTCCTGCACGCTCCAACCTCACATATGTTCCAACTACATCGGCGATAGGTAGTCGTGCTTTTATCTGTGCGATATGGTCCATAATAGTAAGAAGGAGGAAGTGAGCAGTAAGAAGGAAAGAATTAGGAAGAAGTGAGAAGGATGAAGATAATCAAATGGGTATTTGTGCATCGCATCAACCTTCTTACTTCTTACTTCTTACTTCTTACTATTTCCCTACTCGCGCATACGCACAAGAATGATCTTATGCGTATAACGAAGAGAGAAACCAAAATCTATAGATCTAGAGTGCCTCTTCAGCCTTAACCTCTTCTTGCTCTGCCGGCTCGATCTCATTTGACCAGAATCCGGTACCTGCAGGAATAAGACGGCCGAGGATGACATTCTCCTTGAGCCCACGAAGATGATCCGTTGCACCCTCGACTGCGGCCTGTATGAGGACGCGTGAGGTACTCTGGAACGATGCCGCAGAGAGGAATGACTCCTTGGTAAGTGCGATATCAGTGATACCGAGCACGATACGCTCTGCAACTGCTGGCTCTCCACCCTTTGCGATGACCGCGTTGTTCTCATCCACGAGCTCTGCCTCTTCGACAGTGTCGCTTGGAGAGAATCGCGTATCGCCAGGATTGCGCACGCGCATGCGAGAGAACATCTGGCGCACCATGATCTCGAGGTGCTTACGTGAAGTAGACACACCCTGGGTCTCATAGATACGATTGATCTCTGAGATGATGTAGCGCTCTGCTGCCATCTTGCCACCGTACTTGAACAGTGTCTCGATGTCCGCGTAACCGTCGGTCATGATCTGACCTGCGACAACAGTATCGCCAACCTTCACCTTTGGCTGACGGCGATAAGAGACGGAGTGCTCAGCTTCATTCTTACCCTTCTTGCCACCCTCACCAACGACAACGATCACGAGGTCTTCCTTGTCACCACGACGGATCTCAGCAACGACACCATCGAATTTCGCGACGGCAGCCTCTGCTTTTGGCGTCTGACGCTCAAAGACGTCCTCGACACGTGGGAGACCCATGGTGATGTCTTCTCCGACTGCTCCTCCGGCATGGAAGGTACGCATCGTAAGCTGCGTTCCTGGCTCACCGATAGCCTGAGCGGCAACGATACCCACCGTCTCTCCGAGGGCGACAAGTCGTCCGCGACCGAGGTCCATACCGTAACACTGCTGACATACTCCACGAAGCACCTTACAAGTGAGTGGAGAGCGAACATTCGCGGAGAGTACACCCGCCTTATCTGCGGCGATAGCCTCATCGCGCCCAAGGAGCGTACCCTTCTTGAACACGACGGTTCCATCTGGGGTAACGATATCCTTGGCGGCAACACGGCCGCGCAAAAGGCGAGAAAGTGGAATCTCGATACCGCCTGCGTTCTCCTTCGAGAGTGCAATGCCAGAGCGATCGCCACAATCAGCCTCAGAGACGATGAAATCCTGTGCGACATCGACGAGACGTCGAGTAAGGTAACCTGCTTTCGCGGTATTAAGCGCGGTATCGGTCATACCCTTACGTGAACCGTGCGTAGAGAGGAAGTACTCGAGTGGAGTAAGCCCCTCCTTCAGCGATGGGATCATTGGGAAGTCGATGATGCGTCCTGAAGGACCCTGGGTGAGTCCCTTCATACCAACCATCTTCGTCACCTGTCCAATCGAACCACGAGCACCAGAAGTGATCATGTCGACGACTGGACCGTCCTTTGGAAGTCCTGCAGGGACGACGCGCTGGATAGCATTTTCGACTTCACGCCAAATCGCAATCACACCATCATACTTCTCCTCAGTTGAGAGAAGACCCTCGTTGTACTGTTCGAAAATGACTTGCTCATTACGATATGCCTCAGCAAGGATGGCATCCTTCTCTGGTGGGACATTGACGTCAGAGAGTGACCAGGTAATACCTGACTTCGTGACGTACTTATATCCGAACGCCTTCACCTTATCGAGCACATCTGGTGTCGCGTCGACACCATACTTCGTGAGAAGATCGTCGACGAGATTCGAGAGATCCTTCTTGGTGATCTCCTTGTTGATATAAGGAAAATCCTTTGGAAGCACTGAGTTGAAGAGCAGGCGGCCTGCGGTCGTCTCGAATGGCTTACCACCGAACATTGCATACTTAGGACTCGATGATGGCATCACCACGATCTTCGCACGGAATCCAACGATGTTGAAGTCGTATGCAGTGATCGCTGAATTTGGTGATGGGAAGATCTTCCCTTCACCCTTATCGCCATTGATGATCTTTGTCATCCAATAGCAACCGAGGACGATGTCCTGTGATGGATTCACCACTGGATCACCTGAACCTGGCTTCAAGAGATTCTTGTTCGACGCCATGAGCTCACGTGCCTCCGCCTGAGCCTCATCGGAAAGCGGAACGTGCACGGCCATTTGGTCTCCGTCGAAGTCAGCGTTGAAGGCTGGCGTCACGAGCGGATGCACCTGAATAGCATTTCCCTCAATAAGTATTGGCTGGAATGCCTGAATACCAAGACGATGGAGCGTTGGTGCACGATTCAAGAGAACATACTTTCCCTTGATCACCTCTTCGAGATTTGCCCACACCTCCGGAATACCATCATCGATGAGACGATTTGCACCACGGATGTTGAATGCGAGCCCCTGCTCGATAAGCTTCGCGATCACGAACGGACGGAAGAGCTCGAGCGCCATGTGCTTTGGAAGTCCACACTGGTGGAGCTTGAGATCTGGACCAACGACGATGACTGAACGGCCAGAGTAGTCGACACGCTTTCCAAGGAGATTCTGACGGAAGAGACCGCCCTTACCCTTCAACATGTCTGCAAGACTCTTGAGCTCACGCTTGCGCGCTGGGCTTGCTGCCTGGCTCGCAGTCGAGTGACGGATCGAGTTGTCGATAAGTGCATCGACAGCCTCCTGGAGAATACGCTTCTCGTTGCGGAGAATGACTTCTGGAGCATCGATCTCAAGAAGCTTCTTGAGACGATTATTACGATTGATGACGCGACGATAAAGATCGTTCACATCACTCGTCGCATGACGGCCTCCCTCAAGTGCGACCATTGGTCGTACTCCTGGAGGAATCACCGGAAGCACCGTAAGGAACATCCACTCTGGGCGTACCCCTGAGCGAAGCATTGCCTTGATAAGCGAAAGACGCTTATAGAGCTTCGGACGGTCAGTTGCATTTGCCTTCTCGAGACGCTCTTCTACCGCCTTCTTGTAATCAGCGATATTCATCTTCTTGAAGAGCTCGTAGATCGCTTCTGCACCGATCGCTGCTTCAAATGCTGATGAATATTTGAGGGAATACTTATGATAAGTCAATTCGTCCATGACGAGACCTATTGCAAGTGATTCGATCTCTTTCTTTGCTGCAGTGAGTGCCTCCTTGATACGATCCTTCGCGCGCTGGTCTGTAAGACTCTTCACGCGTGACTTATATTCACGATCAAGCTCGTCGAGCAAGCCCTTCTTTTGCTCCTCTGATACCGAAGTGATCATGTAGGCAGCGAAGTAAATAACACGCTCGATATCTGCCATCGGAGTGTTCAGCAAGAGACCGATACGGCTTGGCACACCGCGCAGAAACCAAATATGGGAAACTGGTGCTGCGAGCTCGATATGACCCATACGCTCACGGCGCACGACAGAACGAGTGATCTCAACTCCACACTTCTCACAGACGATACCACGGTAGCGAATACCCTTATACTTCCCGCAGTAACACTCGAAATCCTTCTCAGGACCGAAGATGCGCTCGTCGAAGAGACCTCCGCGCTCTGAGCGCTGGGTACGGTAATTGATGGTCTCTGGCTTGGTTACCTCACCATAGGACCACGCACGCATCACTTCTGGTGAAGCGAGCGCCATGGTCATCGCATTGAAATCGTTTTGTGGTTCTTTCATATATATGCTGATGAGGGTAATTAATTATTCTGCGTATCTGAAGCCGCTAACGATGGAGCGCGATAGATCGTCTCTTCATCTCCAACGCGCTGCTTGAGCTGCACATCGAGCGCGAGACCACGCAATGTCGCAAGGAGGACATGGAAGGTTGCGGGCAAGCCCGGCTCCTTGATCTCCTTACCGCGGACGATCGAATCAAATACTGCTGAACGTCCGAGAATATCGTCAGACTTATAGGTGAGCATTTCTCGGAGGATATGCGCTGCGCCGTATCCCTGGAGTGCCCACACTTCCATCTCTCCAAAACGCTGACCACCTCCCTGCGCACGTCCACCAAGTGGCTGCTGCGTGATGAGTGAGTATGGTCCAATTGAGCGCATGTGGATCTTGTCTTCAACCATGTGGTGAAGCTTCAAAATATACATGTAACCGACAGAGACTGGTTGTTCGAAATACTCACCAGTGCGACCGTCGCGAAGCATCTGCTTACCATCCTCGCGGAAGCCTGCTTTCTTGAGCTCTTCGCGAATCTCCTCTTCTTGAACACCGAGGAATGATGGCGTAATTGCCTGGTATCCGAGCTTCTTTGCTGCCATACCAAGATGGAGCTCAAAGATCTGTCCGAGGTTCATACGTGATGGGACACCAAGTGGAGTGAGGATCACATCTACAGGACGACCATCATCCATGTATGGCATTTCTTCCTGTGGAAGGATCTTGGAGATGACACCCTTGTTTCCGTGACGACCGGCAAGCTTGTCACCGACCGAGATGTTGCGCAACTGTGCAACCTCGATATAGATGCGCTTGATGACGCCACTCTCGAGTGCATCACCCTTTTCGCGAGAAAAGACCTTCACGCCAATGACGCGACCGCGCTTGCCGTGTTCCATGCGAAGAGACGTATCCTTCACATCGCGCGCCTTCTCACCGAAGATCGAACGAAGCAAGCGCTCCTCTGGAGTAAGCAATGCCTCACCCTTTGGTGTGATCTTACCAACGAGTATGTCGCCAGAGCGCACTTCGGCACCGATGCGAACGATACCCTCGTGATCCAAGTCTTTCAACTTTGCCTCACCGACGTTTGGAATATCTGGCGTCGTTGACTCTGGTCCAAGTTTCGTGTCGCGTACGTTCACGATGAACTTCTCGATATGTATAGAGGTAAGGTACTGCTCACGTACGAGTCGCTCATTCAAAATGATAGCGTCTTCGTAGTTGCTTCCACCCCAACTCATGAATGCGACCATAAGGTTCTGTCCAAGTGCCATCTCTCCCTTATCTGAAGTTGAAGTATCTGCAAGCACGTCACCCTTCTTTACCTTGTCACCAACAGAAACGATCGGTCGCTGATGGAAACAACCAGCATCGTTGGTCATAAGGAAATTCATGAGTGGGAAATCCACCTCATTACCCTTACTGTCCTTCAATACGATATGACGAGCGTCAACAGCCTTGATCGTACCATCGCGATCCGCGAGAACAACACGACCGGAGTCGCGTGCGATACGTCCCTCAATACCCGTAGCAACGATAGGTGCTTCCGGAGCAATGAGTGGAGTTGCCTGCTTCTGCATGTTCGAACCCATGAGTGCACGGTTCGCATCATTGTGCTCGAGGAATGGAATTGATGATGTTGCCACTGAGAATGCCTGGTTCGTAGAAACATCGATGAAATCAACCTGCTTCGAATCAACGATTGACGGGATACCCGCGACACGTGCCTCGATTCGACTTGCAGTGATCTTGCCTGACGCGTCATATGGAACTGCGGCATGAGCGATCGTCACGCGCTCTTCCTCGAGTGCGTTCATATAGACGATCTCATTGGTGATCTTACCCTTTACGACACGTGCATATGGAGTTTCGATGACACCGAACTCATTCGTACGAGCGTACGTTGAGAAGCGGAGCACGAGACCGATGTTCTGACCTTCTGGGGTATGCACTGGACAGAGACGTCCGTAGTGTGATGAGTGCACGTCACGTACTTCAAGTCCGGCACGCTCCTTGGTGAGACCACCAGGACCCATGGCTGAACAGGTACGGAGCTGCTCCACCTCGTCGAGGATGTTTGCCTGACCCAAGAGCTGTGAAAGCTGGTTGGTCGTGAAGAACTCCTTGAGACGAGCCTGGAGTGGGCGTGGAGAAACGAAATTGACAGGAAGCGTCGTATCGCTCTCGGCGGTCGACATGCGATCCTGAATATTGCGCTTCATCTGTGTCATACCAACGCGAAGCTTCTGAAGAAGCATCTCTCCGACATATCGGACACGGCGACTACCGAGGTGATCGATATCGTCTTCTCGTGCATTTGGAGTGTGATTCAACTCAGCAACATGGGAGATCGTAAGAACGAGATCCTCGATCGTAAGGAGGCGCTGCGCGGTTGCCTTATCATCCATAGGAAGATTGAAGCGCTTATTGAAGCGGAAGCGACCGACCGTCGAGAGGTCATAACGCTCACGCTGAAAGAGCGCACTGATGAGCTCAGCAGCGTTGGTTGTGGTCGTGACATCACCATCACGGATCTTGCGATAGATCTCGACGTATGAATCCTCGACGTTCTTTGCAGGATCCTTGGCGAGCGTCTTCTCGATAGCACGCTTCGCATCAGGATTTCCCTTAAAGAGATCGATGAGCTGTTCGTCATTCTTCGTATTCGCAAAGATGCGCAACAAAGCCGTCACTGGGAACTTACGCTTGCGGTCGATCTTCGCCCAAACGACTTCATCTGCGTCGGTTTCGAGCTCTATCCATGCACCACGTGATGGAATGATCTTCGCACCGAAGAAACGGCCTGTCTTGAGCTCCTGCGCAGTAAAGAAGATACCGTATGAACGTGCGAGCTGAGGAACGACTACACGCTCCACGCCGTTAACGATAAAGGTACCGCGGACGGTCATCACGGGGAAATCCGCCATGAAGATCTCCTGCGTCTTCTCGATGCCGAGCTGCTTGTTCGAGAGCTTCACCTCTGCACGAAGTGGGGTCTCGAGAGAGATCTTGTTCTCACGTGCGTAGTGCTCGTCAAAGCGAGGGGGCAAGAGTTCGAATCCCGTGAATTCGAGATCGAACTTCTTCTTCGAATAATCCTGTATCGGACTGAACTCCGCGAAGACCTCCTTGAGACCTTCAGTGATCAGCCACTGATACGATTCTTTTTGTGCCGCAACCAGATCTGGTGCTTCGACCAGCGGCGCGCGATACAAACCGAAATGCTTCTTATTCAACTTCTCCATATATAGAGTGTGGTATAGGAATACAGTGATTAATAAGAGCTCGACGAATCAGCATAAGTAATCGGTAAGCAGTAATCAGTAATCAGGGCAAATGCACGAACAGTATTCAGCGCATCTAGCCTGATTACTGTTTACTGATTACTGTTCACTAACTACGAGAACATGACGAAAAAATACCTGAGAGCAAAAAGCCCCTCCAGGTCTCAGTTCAATACGTTCTTTGTTATGCTGAGTTCTTCAAAGCGTGGATTATACTCAACCAACCAACACCTCCAGCAAGTACTCATTCACGAGGATATGCAAGGCATTATAACGCCTCGTCCACAGGTTTGTCAAGCAAATATATTGACATTCTGGGGATAAACGCTAGGAAAACTTGTGGATAATGTGTAGTGAATGGCATAACACACTTATATGGCCTCATTACTACATATATTTATACTGCCCACAACAAAACCCGCAAGCTGTTGCGAGTTTTGTTAAGTTCTAGTTAAACTTTAGATTTTTGATGCAGGTTGCTTCGCTGGAGCACCCTGAACTCTAGCAAGCCGTATGTGCTATACGGTGAGCGAGTCGGGGTGTGAAGTGAGGCAAGATGCGCAAAAATATGAAGTTTAATCCATATCGGAGCGGATCATCTTCACAAATACATCGGGAGGAATATGCACGTTTGCTGATTCCTGCATCTTCTTCTTTCCCTTCTTTTGTTTTTCGAGGAGTTTCATCTTTCGAGTGATATCACCACCATAAAGATACCCGGTGACATCCTTACGAAACGCAGAGAGTTCCTTCGAAGCAACGATACGCCCCATCGCACGTGCCTGTATCTTGATCTTGACCTGCTGTCGGGGAAGCACTTTATAGAGCTTCTCCACTGCCGCGTCAGCATCATCTTGCATGCGACGGCGAGAGACAACGCGAGCAAATGCAGGTACCGGATCCCCGCCGACAAGCAAGTCCATGCGAACAACATCCGCGTCGCGCATTCCTGCAATATCATAAGAAAGTGACGCGTAGCCTGATGACACTGATTTCAGCCGATCGAAAAATCCTCTCATCAATTCACGTAACGGCATCACAAATTTTATCTGGAAACGATTGTCTCCAAATATGTCTGAGTCTCCAGTTTCAGCCTCGTGCTCGAATAAAAGCTGTGATACAGGACCAACATAATCAGGAGGCGTAATGATCGAACCATCGATCCACGGCTCACGTATCTTCTCAATATCCGCATCATCTGGAAAGAGTGCGGCAGAATAGACGATTAGCGGATCTTCCTTCTTGCGCAATTTCACCTCATAGGTGATCGACGGTGTTGTCACGACCAAAGCGAGCTGGTGCTCACGACGAAGCCTCTCGGTAACGATTTCCAAGTGCAGCATGCCGAGACACCCACAACGGAATCCGCGTCCTAATGTCCCCGATGCCTCCTCCTCATAGGTAAGCGCGGAATCCGAGAGCTGAAGACGCTGTAGTGCTTGTCGTAATACATCGAGATCATCCTGGCTCTCAGGGAAAACAGACGCCCAGACAACAGGTCGCGGCTTCGCATAACCCGGCAACGCTGGTAATGGCTGTTTCGTGAGCGTGACCGTATCACCAACCCCCGCCACACCAGGACGCTTGATACCTGTGACAATGTAGCCGATCTCACCTGCAAGTATTTCAGATGCGGGAGTTTGTGCAGGTAAAAAGTGCCCCACTTCGATACCGAAGAATTTCTCTCCTGCGGCAATGAACGATAATTCCGCACCCTTAGTGATCTTTCCATCCAAAACACGCACATAGAGTATGACTCCGCGATGATTCGAGTACGCGAAATCAAAGATAAGCGCTCGCGCGCCAGGCCTTCCCTCGAACTCTTCCTCTGGGGACGGCACTCGATCGACAATAGCATCGAGTAACTCGGGAACACCTGCACCGGTCTTACCAGACACCTTGAGTATTGAAGATGGGTCACAGTCGAGCAACTGCACAACCTCATCAACGACCTCAGGTATATCAGCGAGAGGAGAATCGATCTTCGAAAGAACAGGTATGATCGTGAGCCCCTGCTCTTTTGCCATAGCAAGCACAGAGAGTGTCTGCGCTTGCACACCCTGCGTTGCATCAACAAGCAAAATACAACCCTCGACGGCCTTTTGCGCGCGAGAGACCTCATAGGAAAAATCTATGTGTCCGGGAGTATCGATCAGATTAAGCACGTAATCCTCACCACCCTTTGTATAGTGCATGCGCACGGGGGTCATTTTTATGGTGATGCCGCGTTCACGCTCGAGATCCATTGAGTCGAGCACCTGAGCCTGCATCTCTCGTGCGCTGACGGTACGCGTGATCTCAAGCATGCGATCGGAAAGGGTCGATTTACCGTGATCGATATGTGCGATAATACTGAAATTGCGAATATGAGACTTCGACATAAGTAATGAGCGCATACTAGCATAGAATTAGTCATAAGTCATGAGACATGAGTTCTTGATGCAAGTCATGAGTCATGGGTCATAAGTCATGAGAAAATTCGTAAACAAATACACACAATGCTTGGCATTGTGTGTATTTTGAGCGGTCTCATGACTCCTGCTCATGACTCATGACTGTTATTGTATCACTGTTTCTGTTTCCACTGCGATCGGCTTCTGCTTCCAGAACTTACGATGAAGTGCCGTCTTCGTCTCCTTATATTCCTCATTATCAAGGATGCTAAAGAAGAAGACACCCACTATGATCGCCAAACCACCGCTTACCAATCCTTGCCCGAAGATACCGAGCAATGTCTTCTGGTCGAAATAGGAAACTGAAAATTGAAGCATGTGATATGCAACAAATCCCATGATCACTGCTATCGAGAAGCTCTGAATGAATGCACGGCGCATGCCTATCCAAACCCTATCAACGATCTTATGCAACGCGATCAGTAACATGCTGACATTGAAGATCATTCCGAGCGAGTATGCCAACGGCAACATCAATACGCTTGTCCCATATATCCCGTCGACACGAAGAATGGTCTCGATGAAATATCGAAATGTCAGACTATGACCAAATACCCAAGTAAGACCATATGCAAGTGCGATAATGAGGCCACCCGAGAATGCATTGATCGAGAGCGGCACTTTCGAATTCCCCGCAGCATAGAAAGCACGAGTAAATAAAGAGACGAGTGACTGTGCCACAACAGATATGACAAAGAGCGCAAGCGCAGCCGCTACAAGACGTGTGGCGCTCCAATCGAAACGACCTGTTCCCAGGATCACACGAACGATCTGTGCGCGCAAGACGACGAAAAGCGCAGTGATCGGGAGAGACCAGAAGATGATATGACGAGCTGCACTCAATAGATGTGTTCGAAAGTGATGGTATTCCTGATCTGCCCAGAACTTGGCGAATGTTGGGAATGCAGCAACAGAATAACTCGAACCGATGATCGTGAATGTGATACTCTGCAATGTCATACCGAACGTGAAGACAGCAACGCCACCTTCGACGTGCGATGCAATTCCGATGATGGCGATCGTCGCAAGGTGCGACGAGGTCAAGGCGATCGTTCTCGGCACCGAAGTCAACAATACGCGCCTCACGTCTTTGAGGTGACCAAAGAAAACACTAGGAACCAACCGCTCTCGAATGAGTACCGGAAGCATGATGAGGTCCTGCAGTAATGCCCCAAATACCACACCCCAAGCGATACCATATATACCGAAATAAGGATAGAGAAAAATGATACCGAAAATGATGCCCAGATTATAAATTGCAGGGCTTATCGCATAGACAAAGAAGCGCTGCAATGACTGTGTGAGGGCACCGTAAAGATTCGACATTCCTTGGAATATCGGTGAGAGCAAGAGTATACGCGCGACCTGAATATTCATCGCCTGTTCAACGGGACTAAAACCAGGGACAAGCCAGGGCACGATCTTTGGCATGAAAATGAAGGCAAGCGCACAAATGACAAAGAAGGCTGAAATGAACGCAGTAAACATAGCGCTCATAAATCGACGCAGCTCGCCATTACCTTTTTTCGCATATTCTGCAATGAATGGAATGAGCACCGTGATGGCAACCGCGGAACCCAAAGTATCATAGAGAAAATCAGGAACACGAAAAGCGGAATAGTAGATATCAAGCTGCGCGCTCGCTCCAAAATGAGACGCCAGCAATCGATCTCGAACAAACCCAAGCAACTGTGCAACCAGGGCCATAGAACCCAAAAGCAGGGCAGCCTCATGAAGGCTTCCCCACTCCTTGTGCAATAGATTAATTATTCGTCGTACCATACGGGTCTTCTATGAAAGGGTCGGTTCCTTGTTCTATAGCATTAATGATCTGAACAAGCAACTCTCTCCCCGGATCCACTTTTTTGACTATCTTGAATTGTGCGAGGGCCATATCTCTCTCTCCTGCACGGAAAAGAGATGCTGCCAGATAGAAACGAGCATCAACATTGCGTGGATCCCCACGAAGCGCTGCTGCGAATGTGCGTGCAGCATATGCAAAAGAGCGCTCATCGTAATATATCTTCCCTAATGTGAAAGCTGCGAATACATTTTGTGGGTCAAACTCAAGGGCACGGATAAGCAACACTCGAGCTTCATCGACATTGTTCTCTTTGAGTAAACTGCGCACCTCGGCGGAAAGTGCACCCTGATGATTCGGCTCCAAACTGAGTGCACGATTGAACCATTCCTTTGCCTTTGATTCGTTACCATCAGCAAATTCAATACGACCAAGATCGGTCATGATATCCGGAGAGTTCGGATCTCTAAGCAACGCTGCAGTATACGCATCCACTGCAAGTGCGCGTGCGCTCGGAACACCGAATGCAGCGATAGACTCGTATACTGCTCCGCGCTGAACATAATTCCGTGCATCCGTAGGATCGAGCTTGATAGCTTCATCAGCGGCAATTTTTGCAACCTCAAGTATTGCTGCAATGCCATTTTTCGTGCGCGTATCTAATACTGAACCGCCATGAACAGAACTCCCGATTTCTAAGAGTGCGAGGGCAGATACGTCACGTGCATACAGTGGTGTCGGGAAACGCTTATATGCAAAACCAAGATCGAGCTGTGCCGACTTAATATCGCCGCGAGACAACGCCTCCTGACCATGAATATAATCAAAATATGCAAAGGTCTCTCTCCATAACATCGTCGCAATAACGATGAGCGCGATGAGTTTTATGATGGCAATTAGAACAAAAATATGATCATTTTGTCCCCTCAGTGAGCCGACATGTATGTCCTCGAGCAATCCTGCTGAACGAAGTGAGCCGATCGATCCTCCGATCATTACAAAGGAAAGTACAATAACCGATACTCCAGGGACGCTACATATTACGAAAAATAAAAGGTATATGCCAAGAAGCGTGAAGGCTATCACCTCATACCCCTCTGCGCGAGGAAGAGTGAGTGCACGCTTAAGATAACGTAACAAACCAAGAACAGAGAATACAAAAAGTAGAATAACGAGCGCACCTACGATTCCAGTCGTCACGAAGAAGGTTGGAAGGTAACCAAATCCCATGTCGTAGACGGGAACAGTACGCAATCCAGCATCGCGAAGACGCATGAATTCTACAGCATAGCGATTGGGCCCTATGCCAAATAATGGCGACTGCATGAAAACCGATCGCGCAAACAAAAACGTCGACGTTGGAGTTGAAGTGAGCGCATCAAACTTCTCGATCCGTGTCACATTTCGCGCAAGATCGACAACGGTCGTATGACCGACCCGCAAGTGTCCAAGCCCAAATGCAAACGAAATGAAGAGCAGAAAACCGATCAATGCGGAACGCGACACACTTGCAAGCGCCACCATGAATGCACGAGTATGCTTACGGGGATCGTGTACGCGAAGAGAGACGGAAATGATGTCACTCATTGTCACGAAGAGGAAAATCCCAGAGAATAATCCGAGTACGATCCACAACAGGAAAGAATCGATGGCGATAAGCACCGGAAGCACGAATATGAGCGCCACCATTGACCATATACGCAATTGTTTCTTTTCGGCGAAAAAGTATGGCGCAATGAAGGAAAGCAGCGCCACGCCACCCGAAAGCACCCCAAGATCAAGAGGACTCTCGACGGAGACGATTTGCGTCAATGTGTATGTCGGTAAAATGAAATGTAGAATCTGATAAGCAATAAGAACAAATACAGAAACTATAAATGACCTCCTCAATAGCTTAAGCCGGGAAGGAGTGAAGAACAACAAAGCGGACAGCAAAAGTGCAGCAAATACGAGAACGACGATCATCGCAGTATCCATCTCGCTCCCGATGCCAAAAAATGAGACTCTTGGAACAGGAGAGAAAGCAGCTGCGAGCACGAAGAACACTGCTCCCAACCACGAGAAAAGAAATACGAAGCTCTTCGGCAATGAAAAACTACGCTCCCTCAAATAGGAAAACAAGACAATAAATGAAGACAATATTACTAGCGACTCAAAAGTGATCAATTTCACTTGATGAATACGCGCCAAAGAACCTGATGACCCAACGATCGGCAACAGAAATACAAGTGCGAGGAGTATGACCGAGGCCAGACGCACATTGAAAATCCACTGTGGAAATATAATGCGTAAAAGACCGGCAATTCCACCGTTACGTCGGTCACCGCTCACATTGTTCATATCTGAGCCCATAGTTCACAAGAGTTAAATAACATTCGAATTATAGCACAGACCGAATGTACGAGGGCGACAGAATTGTTACTTAAGATAATAAAAATGCCGCCGAAGCGACATTCCTATTGTCATCTGATAAGCCGAATTCTGTTCCGACGATAGTCGGTGACGATCATTTTTCTCCGATATGCATTACTGCAGACCTCTAGCGGCACTCTCTACGGTTTCCCGCAAAGCACGGCCTTGCATGGAAGTAAGGGTTTAGCCGTTTCACCCACAAGGTTACCCTTATGGCTCACCCCAGTAAAGGGGGCTCGAATTCTTTCGTTTTCGAGCGTCTCTGCTCGCACCTCGCGCATTACTGCGGACGGGAATTACCCGCTACCCTGCTGCACACATCTTTCGATGTAGCCCATGTTCGGACTTTCCTCCCCTCTTTCAAGGAGCGATCGTCTGGATGGCACACTGATTATGTCACAAAATCGAAATATTGACAAGTGCAAAAAAGAGATGTAGTATTTTCTTGGCAACCTTGCCCTTTCAATAGGAGCTCTCTCATGAGCGCGATCACCATCAAACGCCTGAATCCCTACACGGAGACGCTTTGCGGACTCCACTGGGGAGTCGGTGCTGGCATTATCCTTGCGGCGTGCTTCGGCATGACGCAGGACATGCTTTCCACCATCAACGTGCACATCTACTGCCACCAGTACACTGGTGCGATCGTCGGTGCGATCGTCGTCGCACTCTATGCGCTCCTTAGCCGTGAGGTGCGCACGCTATTCACGATCACCACGCTCATCTCGACGGCTCTCTGCTTCTCGATGGTGCAACATCAAATCAATGACGTGCTCACGATCTGCAGCATCATCGCGGCCATCCTGCTCGTCTACGGGACATGCATCATGGTTGAAAGAAACTGGCACTAAAGAACGGCGCCCCAGCATGGGGCGCCTTTTTCTATGAACAGCTAAATACCAAACGATCGCCGATATGAACTGGACTCCTCCTTCCGTCGAATGCGGGAATTTCAAGTACACGCTCTACGGGCACTTGAGAAGAAAACGTATTCGGATATGACTCTGGAGTTGCGTGCTCTGCGATACCTACGACATTCCAGTCCTTATCTACCCATATGATGTCTAGGGAGAACAACATGTCTTTCATCCAAAATATCCGTACCGATGGCGAAGGAAACAAGAATAGCATTCCTTCGTCCGGGGAAAGCGGCGCATGCCCGGAAAGCCCATGCGACCACTCTGATTGTGTAGTAGCAAGAGAGACTCGAAAAGTAGTAGTACTACCACTGATTTTCACAACCCCATTTTTACACCTTGTTGACGAGAAATAACCAGATATGAAAAAAAATATGATGACCATCGCGAACACTGGACCAACAAAAACGAGAAGTCTTCTCATAGGGAGAGTATAGCATGTAGACGATACAGTTCATGAAACTAAATTCCTACTTATCTCATAGGGATTTAAAAGGACCGGCGAGGGCCAGTCCTTCCCACAGTTTCCACGATGTATCGGAACATGACTTGTTCCTGTACCCATACTACCCCCTTAAGCACTTCATGCAATTGTGGATAACACACAACCACACACTTTGCCTATACTGTCGAACGATAGTAAGTACTCATGTTGCAGGTCATTATCATTGCGCTGTGCGCGAGAGCACTGCACGCACGCGTTGCAGAACATCATCCATGGTCCAAGCGGCCTTCACAAGAAAATCCACTGCACCATTTTCGAGTGACTGTTGACTTGCACTTTCATCGCTAAGGTTGGTGAGTATGATCACCTTTGCATTCTTGCCCCACTCGTCGACACGCATCTTCTTGAGCATAGTAAGGCCGTCCATGACAGGCATGATGATGTCGAGCAAAATAAGATCGGGGTGATCGCGCAAAGCAAGCTGCAATCCCTCCTCACCATCGCGCGCCTCTCTGATCTCAAAACCTGACGCTGAAAGTTTCCGCGCAAGCGCCTTTCGCAATGGGGTCTCATCCTCGACGATGAGCACAGTTGGAATTGTTTGTTGTTCCATCATAGTGAAGTTATGCGCCACAATTTTGGCTACGAACGCGCTGTTTACTTAATATTATCATACTAATTATATATTTTTGCAAGTGAACGGAAGGATAATGTCGAAACGCGTACCACCAGTCTCGATCTTTTTGAATGTTATCTTTCCTCCTGCCTTCTCGAGAAGTGACCGAACGATCGAGAGACCTAGTCCCGACCCGCTCGAATCAACATCGCGTGCATTCGTTGCTCGATAGAATCGCGAAAATATCCTACTTGACTCATCATCAGGAATACCAATGCCATTATCTTCGACATACACGTGCGCACTCTTATCCTCTTCATGCGACTCAATGCCAACTTTTATCAGGCCACCATCTCCGGTATATTTGACCGCGTTCGACAGAAGATTCTGCATCACCACCTGACCAAGTTTTGGCTCTCCATAAATAAGCGGGGTATTCAAATCGTAACTCTTCTCGATCGTCTGATGTTTTGTATGCGCAAGTGCCATAGTATCGCGAATGGCAATATCAGCGACCTGTACAATATCAAACATCGTGCCCTCACTCTTAAAGGTACCGAGCTCTATACGCGATGCATTCAAAAGCGTATCAATGAGCTTCGACATCCTCGCGCTACTTTCCTTGATCTGTGTTATAAATCCCCTTTGGTCCTCAGTAAGATGTTCCATATCTTCTGGCGCGTTCAATAATTCGACGTACCAATTAATGATAGAGATCGGAGTACGCAACTGGTGTGATGCAAGCGACACGAAATCCGACTTCTCGCGCTCAACCTCTTTCATGTCCGTAATGTCGAGCAACGTCGATATGACATAAAGCAATCTATTATTCGCATCAAGCACAGGCACACTCGTCATTCTGAAGGCAGCCATGCGCATATCTGGATAACGGAAATAGATATCACTGCGAGTTTCAAGAATTTTCGTTTTCTGAACTACGACATTCGGCAATTCCTCGAAAGGATAAGGACTACTGTCTAATTTACAAAATGATGATATACCACTGCGCATGAGTGTATTCTTCCCTATCAATTGTGCTGCGCGCTCATTCATACGCATGATCTCGAAATCTGGCTCCTTCTGCAAAAATACTCCTAGGGGCAAGTGATCAACGAGCAGACGCAAAATCTCAGCATCGTGACCGAGTACTGCATATTGCCCATGCAGAGACCCCGAAAGCTGGTCATATGATGTTTTAAGTCGCTTGATCGCATCGACATAGGAGCGCACCATAACCGATAGCTCATCATCGTCATCCGTCTCGACGAGATCTCCAATGTCACCCCCTTTGACCTTCTCCGCTGCGATCTTGTAGCGATCTATCGGGGAGAGAAAGACATAGTGAATATATCCGATGAGTAAAAGCACTGATATGACGAACGAGGCAAAAACAATTGGAGCAAGTACGCTCGCGATAGAAAAACCAGGAAAAAGCGCAAGTATCTGACTAACTTCCCATATCGGTCGATCGGTCACTTGTGCGGCATAAAGAAGCACCGAGCCAATGAGCACGATTCCCTGGAAAACTCCTATGACCGCAGAGGCGGTTATGATCTTCGAACGAATTGACATAAAGTTTTCTTATACAAGCAATTTCACTTCTCCTTTTCTCGACTTCATTCCACCGACGGGAACCGTGAAGAAAAATGTAGTCCCAACGTTTTCCGTACTCTCGAACCACAACTTACCACCGATCTCTTCAACGAGTGACCTTACGAGGGACAAACCCAAACCAGTACCCGATGGTACTTTTTTCAATGCGTTCTCAGCGCGGTAGAACTTCTCATATATGCGTTCCTCTGCAGACTTCGGTATGCCGATTCCATTATCTCGAACGGAAACAAGGACATGACCCTCTTCTGCTCGAATGTGCACTTCTATCTTCGTATCGTCATAAGCATAGCGCTGTGCATTCGTGAAAAGATTCTGAAATATCTGCCATGGATAATCGCGGTCGAGCATGATCTTCGCCGGAGGATCAGGATCTGCGGTGACGATGATCTCCTGATGGTGTTCTTTCAGTTGTGCTTCAATGGTCTTTGCTACGGAAATAGCAAGCTCTTTAAGGTCAACGGGAACTGGTTCAATCGCGACCCTGCGCGCCTCAACACGCGCGATCTGCAGCAGCATGTTCACGAGTCCCGTCATGCGCTCGACACCTTCGCTGATCCTCTCAAGAAAATGTCGTTGACCCTCATTTACATCTCCAGCATCGCCATCAATGAGCATCTCAGTGAACCAACGCATGCTCGTGAGCGGTGTACGAAGTTGATGTGAAGCGGTAGAGATGAAACCTATGCGTGCCTCTTCGAGAGCCTTTTCCTCAGTCACATCCTGTAATGTGAATATCGCTCCGCGAATAATACCGCCACTCTTCGCATCAGTTATTGGAGCAATAACTCCGGACACTGGAGTCTCGAGACCATCGCTCTTTCGCTTAAGGATCATGAAGCGTATCGCATGCAACTTCCCCTCTGCAAAAATTGGGAGCATAAATTCATCTCCGAGTGAAGCGCGATCGTTTGAAAGCAATTCGAAGTGTTCACGCCAATCTCTGCCCCGAAGATCTTCACTCTTCACGCCGAGCATACGCTCCGCCGTCTCATTGACGACCGTAATGCGGCGCTCCGCATCAATGACAATGACACCTTCACCAATTGACGAGATAAGCAGAGAATAAGTCAGGCGCTCGCGATCAGCGTTGCGTGCAAAACGCTGTACTTCTTCGAACGCATCTTCAACCTGCCTGCTCTTCTCGCGCATCTTCTCTTCGGCATCCTCTGCGGCCCTCAAAGCATTTTCGGTTTGTTTTTTGCTTCTCCCGAGCTCGTAAATATTCTTTTCGAGCGCCGCGGTCTTTTCTCGAACTCTCTCTTCGAGTGATGCATACAACCCGGAGAGCTTTATCGACATGGTTTCGAATGCCCCCGCGAGATCTCCAATTTCATCTTTTGCGGTCACACTGATGTGCTTAGAAAAATCACCCTGAGCAATAGCGGTTGCAACATTACGTAGACGCACCACTGGGCGGACAACAGTACGAGAGATCAAAAAGATGAAAACGAGCGCGAGTACGAAAAGTGCAATTGCGGAGACAACAACGATCTGCTGAATCCCACTTTCAGCGGATACAATATATGCACTCGCATCCCGGACACTCGCGAGTACCCATTTATTTCCAGAATAATTCGGAACGCCCTTCTCTCTCGTGAGCGTCTTCATATATTCAATATTCCCAAGCTGCACCAGCTGCGCAGATTCATCCGTAGTGAAGGAACTGACCTCTCTGCGCTCGAATGCGAGTGACGTGTGTATGTCGCCTATACTCGAAATGAGTGTCCCATCATTACGAAAGAGCTGCACGCCAGAATTATCTCGACTCAGTATATCTTCGACAGATCGCCACGCTATCCTCCCGATGAGGTAACCATCTATCTGTTCCTTGCCATCAACGAAGGACTTGATCGCGAGTGCGTACGACATCCCTGGCATACCGTTTTGAAAGGTTGCATCCGTATGCGCAACCGGAACGGTATCAGACTTGGCAAGCACTTGAAGCTCTTCTTCCGTAATATCTATGGGTACGTTGCCCTCACGTAACGAGGCAGCACTCACCGTGACGCCTCGTTTATCGACAAGCAAAAGTGCATCCCATGGTCCAGAATATACGAGCAGATTCGACAACCAGCTGCTCACCTCTTGAAGGCGAGTGGGCGTCGGTGCACCCGAAGGAGAGAGCGCGATAGCGATTTCAGGATCAGTCGATATGATCTGCAGTTGCGTCTGATAGCCAGCGAGAAGCTCGTCAACCTGAAAGACCAAGTTCGACATTTTATCAAGAATGAAACGTGATGCCCCTTGCTGGACGGACTGCCGCGTAAGCGAAAAACTAAGCGTCAGCATGATGCCAACCATCACTGTGGCGGTAAACAATGAAAGCCCGAGGACTCTTTGTGACAAACCGATTTTCACGTATTCTTATTATACTATACGATTCGATAGCTTGTATACGATAGATACAAATTTGGGGGGATGATGGAATAAGGTGATATGGGATTAAGGGAGATTCACGAAACCGATCGATACGAAACTCTTTTATTCGTGAGGAATGAAAAATACGGGCAGAAATACCCGTATTTTTGTATTAACCCATATTCCCTGATCCCCTTATCACATTATTCCCTTGAATTTTACAAATGCTTTCCTGCTAATCGAACATGCTGCACAAGCGTATTCGTATATCCCGCCTCATTGTCATACCACGCAAATACCTTTACGAGGTCCCCATCAACGACTCTCGTCATCGACAAGTCTGCGATTGAACCGAATGGCTCGCCCACAATATCCGTAGACACAAGAGGCTCTGCGGTCACGGTAAAAATACCTGACCAGCGAGGATCAAGCGAAGCATCTTTGAGTATCTTATTTACCTCCTCGACACTCGTCTTTCTCTTTGCAATAAAGGTCACATCAGCAATAGAACCCGAAACAACGGGAATGCGTAGTGATATACCCTCAAACTTCCCCTCAAGTTCCTTAATGACATCAGTGACCGCGATCGATGCACCTGTCGATGCAGGAACGATATTCATCGCAGCAGCGCGACCTTCACGAAAATCCTTCTTCGTAGGACTATCGATAAGACGCTGAGATGCTGTATACGCATGTGTCGTATTCAAGACCGCTTTTTCGATACCGATGGCCTTATTTAGGATGTCGACGAGTGGAGACACTGCATTTGTCGTACATGATGCGTTCGACGTCACCTGCGATTTTTCCATATCAGCCTCATTAATACCCATCAGCACAGTATCATGGTCAACTCCTTTTGCGCACTTGAACGGTGCGGTCACGACGACCCGCCTTGCACCCGCAGCAAGATGTACCTCAGCAGCACCACACGCAACGAGCATACCCGTCGACTCAACAACGATATCGATATCATATGCCTTCCATGGGAGCTTTGTTGGATCACTCTCCTGAATGACCTCTATAGGAACTCCGTCAACAACAATAGTCGGTCGCTTTCCTTCAGCTGCAGGTGTCACCGATACGACAGAATTCAATCGCCCATAAGTACTATCGTACTTGAGCAGATATGCGAGGTTATCAATATCACCAAGATCATTGACTGCTACAACCTCTATATCAGGAAGATCCTTCACTGCACGAAAAAATGCGCGACCAATTCTTCCAAAGCCATTTATGGCAACTCGTATATTCTTTTTCATATGCTTTATTTTAACATATTAATGATCAGGGAAGATTTCTCACTGCATTCGGGTAGATAAGGTCATCGGGATTGATATTCGATATAACCATATACTGATTCGCAAAAAGACTAATGAGTCGCACATTCCCATAAATAGACCCTAAGCCAGAATAGAAATACATAGCACTTTTATTTGCATCCCTATCGAGCATCTCGATATAACGCATCTGATTTTCGAAGTCACTCTCTGTTATGTGAAAAGTACTCCTCACGATCCGGTATGCATCTTTTGGATGCGATTTCCAATAATCATATGCTCTGAAATATGCACGCATGAATCCATCGAGTACATGGGGCTGTCCACGCACGTATTTCGTATCAAATGCGATAATATCCGTAACCACTCCTGGGCTTTCAGCACTTGTGTATTCTTCGGTCGCCCCCAATTGCTTCGCCATGGAAACATATGGCTCATAGGTGATGATGTGATCAACAAGACCTTTTCGTAATAGTTCGACCGATGCCTCCTCTGAACCCGCATCGATGAACACATAATCCTTGGGAGTGGTATTGAACGAACTCAGCGCCCACTGAACGAAAAAGTCAGGCTCTCCGATATATGCGATTTTTGACCCTTTTGACGCACCGATCGGCTTCGCACCCTTACGTGTGAGTACCGCATCCGCTCCGACGGAATGGTCAGTTATGAGGACAATGTATGCCCGAATACCACTTTCACGTGCCTCATAGACGATTTCAGAACTCAACCCAGCACGAGCGTTGATCTTTCCTGATGCCACGTCATTTACAAGATCATTCACGCTTATATAGGGATACAATTGCACATCGATCCCTTCGTCATGGAAATATCCCAACTTCTCTGCCAGAGGAACGATAAGAAAGCCAGGCCATAATTCGAAACCGAAATTGATCGATGGATAAAGCGAGAATGACGTCGACGGAGTGAATTTTCCGCGCACCCCGCAACACGAAGGAGAAATCACAAAACAAGCATATGCGCTACTCATTGCAAGGACAATGACAAACATTATTGCGACCGGTCTTCTCACGTATGACATTACTTTATTATAGTATAGTACGCACAATAGATTTTACAAACAAAAAGACGCACGCGTGCGTCTTATGCTGCATCGAGCCCTGTAAGGAATGATGCATCCCACGAATCCTTTATATCATTCGAGACTTCCTCGAGCAGCTCTTCTCGACTCTTCTCCTGTGAATCCTCCGTAGCATTATCCACCGCAGAGGTGCGCATCGTAAGTGGAGCAAGCATCTCATCCCATGCGTCCTCTGGCATAGGCATATTCGGTGGTAGCGCACGTATATCATTCGCTGGATGTTCGACATGTGGCTCTACTGGAATAACTACTGGCGGAGTCGGTTTACCGACTACCGAAACAAAAACTTTTTGTGGCGCAGCAGATTCTTTCATCTCTGCGGATGTAGGTGCTCGTGCTGGTATACCTGGAGTCTTGTCGGCAATTGCGGCGACAGGCGTAGCATTCTCTTTTGTCTCCACTGATTCTTCAATATCCGCTGCTACAGAATAACGAGGAAATGATGGTCTCACCTCAGGATGCGTCGCATTCTGCACTGCGACTTTCGAGAAATGACTTGTGCGCATCCAAGGAAGCCATTCTGCAGCCCGAGCATGTGGTTGAGTAAAGACTGCTGCAACTTTTGGATATGCACCTGGAGCGACTGTTGCAAATGGTACCACCTTCGGAGGTAATGCGAGTGGATGCATCGATGGAGTCATTTGCTGGACAGTAAAATGCGGCACAGCGACAATGGGCTCACTAACATCCTCACTCTCCTCCCCGACTTCGGTTTCAACTACTGGAGTCGGTGCACTTTCAAGACCCTCCTGCAATATACGATCTGAGACTTCTCTATCGATCGAAGGAGGAGTCTTATCGATAACGACTTCTGGTCGCGCACCCTGCGGTGGAAGTTCCTCTACTGCTTCATTCGATTCCACAGCCTCATCTTGCACATCATCAGGGATCTCTTGCTCGGAAGACGACACCTCATCATCCTTCGCAATCACGGGCTGCGGAGCAGCAACATCGTCCTCGTTTGTCGTAGTATCACCCTGCTGGTCATTTTCATAATAAGGATTCATTTCACCCTGTTCGAGAAGTGGACGCTCCTCTGACTCCATGACCTCATGTTGCTCGGCGACTTCTACGGCCTGCACTTCGTGTATCCCTACCGCTCGTTCTGGCTCCTCTTCGACTGCGGTCGGAGTTTGCATTGCAATTGCACTCTCTGTAGGAACATCGACTGCAAGTTCTTTTTGAGTTTCGATTGCGTCCCCCGGCGCTTCTTCGATAGCCATTGCACCCCTTACTTCCGGCAATAGATCTTTTTGCGGTTCGACCTGCATGTTTTTTGGGACATCGAGGGTGACCTTTCCCGAATCTGCCGCTACTGATTTTTCTGACAATGGCGGCAAAAGCGGAGCATCATCAAAATGCTTCGCTGAATCAAGACTTGTCTTTATTGGCCAGTGCTCCGGAAGAGACTTCCTCGTACTTGGTGGAGGTGGAGGCATTTCGATTATCGCATCAACGACATCCCCTCTAGCAACGGGAGTAGTCTCATCAACACGAGCTGCTTCATCCTCAGAAATGATAGAGAATGGCAAAGGACCTCGCTTAAGTGGTGCAGGTTCAGATACCGCTCCGGCCACCATATCCACAGGATGATTTCCCACTACAGCTGATGGGTCACCAAGACCAAGTGCAATAAGTTGCGCTTTTGAAAGTCGAGGGATAGCGATCGCCTCTACCGCGACAAAAGGAATCGAGACATCTTCTCCAAGAGCTATTCCAAGTATCTTTAACAACTCGTGAAGATTAAGAAACAATTCACCGGATTTTCCTCCTGCACATGTTATGCGGCCATCAATACAAAGCCGCTCAATTCGTCCAGACGGCTGATTCGTCAAAGCGACAGCGACAGCGAGAGTCACGAAAGTATTCTTCAAATCCTGCCCTACGAAAGAAGCGCCGGAAGCTGTTTCGGTCATGAAAATATTATATCATGAAGAAGGTGATAGGTTATAGGTCATAGGGTATAGGTTTTATATAAAAATGCACAGAGCTTTTATACACTGTGCATTTCCCATGACCTATGACCTATTACCCAAGTAATTTTGTGAATATTTCTCCAAGCAATTTCGGATTTCCGGAACCTTTCATCGCTTTCATGCCCTGTCCAACAAAGAACATCAGGAGTGAGGTCTTCCCTGCACGATATTCTGCGGCCTGCGACGGATTCGCCGCAATGATCTCGCTCGCAACACGCTCGATCTCTCCAAGGTCACTTTTTTGGATAAGACCATTCTTCTCTGCGATCTCGCGCACAACGCCACCTTCGCGATAGGCGATCGTCAATGTATCCTTCGCGCCACGCGAAGAGAGTTCATTTGCGCCGATCATGGAAACTAGATCTATGAATGTCTTTGCGCTTAACTTAAGTGGCAACACTGGCTCCGCCTTGATCAAACTCACAAGGTCAGTCGAAATATAGTTCGATGCAAGTTTTATTGCGGCAGCATCACCCGAAAGACCGGCAACCACTTCATCGAAGAGCTTTCCAAGCGTATCATCTGAAACGTAGATCTCAACGACCTTCGCATCGATACCGAGGGCGAGCAAGCGCTCTCGTTTTTCCCAAGGCAACTCAGGGAGCGGTGCGAGTTTCTCATAGTTCTTTCCAAAAACCTCTGTACAGACGAACTTTGGAATATCTGGATCAGGGAAATAGCGGTAATCGTTAGCTGATTCCTTCTTTCTCTGACTGAACGTCTTCCCCGTACTCTCATCCCAACCTCTGGTTTCTTGTATGATCTTTTCACCCGCCTCTAAAGCTGCTTCTTGTCGTGCCATTTCATATGCAATAGCAGCGCCCGCAGCACTAAATGAATTGATATTCTTCACTTCGACTTTCGTACCGAACTTATCGGTCTTTGAAATCGAGATGTTGACCTCAACACGCATCTGGCCCTTCTCCATGTTCGCTTCAGAGGCACCAAGTGTTCGAAGCAAAAGCTGTAATTCTTTACCAAAACGCATAGCGGTCTCCGCATCGTGGATGACCGGCTCTGTGACGAGCTCCATCAAAGGAACGCCAGCGCGATTGTAGTCGACGACAGAGAAATCGCCCATATCATGACGGGAGGATCCTGTATCTTCCTCAAGATGGATTCGGGTAAGTGCGACTCCTGCAAGGCTTCCCCCAGAGACGAGTGGATACTTATATTGTGTTATCTGATAACCCTTTGGAATATCAGGATAGAAATAATTTTTTCGATCCCACTCAGTGAAATCTGCGAGCTGTGCTCCGATAGCCTTCCCTACGCGCAATACCTGCTCCACTGCGGCCTCATTGACCACGGGGAGCGTGCCTGGCTGGGCAGTACAAACAGGACAAATATTCGTATTTGGCGTCTCTTCATCAGGATCGTTCTTGCACGAACAAAACATCTTTGCACGTGTGTTAAGCTCGGCATGTATCTCAAGACCAATGGTTGCGCGATATTCAGACATATTGGGAGTATAGCATAAGCCTCGCACAGTTCACAATCAGCAGAAAGCATACTATACTATACAACAAGATATCAACCATGCCATACATAAATGAGATAACAAACTGGAAAAGGACACTCGACGGTCTTTATCACATCACACTGCCGAAACAAATAACCGTTGCGAATGCGGTGGACATTTGGGCGCAGATATTCAATGACTATTCTGAACATTTTGCTGGTGCGGGACCACTGCTTGTCATCGTTGATGGCTCAAAAGTGGAAAGTTACGACGAACGCGCACTTTCCATCTCCTCGCTTCACGTCATACCGAATAACACTGAGGCGCTCATCGCGATACACAGTCGCTCTCCACAATACAGGAAGATATCGAATGATTTCTTCCGCACACATCCGATGCCAAATAATATGCGCTACTTCGATGATGAGCTTTCTGCGCGAGCATGGCTCGAACTTGTACTTGAAGACTACAATAAACGCATTCACTTATAAAAAAATACATGGCCTTCCATGTATTTTTTTATATTCATTTCGAGAGATCCTCAAGTACGCAAACACCATGACCCTCAGGTTTGACATCACGATAGATGCGCTCGATGATACCATCGGGACCAACGACGAACGTCGTTCGCTTATTGAAGAGTCCTCCCCAGACACCGCAAGCCTTTGCGAATGCGTGCCCCTCATCAACGAGAAGCGGAAATGCGATTTGCTCCTTCGCAATGAAATGCTCATGACTCTCCAGGGAGTCAGGTGAAACACCATAGATAGCAACCCCCTGCAAAGAGAACTCCGCAGCGAGCTTTGAGAATTCATGCGCTTCTGTAGTGCATCCTGATGTCTCATCCTTTGGATAAAAGTAAAGCACGAAGCGAGTGCCCAGAAGTTCATCCAACGAAAGTGTTCCTCCGTTTGTCGAAAGCATTGCAAAAGGCGGCAATGGACTTCCAATATCAAGTACGTTCTTTTGCGATGGTACAATGGCTTTCTTATCCAACGCCACAGGCTTCACTGTCTTCACCCGTGGAGACGGCTTCTTTTTCGAATCACGAATCACCGTCTTCTTTGCCACCTTTGCTACTTTTGTCTTTTTTGCAGATGACGACTTCGTTAATGTGCGTTTCTTCGCAACAGACTTCTTCGCAAGACTTGTTTTCGAAGTAACACGCTCGACAACGAGCTTCGTTGGCGGACGCTTTTTCTTTTCTACGTGACGAGTAACGGTGAGTTTGATAGCCATGATATTACTTTAATCCATTAAGCTTAAAGTAGTATAGCACAAAGAATAATGAACGTGCATGATTTTATAGTATCAAAATGAAAAACCGCCAATTTAGGCGGTCTTTGCGGCGCGAAGTTTCGCAATAAGCATATCCCTGAACGTCTTTATCGACGCATCATCAATGATGGAGATCGCGTAAACTTCTCGCCCAAGTGACGCGAGCGCGGCTTTCGCAGAATCTACTGTCGCTTGATCAACGAGATCTGTCTTGGTGAGCAATATGATCTCATCTTTTTCAGGCAATCCATTACCGAATTGCTCGAGCTCATTACGCATCGTTTTATATGCACCAACAACGTCCTCATTCTCGAGCGAGATGAGATGGAGAAGCATCTTCGTGCGTGAGACATGACGAAGAAACTTGATTCCTAAACCCCTACCCTCTGCAGCACCTTCAATGAGTCCAGGAATATCAGCAAGGACATATCCATAGAAAGCACCGAGATTCGGCTCGAGTGTCGTGAATTGGTATGCACCGATCTTCGCAGTTGCATTTGTGAGCTCATTAAGCAAAGAAGACTTTCCCGCATTTGGGAAACCAAGGAAGCCAACATCGACAACAAGCTTGAGTTCGAGATGAACCTCTGATTGTTCACCCGGCTTTCCAGGAGTTGCCTTATCAGGTGAACGATTTGTTGCGCTCTTAAAACGCTCGTTACCGAGTCCACCTCGCCCACCTTCAAGTATGAGCATCGGCTCATCTTCAGTTATCACGTCAAAGACCTTACCAGAATCGAGCAAGGTGACCACGGTACCTACAGGGACAGGAAGGATGAGATCCTCTCCGTTTCTCCCAAAGAGTGAGTCGCGTCCACCATCGACGCCTCGCTCTGCATGAAACTCCTTCTGGTGTCGATATTTGTAAAGCAAGCCGAGATCTCGCGATCCGACGACATACACACTGCCACCGTTTCCACCATCTCCACCTGAAGGACCAGCGAATTCCTTTCCTTTTTCGTGACGCCAACGGACAACACCGTTCCCACCGTCACCCGCCGCCATATGTATTGTCAATTCATCAACGAATGCCATAAAAATGATTTAAGATAGAACACCGCGCAGGCGGCGTATGCGTAATGGCGACAAAATAACACGAAAAAATAGTTTTGTCGAGTAAACATTGCGGCAATTATCGCTATCCTATAGCGATCTTCGCAAGCGCGAGCGCAGCGTCTTTTGTTTTCGCAATTGCAAGAAAACCCTTCTTGTGACAAAAGATACTCCCCTCTACTCCCGTCATCCTCTCGAGTTCCTCGCCCATGAGGCCATACCAAGACAGCGGTAGTGGTCTCCTCGTAACGAATGTTGTGATATCGCTTCTGACCGCCTCAACTCTCCATTGATATACATCTGGCGAGAGGACCTGCGGAGAAACAACGTAGAGTGGTTCTGTATATTTCGATAACTCAGCCTCCCATGGAAGATCTTTGTCGAGAACAATGATACGTTTATCCTCGGTTTGATCATAAACAGCACGCACGAGACGTGCACCCTCTTGTTCATCCTTTGCGATCGTAAGCTCACGCTCCATGAAGCGTTTCGCAAGTGGAAGCAATTCCGAGAAAAGCACATCGGCGTTTATACCCGCGTCCTTCTCCTTCCACGTAGGGTGAAATGCGAAGACGATGTGATGAAAAAGAAGCGGTCGTACGTTAGGGAATACTGGTTCATAAAGATTGAGTCCATTGTCTCCTGCGTCTACAGGATATGCGATCTTCTGTTCGATCGCATTCCAGGAAAAAATATTTCCATCACAAAGTTCGAGACCGAAATGCTTCCAGATCAGGCCGAATGATGAATATGGAATACCATCACGCTCCCCTACGCCCTCGCGCTGATGATGATCAAATCGCCCCGATGATGCATCGAGTACACCTCCGACGTCACACACGATATCACCGCCATCAATGACCTTCTGGTCCCGGGAGCGAACGACGACAGCAGAAAGTCCCTCCCGCTCAAGAAAAATCTGCAAGGTTGCAACTGCAAGTAACTCATCAGCATGGAAAGAACCTGAATGCGTCACGATGCGCACAGGACGGTCGTGAGGAAGTGGACATGGAGAATTCATGAATCCATTATACGCGAGCAGAATAGCACGTCTATGGTCAGCAGATGATCGTTTACATGGTATACTATATATACATTAATATATCTTCAACATGGAATTCACAATATTATTAGGGACAGCAAGAGAAGGAAGACGATCAGAGCAGGTCGCACGTTTCGTCGAGAAAACACTCACAAGCGAAGGTCATCAAGTCGACTTCGTTGATGTTCGCGATTATCTCGACGTAACCTCAAAGATGGGTGGTGCACCCCTCTCCGATCCCATAGGTAGCAAGTGGAGAGAGATCGTCGCGCAAAAGAAAACACTTATCATCGTTTCACCAGAATATAATCATAGCTATCCTGGTGAGCTCAAGCGTCTGATCGATGCAGCATACCCGGAATACAAAGGAAAACATGTTGGCATTATCGGTGTCTCTATGGGCCCCTTTGGTGGTGCGCGCATGATAGAGCAGTTGCAGCTCGTCCTTGTTGCAGTTGGTGCACTTATGCCACGATCAGGTATGATCTTTCCTTTTGTACAGGAGCTCTTTGACGACGGAGGCGAGATCAAGGATCCGGCATATAAAGACAGGGTGATCAACTTTATCAAAACATTCGACTAACCCATAAGTGTCATGTTCGTTTTGTCGTGTATACTATCATCATGATGAAATTACTTGTGAAATGGGCAACACTAACTGTTGCGATCTATATACTTGCGACGTACACTCCGGCGATGACGATCACCGAACCCAAGGTCGCTGTCTACGCCGCGCTCGCACTCGGTTTACTGAACGTACTTGTTCGCCCTATCCTCAAATTACTCGCCCTTCCGATCACACTCATCACATTCGGACTATTCTCACTTGTTATAAACGGATTCATGCTGATCATCGTTCCCCGCTTTGTTGACGGCATCACCGTCAATGGATTCTGGTGGGGTGTCATTGGTGCAGCATGTATCAGCATCATCACATCGTTCTTCAACCATCTCCTTCTTGGGTCAGACGATCGTTAAATAAAAAAATCACTCAGCAAGAGTGATTTTTTTATTCTTCGCGATCAGAATACCTTCCCGTATCAATTCATCGACAGCCTCTTTGCCGCTGTATGGGGTATCATGAAAAACAGCCTCAGCACGTGCGCGTGAACAAGTGTGGTCACGTACGAGCATTTTGAGTAATGCTCCCCTATATGATCGCTTCGAGCCCTTAAATTTCGATTGGGGTTTCTTATATACGAAATCTTCTACCTCTCCATGAAAATCAAACATTGGACAGGCCGGACTATGCCTTCGTGCGGTACATACCATTGCCCCAAGATCGAGCATCGCATAATTCCAAGCACGACCACGCCCCTTCGGTATCATAGAAGTTGCGAACGCAAAAAGTTCCCTATCGGATGGTATCCTTCCATCAAAAAATGCACGAACGAGGATCCTCCGGAGATTCGTATCGATCATGGGGTATGGATCATTCCATGCAAATGCCATGATCGCAGCAGCAGTTGATGCTCCGATACCAGGGAGACGCTGCAAGGCGTTGAAGTCTCGCGGAAATATGCCTCCATGTTCATCAACGACCGCCCTTGCGGCGAGATGCAAGTACTTCGCGCGACGATTGTAGCCGAGTCCAGACCAAAGCACGAGGACAGAAGAGAGCGGAGCTGTGGCAAGTGTATGCACATCCGGGAAACGTTCGATGAATGCTGCGAATTTCTCTCGCACACGATCGACCTGCGTCTGTTGTAACATGATCTCGGAGACAAGAATGCGATACGGATCGAGCTTCCCCTTGAATTCACGCTTCTTTGGTCTCCAATCCATCGCACGATACGTGGTATCACTCCAAGAAAACAATATTTCGTTAAATTCTTCGATGCGGTTGTTCACCAGCACAGCATAACCCAAGAATCATGGAACGCAAATGTAAAACAGGCACGTATCCGTGCCTGCTACAGTATGTTTCTTCGATCCGTCATTATTGTACCGGAGATGTCGTCGTTGGTGCGACCGGTGCCCCGCCGACAGGCGCTACACCGTTTGTGCCCATGCGTCCATCTGGACGGGCATATGCACGTCCATCGCGGCCTGCAAAATTGCCACCGAAGTTCCCATCACGAAGCTGTGAGAAATCACGGCCAGCCATGTCACGGAAATCTCGCTCATGGTGACTCAGTGCAAACCCAGACAAACCGCCGAGTAGGCCACCAAGCACAAATACGGTGAGCAGAAGCAATCCGACCTTCTTATCGATATGGAGATCCATAGATAAAAGTTAGCGTATAACTATGCATAAGCATATTACGTACACGATACAATATATGGATGAAGAACGAGTGAAGCTGATTTAAGGAGCTATAGGCAACGCATTATCCGTGTTTTTCGCATTTCCCCCTGGCTTCTTGAGATTTCTCTTTGAAGCTCGTGCTTTCTTTGTCGGGTGTTTCTTGCGATGCTCAACGAGCGAACTATCGGAACTACCCTCTATGAATGTCGTTTTGTTCGATCCGATATCGTGCATCTTAGATACTGATGCCGCAAGAGCGGAATTACTGAATCCGAGTGCACCCAAACCAAATGCAGTAACCATCACCATCGTGGTGAATTTTTCTCTTTTGTATGGTCTCATCGTTATATATCTTAAACTTATAAGACGTGCGCTCATTGCATGTAGCGCAACGATCACCAAACATATCTCATGCCCGCATGGGCAATCGATAATTAAAAGTATAAGTTGACCACATGAAGCAAAGATGAGCCCTTAAAGGGCTCATCTAGGCTATAGGAAGACCGATATGCACCGTTGTCCCCACACCCTCTTCACTGTCGATATGCACCGTGCCGCCATGCCCTTCGATGATCTGCCTCACGATCGGTAACCCCAACCCTGAACCAGAACCCTCATTACGAGAATGCGAAGCCTTGTAGAATCGATCAAAGACGAAAGGCAAATCTTTCTTTGCAATACCCACTCCAGTGTCGGAGATACTGATCTCGTAATTATTTCCCTTGATCTTCGACTTCATGGTGATAGTGCCACCTGCCATCGTATAATTTATTGCATTCTGCAAGACGTTCTGAAAAGCACGTTCAAGCTGATAGCGCTCTCCGCGCACGAGCCCATCAATGATCTCCACATGAACAAGTTCGATTGCTCGCCCTTTCGCTTGAGATTCGAATTTCTTCGCAAGCCTCTCAAGGAGATCGCTTATGCGCACAGTCTCAAAAGTCGAACGATCAGGAAGCTCTTCAGTGCGCGCCATAACAAGAAGATCATCAACAAGCTTCGACATGCGATCGATCTCCTCGAGGTTACTTTTGAGTACTTCTTTGAACTCAGTATGATCGTGCGAACCTGTATGCAAAAGCACTTGCGACTCACTTTTCATTATAGCGAGTGGCGTACGCAGATCATGAGATGCATCTGCGAGAAAGCGCTTTTGGATGGCGATATTCTCTTGTATCGGCTTCAACGTCCTTCCGGCAATGATATAGCCGAGCAGCGCCACCAAAAAGAGGAGCACGCCGTCAGCGAGTATGATATTATGCTCGAGATCATCTACGGTACGGCGAAATACGAGAAATCGATTCATTGTAACTCCGGAATGTACCCGAGGAAGACGAAGGGCCTTCGGTGGAGGCGTCGGTTGCACGGGTGGAGAAGCAAGATCATCAGAAAGTGATTTCGTCGCATTGCTGATGATTGAAAGCTCGTCGGGTATCATGAACTCATCAGCGACGACCATTCGTGTATTCCGTTCCAATGAAATAAGGAGGGCTATACTGAAAAGTCCGATGATCGCCATAGTGATCACCGTATAGAAGATCGTCAGCCGTATGCGCGCGATCTCGAAAGGACTCCTCTTTAATTTACGCCTTAAGGCGGTAACCCACCCCGTGAACCGTTTCAAATAATGTTTCATGTTTATGCTGAAGCTTCTTGCGGAGATTCTTTATATGTACATCGACCACATTACTTAAGCCATCATATGCGAAATCCCAAGCATGACCAAGTATCTTCTCTCTGGTCAAAGCCTCATTTGGATGTCGCATGAATTGTTCGAGTATTGAAAACTCCTTCGCGGTAAGTGAAATTTCCTTACCCGCGCGTGTTACAATGCGCGTGATCGGATTCAATGTAATACCGCGCACTTCTATCTCGGAAACAAACTTCTCCGTAGGGCGCCTAAGCAACGCTTGCACGCGCGCAGCGAGCTCTGGAAAATCGAAGGGCTTCACAAGGTAATCATCTGCGCCGATATTCAGTCCTTCTATCTTGTCGTCGAGTGCATCCTTTGCAGTCAACATGATGATCGGCAACGTTGCACCCTTCTCTCTCAGCGTACGACAAATATCCATGCCATCCATCCCTGGAAGCATGCGGTCGAGTATGATGAGGTCATAATCACCATAGTCGAATTCGAGGCGACGCATGGCCTCACCGCCATCATGGATCATATCCACAGCATAACCATAGTGCTCAAGTCCTTTTTTGACCGAGCGCGCCAACTTTTCCTGGTCTTCGATGATAAGTATTCTCATATCCTTAACTATGTATTATGAGAATGAAGATATCATGAACACTATCATTCTCATCTTACGTTCAGCATACTGCATAAATCATGTAACGCAATATGGGCCATAGGGCCCATATTTATGCATTACTCCACAATGACTGTCCCCTGATCTTTTGGAGAGAGATGATTATGGTAGTTCCATGACCCAGCGATATCGAACTTAAAACTCCAAGATTCTCCAGGAAGGAGCCCTCTACATGCATCAAAGGTACTTCCGATACAACCACCTGTCGTAGGATACTCCCTATGGGTAGGATGTACGCCAGAAGCCGGCCACATGCTTTGACTACTGTTGTTTACGAAAGTCACCTCTGTTCCTGCTTTCACGCGCAAAGGATCCGGTGAAAATCCTGTATCTGAATAGACGATGGTCGAAGAAGTTGCCGGCGGCTGCACTGCGTTTCTATTTTGCTGCACTTCAGCTGATGGAGCATTCGTCTGAGGATGCACCGCGGTCTTATTGCCATTATCGCGCACATAAGAAAATACGACGATACCAACCAAGACAAGAGTAATGACTACAATGAGCGCATATTTATTCATGGTAGTGGAAAAGTTTATATGCGATAGGCTCTGGTAAAGACTCCATCATGAGTGCAAGTGCTGCAGCCAAGATAGCGATATCGCGAACAGTGATATCAGTAATGCCACTCACCACAAGAACGAAAAATACATGGAGCGCACCTACCGCAGCGGCAAGCGGAATGACCACACCGAGCGCGAGCAATGCGCCGATGACGAGATCAAGCACGCCGACACTGAGCATCATGGGCTCCATCGCAAATGGAATGAGCTTCTCTGCCCAAGGCTGCATATAGCTTCCCCACATTGCAGGTTGCATGATGATCAATACACCGATCCAAAGAAATGTTACCGCGAGCCCGATACGCAGAATATGTAAGGGTATCTTTTTCATGTTACTTAACTTATGTATAGTATTATAACGCGACTATTTGCTTTGGCAAAGAAAATAGGATAATAAAAAACCTGCACATGCAGGTTTTATTATGATCATTCTGAAACCGTAAGCGTACCCCACTGACCCCCTGCTCTATGTCCAGGCTTTGAACAGTAGTACACGAAACTTCCCACCTTGTCTGCAATGAACTCCACAACGACTTCCTGATTCAAGGGGAGTTCCTTCTTGATCCCATATTCATCGATAGTGAAATCATGCATTCCCGCAGTGTTCGTGATCTTCACGCGAACGAGATCCCCCTTCTTGACCGACATCTCTTTGAGTGAATACCATTTCCCTTTTGCGTCATAGTATGCGGTCATGGAAAATTCTTTGACCGGAGCAGTACTTGCGACACTTGCCTTTGTCTCATTAGCGCCTGATGGAGAAACTGCCTGTCTGCTCCGCAATGCAAAGTATCCACCGATAACAACGAGTATGAGCAGTGTGAGCACTGTATTTCTTGAATTCATGTATGTTATATTGATTGTTATTTTCCCAAAATTTCGATTTCAATGACTGAAGAGCACTAACGTATTATACCTGAGAGATAGTAAATATCACGAGCATGGCTCGTGATATTTGGAGATACGGGGAGAATCTCACGTCGCGATGCGGCGACACGGCTCACAAAGTATCTTGCTCCACGTATTCGCAAGATGCTAAGTGGCCGTCGTCACGACTCGCGGCCTCGAAGACTCGGCATCGCTCCGTCTCGCTCAGGGGAAAATGCTCCGCATTTTCTTTCTCCCTTTGCGCCCCAAAGGGGCCCGCACGGCACTGCTCCTCTATCTCCTTACAGGAGCTGTACACCTTTTGGATCTTTTGTTTCGAAGACTCACAAAAGTTCTCAAAAGGTCTTGCGCTCTCGCTCCCATAAGAATGGGACCCATGTGCGAGAGCTCACCCACGGTTCCTAACGCTTTCTTTGAAGACGAAGAAAGCTGTGCTCCTCCACGGGGAACCTCCCCGTTCCCCGACCCCTTCGACGTTCGAATCCCCGCGACTCCGCAAAAACAAAAAATGAACAAGCATTCTTGTTCATTTTTTGTTTTTGCGGAGTCGCGGGGATTCGAACCCCGGATGGCTGTTACACCATACTCACTTTCCAGGCGAGCGCACTAGACCACTATGCGACGACTCCAATATTATCTCCAACTTAACATATACAAACCAAATTTCGCAATGCAACAAACTCTAATCGAAGTGAGCATAGTGTCTACCCGAAAGAGCAAGAGCGTAGCTATTGCTTGAGTTGCTCTGTGTCGCGGAGGCGACACCTTATCGGGCAAGACCGCCTGGTCCGCATTATTATGCGGCGGTCTTATGCGACGACTCCTTTTGAATTTTTATCTTAACATACCGAACCGAAGAATAACAATACCCTCTATAAATGCACATCGCGAATCCGAGTCCGAAATTTTTGTATTGGCATTTACCCTACTCCCTATTCCCTATACCCTATCCCCATGTATTTAGCATCATGCTATACTTCCTATCATGAACTTCATAGACTGGGATGAAAGCTTCAGCGTCGGCATCGACCTGATAGATAATCAACACAAAAAACTGTTCGATACCATCAATAATTATCATAATGAACACAGCGATACTGAGGAATCGCTCAATAAACTCCTCGCTTACATCGATTTCCACTTCACGACCGAGGAAGATTATTTTAGAAAGTTCAATTATGAAGATGCTATCGAGCATACCGCTCAGCACCTTCGCTATAAGGATGAGATCAACAAGCTCTATACGCAATACCATTATAAGAATGACGATGAAAAAATACGTGCGGAGCTCGAAGAATTCATAAAGAACTGGATCACCCATCACATAAAAATAGCCGACAAACAGTACGCCGAATGCTTCAAAGAGCATGGACTGTGATACACTCAATATATGATGAAAGAAAAGCAGTTCAATATCATTGCGACCATCGTCATCGTTTTGATAGCCGTCGCGATAGCTATCGCCGCAATGATCTATGCACCCGAAGAAACTCCTCCGAAAAATGTAGCTCCGCAGGTGCAGCAGCCAGCGACCGCAGAGGGTACGAATGCGGTCATCTATACGAACAATGATTTTCACTTCTCTGTAACACTTCCTCCAGAATGGAAGGGGTTCACTATCGTGAAAAATACATGGCTTGGACAAGCGATCGGCGATACTGGCGACATCCCATTCACGAGTGGGCCACTCATCTCAGTAAGAGACCCGAGATGGACGAATGATGCACCAAGACAGGACATTCCGATCATGATCTTCACGCTCAAGCAATGGGATGAGATGAAAGCCGAACAATATCATATAGGGGCCGCACCCATTCCGCCGAGCGAGCTCGGGAGGAATGCTGACTACGTCTTTGCGCTCCCCGCAAGATATAATTTTGCTTTTCCCCCAGGATACGAAGAAGTACAGCGTATCATTGAGACAGGATCATTCCATGCATACTAAAAACAGAGCTACGCTCTGTTTTTTGCTATTCGGTCAACATAATAGAGCATCGCATCGCTCATGAACTGCGCGAGTCCAGGATGATACTTCTCATAATATGCAGTGAAACGCGGGTCAGTGATATACATCTCAGCGAGACCTTTATAGATCTCAGCGTTTGGAGCATAGAAACGACCAAGATGCGCATAGTGCCTGCCAATAACGTCTTGAACTTCGCGCGAAGAGATATCACGACCATACAATTGCGCCATATCTTTGACGATTTCCTCGGCCTCCTCCTTCACCTCATCCATCTGCTCCTTCGTCATATTGCGCACACGTTTCATTGATTCTTTATATGCATCAGTCTCACCCCAGCGCTCTTTCGCCTCTCTACTGATACGCTTCGCCTCCTCTTTCGAGAAGCCATCATAAAGCTCTTCGTCTTTCATTTGTTTTCTTTTTGTTAATTTATCGACCGTCTCATCCAAGGTATGGATCAGCTTTTGCATACGTGCGCGCTCAGCAACAAGTGCATTACGGTGGGCCGCAAGCGCATGCAAGAGATCGAACTCGCGATCGGAAAGTATCTTTTTAATTTGCCCAAGTGTGAATTCGAGTTCCCTATAAAAGAGTATCTGCTGAAGTCGCAGGAGTTCTTTTTCTCCGTATCTCCTGTAGCCATTGGCATGATCCCTCGGAGGAACAAGTATCCCGATCGCATCATAATGATGCAGTGTGCGTACACTTACCCCAGAGAGACGGGCGAGCGTGTGAATATCGTATTTCATAGTATATGGGATCGACCGTTTCCCCATCAGCATAGCATAAAGTCTAACGTTACGTCAGGGTCAAGGAGAACAAAAAACAGGGCTACCCCTGTTTTATGAACGAACGCCACACTGATCACAATGCATAAGTCCCTTATATCTATCTGCACCACATGATGGGCACTTCTCCTTCACCTGGAATCCACAGACCGGACAGAAACGCATATCGTCGCGCAGGTGCATAGAACAATTCGGACACTTCATCGACTTCATCGCACGAAGATATACCGCACGACCACTGAAGACCCTTTTTTGGATAAGATATACGATACCACCAAAGAGCAACGGCACCAATATCAAGAGAAGATACTGCACGATCGAAGCGAGGAACTTGAATTGTGCGAGGAATTTGAGAAGTACCTCAATGAATGCATGCGGGATGATATCGTAAATGAATACCGCAACCACTTGAGCGAAAAGCAGTACAAAGATCGTCGTCACCGCTGTCCATATGATCGCAGTAAACGATCGCTTCCCTTGTGCAATGAAATATCTTCGTAAAGCAAAGTAGAAGAGTGGAGTGATGAATAACAGCTCAAGTAGCGCGCGCAATGTATTTGCCCATGCAAGTGCGCTGTCATACCATGCAAATTCATCCTTCAAGGCATTCTGATGTGTGACCGCAATCGATGCGATCTGCGCGTCGATATCCTTTATTCGTGCCTCAAGCGGAGCAACCTTATCTGCGAGCAGCTTGCGCTGTTCTCTCGAAGCGAGTAGCGCCGATTGCACTCCACGTTGATCAGTGATCACGGGGGTCGGAACTCCCGCTTGCATCTCTTCCAGAGAAAGATTGTAATCCGATTTCGAGCTGCCAAGCTGCGCATCAATTGCAACAAGTGATGCGTTCAAGGTATCTAACTCTGATTGAACCACTCGGCGCTCGTCAAAAAGTGGCTTTACGGTGCCAATGAGGGCACCCATGCCATGTGCGAGCTCATATGTCGTGAGTTTGCAATCTCGAAAAGTGTCGAAACCGTAATAGTAAAAACTCTTTGTAGACAATCCTCTCGTCTCGAGATCGAGTTGATCATGGAGTACAACAATGCAGGTCGACGGAGCCTCCGGTTGCTTGATATTCTCAGCGATCTTACGTATGAAACTTTGGCCCTGCCCGAAACCAACCATGACCATGATAACAAGAAGGATGTAACCAAGAACGGTCGTTCGCTTCTCGCCGATCTCAGGACCAACATGTTCATCGTTCGTCTCTGGAACTCGTGCGACTTTGCGCAAAAATGCAGATATATTCATAAATATAGTATATCACGGCTGCATTACTGCATTCTCGGGAGTAGCAGGGTGTGGACCTCCAGAAAACATGAATAATATCGCAGCGATAAGTGCAAGTGTCGCGCCATAGAAAAATGTCCACTCCGAACCAAAATGCGTCCAGAGCAATCCACCAACCAGCGATGCAAGGAATGCAGCGATTCCCGTAAGCATGTAGTAAAACCCATATGCTGTTCCAAGCTGCTCAGCAGGAACGAGCGTCGCGATATATGATTTCGAAACGCCGTCAGTAAGTGCCATATAGCACCCATAGATAGGAAAGAGTATCCATATCAATAATCCCGACTGCGCAAGTGCAAACCCGGCATAGACGAGCGCGAAGATGATGAGACCGAGTATGAATACATTCTTCTGTCCAAGCTTATCGGAGATGACACCAGCAGGAAGAGAGAATGCCGCGTAAGTAATGTTATAAAGCACATATGTAAGCACCGTGAGTACCAGCGAGAACTCGAGGCCTTTCGCACGAAGAATGAGAAATGCATCGGAACTATTTCCAAGTGCAAAAACAGTAGCAATGAAAGAGAAGAAGAGAAACTTCCGTGGCAATGAGCGGATACGGAACCTCTTGAATCCCTCCTCTACGGGACCGCGCTGCTTTTCTTTGATGTAAACAAGCAAGAGAATGAGCGCTGTCGTCGTCGGCACAAGTGCAAGGAAAAAGAGCAGGCGATAATTATCCTGGTAGAAGTGCAGAAAGAGTACGGCAAGTAATGGACCGAGAATAGCACCGATCGTGTCTGCTCCGCGATGAAAACCAAATGCACTCCCCATCTTTCCTTGTTCCACATTTTCAGCGATCAATGCGTCGCGCGCACCCGTGCGTACTCCCTTGCCGATACGACTGGTCACTTTTCCCGCAAGCACCATATGCCACGTATTTGCGAGACCATAGAAAAGATTAGCTATCGTTCCAAGACCATAGCCGAGGACGACGAAGATCTTGCGCTTACGAGAGAGATCGGAGAGTTTGCCAAGGAATCCTTTAAGTAAACTCGACACACCCTCGGCAACACCCTCAATGAGTCCAACGACCGATGCAGGAGCGCCGAGCATCGTCGTCAAAAAGATAGGAATGATCGGATAGAGCATTTCCGAGGCGATGTCATTGAATAAACTCACCACGGAGAGGACAAAAACTGGCGGTGTCACACCGAATTTCTTTTCAAGATAATCTCGCATATCATCAAAGTATACCATTGCGGTAAAACACAAAAGAAATAAAAAATTACGGGGTCACTGAGTGACCCCGTAAGGGATTGCGGGAGGCTACTTCTTCTTGCCCCCCTTCTTGCCGCCCTCTTCCTGCTTCTTGCCGCCGCCGACCCCGATCTTGCCGGGGTACAGCGCGGCACGGCTCATCTGGTTGGCGCGCTGCCTGCTCTCGCGAGCCTTGCGCTCCTCGGCCTTATCGGCCTCGGACTCCGGGCCAGCGACGCGCCGGTAGAGCGTCAGCGGCTGATGGAGCTCAGGGTGGAACAGGACCAGCTGGCCGACGTTCTCGGCCTTGACGATGAACCCGCAGCTGACCCACTCCTCATTGCTGAGGTGGTGCTTCAGCTCGGACTCGATGACCTCGCAGGTGGAGGTGATGATCGCGGGGACCTTCGTGCCGGTCGTCTTGATGGCGACGAGCACCTGGACCTTCTCGGTGAAGTAGGCCTTCGCCCCGAGGAGCACAGCCGCGCGCAGGAGCGCACTCATGCGCTTGCCGCGCTTCTCCACGTTGTCGGCCTTGAGGTTACCGAGGACGAAGTCGTGCTGCACGACGAGGAGCTTCTCGGGAATCTCCCGGGGCGCGTAGCGCGCCAGGTCCCTGAAGACGAACTCGGGGAGGAGGCCATTCTCGATGAAGAGATCGGCCGCCTCGGAGAACTTGTGCTCCTTGAGCAGCTCCTTGAGCGTCTTGATGTTGGCGTCGAACTTGTCCGGGCGCACGAACGACGGGGGCTTGGGCCCCTGCTTCTTGCTGGTCTTGTCGGTGGTGGCGGCCGGAGCCGAGGCCTGGGTGGCCATAATTGCACCTCGCTTTTAGAGGGTTTAGGAAATGTACATGCAACGGGCGTTCCCGTGGCATGTACATAATACCATAGATTGCAATTTTGTCAATACATCAAATATATTGGTTTAATGTTCAGTTATATTGACAAATATAATATTTTATTGTATTATTACAATGGATAGCAAATATGCTTGGTCGATACCAAGCCTGCGCCAAGGAGCGCTCATGACACAGAAACAGTTCTATCTTGCCTTCGGAGTGCTCGTAATCGCGGTGTGCCTCGCTGGCATCATCTTCGGCAACACCAAGCCCAACACGACACCCGCCCCGGCCCCCTCCGTCGAGAAAATCGAGGAGAGCCTCAACGGGGTGCCAACCGGCGACTCCTACGTCCTCGTCATCTACACGATGAGTGGGACACCTGATACGGGCCTGCTGTTCCGGCAGAACAAGCGCCTCGAGGAGATGGGCTACAAGATGGATCCCAGCACTTTCAGAGTGTCTGAGGGGAACAGCCAGTGCGTCATGCACGCCGTCTATCACAAGATCAAGTAGCGCGACCCAACACAAAAGGGCATCCCACGGGATGCCCTTTTTCATATCTACTGTTTGACTGGAGCTGGCATATTACGCAATGCCGCGATACGCTCCACGGTCGGCGGATGCGTTGCAAAAAGTTTTGCGATGAAACGACCACTCCCTTCGAAGGGATTTGCGAAATAGAGTGTCGCGGTTGCAGAGTTCGCGGTCGTTGATTCTGCATGCAAACCTTCGATCTTCTCGAGCGCGGATGCAAGCCCCTCAGGGTAACGCGTGAGCAGTGCCCCCGAAGCGTCTGCAAGGAACTCACGCTTACGCGAGATCGCAAGTCGCATCATCGTCGCGAATAGCGGTGCGAGAATTGCAACAACAATACCAAGAATGAGCATCAGACCATTTCCTCCCTCATTATCATTTCCACGACGTCGCCCACCCCAGAACATAGAGCGCAACATCCAGTCAGAAAGTATCGCGATCATACCTGCAAGGACAACAGCGATAGTAGAGATCAGCGTGTCACGGTTCCCCACATGCGAGAGCTCGTGAGCAAGCACACCCTCAAGCTCAGAGCGATTCAAGATCTTCAGTAATCCTGTATGTACTGCGAGTGCAGCATGCTCAGGATTTCGCCCTGTTGCAAATGCATTCGGTGAGGGGTCTTCGACGATATAGACCTTTGGCATCGGAAGCCCAGCGGTGATCGAGAGATTCTCGACGATGTTCCAGAGCTCCGGAGCATCTTCTTTTTTCTCGATCAGCTGTGCATTGACCATACGCAACACGATCGAATCAGAGAACCAGAACGCACCAAAATTCATGATGATCGCAAGTACAACCGCAAAGACCAAAATCGCAGGATTGTCATTGACCTGCGCAAAAACCCAACCGACAGCGATCACTAAGCCAAAGAAACCCATGAGGAAAAACCATGTTTTCGAAATATTCTTCTCCTGTTGTGTATACAGAGTAGCCATTGGGGCATTATAGCAGAAGCGCGGAAACAATGAAGCACCCTTCATTTTGGCTTCATGAATCGCATTGAAATAGAATCTGAATTGAATTTTCAAATATATGGAAACGAAAAACCGAAGATTTTGCGTTGAGTGTATTTAAAATATCCGCAAAGCAAAAACTGCAGAATTTGGATGAAATTCACCTCGTTGGAGACAAGAGAACTCGAAGGAGATGGGCTCGGCGCCCATTGACTGAGTCTCTTGTCGAAGCGAGGTGAAGTTCGCCAAATTATGCAGTTTTATCTAGAACTTAACAGCAACTGCATCATGCGCGGCATCTCCATCCGGAAGATCGAAATAATCCATCTTCTTGAAATTGAACATACCGGCAATGATGTTGCTTGGAAATGCCTGGAGTGCGATCGAGAGATCACGGACGTTCGTATTATAGAAACGACGTGCTGCCTGGATCTTATTCTCCGTATCCGCAAGCTCACTTTGCAAACTGAGGAAATTCTGGTTTGCCTTGAGATCAGGGTAGGACTCAGAGAGCGCGAAGATCGACTTCAAGGCACCTGAAAGCCCTGCTTCTTGTGCACCTGCGGTCGCAGGATCATGACTGCCGCTCATCGCTGCATTGCGTAATTCGACGATCTTCGTAAGCGTCCCCTCTTCATGCTTCGAGTAGCCTTTTACGGTCTCAACAAGATTCGGGATAAGATCATAACGGCGCTTGAGTTGAACTTCGATATCCTGCCAAGCTTCTTGCGCACGATTCACCATGCGGACCAAACGATTGTAGGTCGAGATGACAAAAAGCACGAGCACCACTAATACGATGATAAGTATATATGTAGTAGACATGCAGCAATTGTACCGTAATGCGAGCTTGTTGCAAGCGCACTCATGAATGAATGATGAGCGAAGACGCGCGAAAAAGCGTTGGCTTTACAGCGCTCGTATTTCATTATAACGTTAGTTTAGAACGCACCAACAAGTAAAGGGGGTAGAGATGATCCCGAAGATCCGACCTATCGCCGTCATACTCAGCAGATTCGAGGACCCGAGACTCAATACTGGACATATCCAACTCATCGCCGGCGCACAAGCGCATGCAGAGTGTGTCTCGCTGAAGCAGGACATGCTCATCGTCATTTGCGTCCCCAGGATGAGCTCTCCTCGGGATGACCTGTTTTCATTCGAGACCCGAAAAGCAATGCTATCGACGCAGCTCGAAGGGTTCCCTCTCGAGCACATCCTCGCGATCGAAGATCGAGCCAACAACGATCCAAGCGAGAACAGTCTCTGGTCGATGAACCTCGATGAGCTGATCGCTCAGTATTCAAAAAATCGACCGGTTATCATCTATGGATCACAAGACTGCAGCGCCTTGTGTGGATCCTATACCGGAAGGTACAAAACGCATCACATCGAAACGACTGGTATTTAAGAAGCAACGGCTATGCGCCGAACAGCTCTTTCAAAAACCAAAAGGACGACGCTTCGTCGTCCTTTTTTTATATAAAGAAAGGTATTTTCTTTGACTTTTTAAACACCTTTGCGGGTCGTCCTTTCTGAAACTTCCTTTCACGCTTCGTTGCCTTTATGGGCAACTCTTCGAGAAACTTATAGAAATTTCGTTTGTCGACCTCCTTGCCGAGCACGGCATCGAAAGCTGACTTGAGCTCACTTATCACGAATTCATTTTTCACGAAACTCAGCATAACGCTCGAGATGAATGCATGCTCTCTGAGAAACTTTATCGCATCCGCCAGTATCGCATTGTGATCATATGCGAGCTTCACTTTTTCATTCAATGGTCTCCACATGAGACCATGATCTGTTTCTGCATCCGCGATGATGCCGATGTGTGCGAGTGAGACCACACGACCGCGAGGATCGCGATCGACCGCATCATAAAAACCCATTCTGTAAACCTCAGGAAATACGTCGCGCATCGCGGACTTCTCCCTTACAATACGCTGTACCGCCTCGATCGCACTCTCCTTGGTATGCAAAATTCCTCCGAGGAGACCCGGAATGTCACTGAAATAAGGCGGCCTGTCGACAGGTAGGGTCGCATATTCTATGGTTCCATTCTTCATGCGCATCAAGACGACGTCGGTTGCCACGACTGCAAAACGCAGCGTGTCCTTAGTGTCGAGATCTGTCATGTTTCATTTATTCTTAGTGCACCTTTCGGCGCTCGTACCATTATAGCGCGCACGCATTTTCCCACAACGGCGCTTCAGCGATTCTTCATGAATCCGATTTTATACCCATAATTCGCCCTTTTCTAAGAGAAAAAGCGCCGTGGCGCTTTTTCTAGTATCCCATATCGTTTTCAGCTGGTACGTTCTTCTTCTCCTCAGGGAGATCAGTGATCGCGACCTCTGTTGTGAGCAAAATACCTGCAGCAGACACGGCACGCTCAAGTCCTACGCGTGCAACACGCACAGGGTCGACGATTCCCGCCTTCAGCATATCAGGAACCATCACATCTGCGGCTGCGTCATACCCGACGTTACCCTTCCCTTCTGCGATCTCTTTGATGATCACCGCGGCGTCATCGCGACCGCAGTTCTCAATGATCTGCGTAATGGGTTCTTTGAGTGCATTCGTCACGATCCCATATCCCACTTCAAACTCAGCTGCTGAAAGCGTACCACTCTTCTTTTCAGCTGCACGCGCGACGAGATTCTTCGTAAGTTCCCTCGAGAGACGCACGAGCGTCGAACCACCTCCCGGTATGATACCCTCTGCAATAGCTGCCTTGGTCGCTTTTACTGCATCCTCGATCTTAAGTTTGAGATATTTCATCTCAGTCTCTGTAGCAGCACCTACGCGGAGAATCGCAACGCCACCACTAAGCTTTGCGAGACGGGATTCGAGCTTCTCCTTATCATACTTTGAATCTGCAGACTGGATCTGGCCCTTGATCTGCGCAACACGCTTTGCAAGTCCTTGCTTTGAACCCTTACCATCGACAAGAATGGTCTTATCCTTCGTTGCGATGACGCGTCCCGCATGACCGAGCACATCCAATGATGCGCCAGCGAACGTCACACCAACCTCGTCAGAGATGATCGTCGCACCGGTGAGCACGGCGATATCCTCGAGCATATCTTTCTTGTGCACCCCATATCCTGGAGCCTTGATTCCAAGTACGTTGAACGCACCGCGAATGCGATTCACAACAAGCGTGGTCAACGCATCGCCTTCGATATCATCCGCGATCAACACGAGCTCTTTCTTGCCCGACTGAGCGACCTTCTCGAGCAGTGGAAGGATCTCCTGAATCGATGTGACTCGCTTATCGGTGAGCACTAAAGCGGCATCCTTAAAGACCGCCTCCATCCGCGTCGTATCGGTCACCATATAGGGAGAGACATATCCCTTATCGAATTCGAGACCTTCAGTGATCTCTGATGTGATGCCAAACGATTGTGACTCCTCGACCGTGACCACTCCATCATTACCAACCTGCTTAATGGTCTCGGCGATCTTTTGACCGAACTCAACACTCTCGACGGAAATCGTCGCGACTTGCTCGATCTCAGCATCGGTCTTCACTGGCTTCGCGATCTTTGAGAGATAAGTCTCTGCATCACGCAATGCCGCCTCCATACCACGGCGCACACCCATCGGGTTCGCACCCATAGCGACACGTTTCATACCCTCACGTATAAGTGCCTGCATGAGAACAACTGAGGTCGTCGTACCATCTCCGGCCATCTCGTCGGTCTTGCTCGCAACCTCCTTTGTCATCTCAGCACCGAGATTCTCAAACTTATTCGCAAGCGTGATCTCCTTTGCAATCGACACGCCATCATTGGTGATCGTCGGTGCACCATAACCCTTGTCGAGCACGACATTTCGTCCGCGTGGCCCGATAGTGATCTTGACCGCATCTGCAACGATGTCGACACCGCGAGAAAGCGCCTTACGTGCCTCCTCACCATTTAAGATTTGTTTTGTTGCCATAAGAAATTAAAGATTACTTATCAATGATCGCATAGATATTTGCTTCGCTGAGCAAAACATACTCGACGGCCTCAAGTGTGAGATCCTCGACATCGTAACCGCGTTTGAAATAGACCTCATCACCGACACGCACATCGAGCGCAACGCGCTCGCCATCATTATTGCGACGTCCATTCCCCACCGCGACAACTTTTCCTTTTTCGATCTTCTGCTCATCGTCCTTCTTGGAGAGAATGATTCCTGAGGCGGTCTTCTGCTCACCCTTCTTACTTTCAGGGAGAATGAGTACTCGATCGGCGAGTAATGAGATATTTAATGTATGCTTATCTTTTCTCATATGTGCAATATATACCTTATAGAAGGTGAGCGTATTATAGCCAGCACACCACTTCTAGGCAAGGGATATATGAGCGAACAAACAGCAGAAAACTGCATATTGACTCCAGTAACATCTTGTGTAAGAGTATTGCAAGGAACAATGACAAGGAGCTCCTTATGGCACCACTCGGAACCAGCGACCAGGTCAAGCAGTGCATCATCTCCGGCACCGACACCGAGAAGCACCTGATGAAGGAGCTGCTCAGCGTCACCCAAAAGAACGGCGACGTACACCGCGCCCTCGTCTGCACCTCCTGCGGTGCGAGCGTCACCACCGTGACCGACAAGAACGGCCTCACGCTCAGCCCTGCTGTCCCGTTCGCCTGGGCCAAGTGCCTCGACGACGAGCGGGATCGCTGGAATCGCCGTTAACAAGGCCATCCACCCGCATACATGTTATGCGGGTTTTTCTGACCCCGAGAAGGTGGCGAGGGCTTTGGTAAGCCGATAGAGCACTTGCGAAATACCCCGTTCTATGTATAATAGGAGTACATGGAACTTCAGCAGTCACTGCAATTGGCAGACATCATTCTCTCAGTCCTCATCATTGCCCTCATCCTTCTCCAGCGCTCTGGAGCCGATGTTGGTAGCGCATTTGGCGGAGGCGATAATTCAGGAAACGTCACATATACACGCCGTGGTTTTGAGCAGGTACTCTTCGTAGCATCTATCATTGCCGGCGTCCTCTTTGTGCTCCTCAATCTCGCACTCCTCAAGTATCCTCTTGCATAAAGAAAAGAGGATATTTTTACGCAAAAAGGCACTTTTATAGGGTATTCCTCTCATACTTTCGTCGCACCCTCGACAACTTAGGCACTTTTTCGCGAAGAGAATCATGGAACCAACGCGTGACTAACGCGCCTTTCTGCTATACACGCGCGCTATTCACTTCCTCTTTGTATGGCAAAAGCCATCATATGGTTTCTCGATAGGCTCAAGCATCGAACCATAGGGCTCGCACATTTCCATGCTTATACACACTCCTTATTGGCTTGTGAACCTTCAAACATCTACTTCAAACACTTCACGGACGCGCTTATTCGAAAAGATACTCGCTCTCCCGTCCTCACTCAGAGTGCTCGGATTCTTTGCATCACTCATACTTGCGATCAGCACATTCTTCATCATCACCCACGTCATCGATGCACGCTTCTTTGTAAGCGTACCTGAACAAGGCGGACGATTGACCGAAGGTGATGTCGGTAGGCCAAGACTCATTAATCCTATCTTCGCAAAGACCGAAGTCGATCGTGACCTCTCCGCACTCCTTTACTCTGGACTCATGCGACCAGTCGGTAATGAACTCGTTCCCGACCTCGCTTCAGGTTATACCGTAAGTGAAGATGGGAAGACTTACACCTTCACGCTCAGAAACGATGCAACATTCCACGACGGAACGCCAGTCACCGCCAACGATGTGCTCTTTACTGTGGACCACATAAAGAATAAAGGTCTTCCAACAAAAAGTCCTCTCGCACCAAACTTCCTCGGAGTGACCGCGACCTCCACCGATCCACATACGGTGATATTCACCCTAGAGCAGCCCTATGCGGCATTTCTCGAATCACTCACCTTCGGAATTCTTCCTAAACACATCTGGGAGACGGTAGGTACAGACGATTTCGACCAGACGATCTTCAACCTGGAACCGATCGGCTCAGGACCGTATAAGTTTAAAAGCGTTGAGCGTGATGCGCAGACGGGACTCGCCAAGAGATATGTTCTCGAGGCATTCCCAGGATACGTCCACGGTAAACCGCTCATCAGTGAATTCGATTTCTATTTCTACGGCAACGAGGATGAACGAATGAACGCATACAAGAATGGGGAGATCGGGCAAATGGCAGGTATCCAAACTTCCTATGCGCGTGATATCGCAAGTTCAGGAGCACCCGTGCTTTCCGCACAGATGCCACGTATCTTCGGTATCTACCTCAACGAATCAAAGGTCTCCCTATTTAACGATGATGTTGTACGCGAGGCACTCGATAGCACGATTCCACGCAAAGACATCGCCGCAAAAGTCTTCTTTGGTTATGCAAACCCAGAGGTAGGACCATTCCCTGGCCTCGCTCGTCCAGATAACGATCCCGAAGACAAGCACCTCCTTGCAGCACAAGCGATGCTCGAGAAGGACGGCTGGATAAAGAATGCTTCAGGGGTCTACGAAAAGACAGATAAGAAGACAAAGCAAACACAAACACTTGCATTCGCGATATCACTCCCCGACATACCTGAGCTTACCGAAAGTGCACAATTGATCGAAGCATCTTGGAAAGTACTTGGAGCGCAGGTCGAACTAAAGACCTATGACCTCGGTACATTCACGAGTGACATACTCGCTTCAAGAAACTTTGACGCTGTATTCTTCGGACAGGTAACGGGGCGTGATCCCGACCCATATCCATTCTGGCATTCAAGCCAAAAGACACGTGGGACGAATATCGCACAGTATGCAAATAAGAAAGTCGATGCGAAGATCAACGATCTCTCGCACACGATCGACCCCGCGAGCCGTGCAGTCATCCTCAGTGACATCAATGCGATGATCATGGCGGATAGGCCAGCATTGTTCGCTTACAGTCCAGGTTTCGTCTATGTAACCGATAGAAATGTGCGCGGGATCCAACTCCCCCTCATGACCACAGCGGCAGAACGCTTCTCGGGCATCGAACACTGGTACACTTCCAGCGAACGCGTCTGGAAATTCCTCTCAAAAAACAAAGCAGCAGAATAGTGGCGCACACTAAAACCTCCACAATCATTCTCTGACATTCGAATAATTAAATCTATGGAAAACAATACTCAACAAAACAGAGCGCCAAATGCCGCAGCACCACAGCGTGCACGCCCACCTCAGGGTCATGGAAACAGGCCAGGACAGCATCGTGCGCAGTCACGCATGCCACGCAACAATGCACGCGACGGGCATCGCCAAGGACAGCACACTGGGCATGCACGTACAGGTAATCACTTCGAAAAGACGCGTGATCGCGTACTCGATGTGCGCTACGAGAAAGCCGGTGAGCAAAAGAAGCGCAAGGAAATACCTGCTCTCGCAAAGAATGACGTACGCGTCATCATCTTCTCAGGAGTTCAGGAGATCGGCCGTAATATGGCTGCAGTCGAATACGGCGATGACATCATCATCGTTGACTGTGGTTTGCAGTTCAAGGACGAGACTACACCCGGAATCGACTACATCCTCCCGAATACGACGTACCTGGAGGAGCGCAAGGACAGGATCCGCGGCGTGTTCATCACGCACGGACACTTGGATCATACCGGCGGACTCCCCTATATTCTCCCTCGTATCGGTAACCCTCCAGTATATGCACGTAAATTGACGAGCATGCTCGTCAAGAAGCGTCATGACGAATTCCCATCTCTTCCACCACTTGACCTTCGTGTCGTGGAGACAGAGGACGTTGTTCGTTTCAAGGATCTCGCGATTCGCTTCTTCAAGGTGACCCACACCATCCCCGACTCGATGGGTGTCATGATCGACACACCACACGGAACGATCATTCACACTGGAGACCTCAAACTCGACCACCACGGCGGTATCGCGACCGAGGAAGAAGAGCGTACCTACAGTAAGTTCAAGAATGAAAAGATCCTTCTCCTCATGTCGGACTCGACGAACTGCCAAAAGGCGGGATTCTCGATCCCTGAGCCAACAGTGCACGTGACGATCGAAAAGCTCATAAAAGAGGCTCATGGTCGCGTCATCGTTGCAACCTTTGCATCGCTCTTGGAACGCATCATTAAGGTGATCGAATTCGCGGATACGCATGGAAAGAAGATCTGTATCGATGGTCGCTCAATGAAGACGAATATAGAGCTCGCACAGAAGGCAGGTATCTTCACGCTCAAGCCGGGAACGGTCATCCCTGTCGAGGATCTCGACAAGTATCCACCAGACAGAGTTGTCATGCTCGTTACTGGTGCTCAGGGCGACGAATTCGCTGTACTCATGCGCATCGCAATGAAGAAGCATCGCCAAGTGAAGATCAAGGATGGAGATACTATTCTCTTCTCATCATCGGTCGTTCCAGGAAACGAGCGTGCAGTGCAGAAGCTCAAGGATCTCCTCTCTCGCCAAGGTGCGAAGATCGTCCACTATGAGACTTCCGATGTCCACTCATCAGGTCACGCATATCGCGATGAATCACTCTGGATCATCAGCAAGATCTCGCCGCGATTCTTCGTTCCACTTCACGGATATCACTACATGTTGCGTTCACACGTTGATATCGCTTTCACTGCAGGTATCCCGAAGGAGAATGCGATCATCCCGGACAACGGATCGATTCTCGAGATCAGAGAGAACGGTACGAAGTTCGTGAAGCTTCCTGTCATGGCACCTAATGAAATGGTCGCCGTAGATGGATTCAATGTCGGCAATATCCAAGAGGCAGTCGTTCGCGATCGACAGATGCTCGCTTCCGATGGTATCGTCGTGCTTGTTGCGACTGTCGATATGCAAACAGGAAAGATCATGAAGAGCCCCGACATCATCGCACGCGGATTCGTCTACGTGAGAGAGTCACATGAATTGCTCAACCATGCTCGCCTCATCATCAAGAAGACGATCGAGGATGCATGCGGCAAGGATATGAATGGTGTAAACTTTGAATTCCTGAAGGAGGATCTCCGCGATAAGGTCGGGAAGTTCTTCTTCCAGAAAACGATGAAGCAACCAATGGTCATCCCCGTACTTCTCGGTATGTAAAAACAGGCTTTGCCTGTTTTTATTTTGCTGAATGCACTTATACACACCTCGATGACACTACCACTTGTTATATCTATAGTATGCTATTATATAGTCATGGATCAGCCACAACAATTGGAACCTGAGCATTTCTCCCGCGAGACTATCATGATCGCATCCGTAGGGGCCATCATCATCTTCATTGTTTTTTGGGCAGCGGTCACGATCATCAGAAAACGTCCGGTACCCGAACCAACGATGAAGACCTATACGATCTACGCGAGTGCTCCACTGCAATATGAGATCGGGAAATTCCCAATAGATGCTGCGCAGCTCGCATTCGACCAAGAACTCAGTATAAAGAGAAACTTCATTCTTCGGTTTGTCCCCCTCGATGATTCATCGCTAGACGGAGGGTGGGATGAGACACGCCTTCGAGACAATCTCAAGACAGCGATAAATGACCCAACGACCATAGCCTTCTTTGGACCGATCCTCAGCACTGCAGCAAAAGTTGCGATACCGATACTCAATGTGGAGGATATTCCGATGATCTCACCGACGAATTCATGGCCAGGGCTTACGAAACTCGGTTTCTCTATCGATGAGCCTGGGCGCTACTACCCTACTCAAAAAAGAAACTATGTACGTTTCTCAACGACAGATGAACTAGAGCTTACCAACGCGGCTACTTGGGCAAAGTCACTCGGCTTTAAGACCGTCTCCATAACCGGCGACAAATCACTCGACCCCGCAACAACGCTCTTCTTTTCCAAGAGAGCCGAGGAATTGGGTATAAAGGTGAATTCGCGATCTTTCCTCGAAGAGAATACGACCATGAAGATCGCGCAAATGCTTGTCAAAGAAAAACCTGATCTTGTGTATCATCTCGGGGCGAACAGCACACTCTTCACCAAATTCATAAAAGATCTCCGACAGGCCGGCTATCGTGGAAACGTAATGGTCAGCGACTCCGTCCTCAGTCAACAGCTCTTCGATGCGGCCACACCAGAGATGGAAGGCGTATATGTGACGTCAGTAAGTATCCCGATCGAGAAATTAGGAAATTCGCAATCCGAACGGTTTATTGATGCATACAAAGAACGCTTTAAGGCGGCGCCAGATACCTCCGCAGGAATGTCTTACGAATCGATGCGCATACTTTTGAGCGCGATCGACCAAAGTGATCAATCAAAGGATGGTGTCTTGCGCGCGCTCTTCGCAACGCACAACTTCCCGACGATGTATGGTCCGATAACGATCGATAACAATGGAGATAACGTGAGTGGAAACATCGGCGGAAGCATCATTAGAAACGGTGCCATGGACTATGTCGGTATCATCGGTCATACACCGAACCTGCTCGAACAATAAAAACGGCCTCAGCCGTTTTTATTGTGGGAGATAAAGTGTTACCACTGGCATGCCGATAGCATAAGGACCTACCTGGTACTGATCGAAATAAAAAGTGATCTGATGCTCATAGGTCGTGAAGGACCTGAAGTTCTCGAGCTTCGGCGCTGCGCCTTCATGTATCCATTTCAGTTCGTAATCACTGATATCCTGCTGCATCGTCATACGTTTCCTATCCGCGATGAGCTCATCAATAGCTGAACTCGACACCTTATTTAGGTATTCAGGATCACCGCCATAAAGATCGGAGAGAGTGAGGAGACGGTGCTGCTTCATATCATAATTATAGGTCACGACATGCTCGCTTCCGTGTGCACCACCACTGAATTCATCATAGCGAATGAGTAAGCTCATACGATCACCATCGAATTGCGTGATCGACCATGTTGCGTGTAACGGAAACTTTTCTGAGTCACTTGGAAACTGTGCAAACTCCCCCTTCTTGGACTCCGTCGCGATGCGTGCATTCCAGTTCTCCTTCGAGTTCTTCTCGTGTTGTGCGATCAATTCACCCATCATATTTTCGATCGGCGCGTTGATGACTGAAAGCTCACCCGTAAAATATGGGTAATCAATGGTTGTCACCGTATATGGTGATGTGCGATGGATCGCTACGTTCGAAACAGAAGGAATACGCCCGCCGACATTGAGCGCATGGGCGATCGGAGAAACGGCGGATGTTCGCATCGCTCTTCCGTAAGCAAATGGAAGATAGAGACCAACAAAGGTAACGAGTATAAGTGAAATATAAACGGGGAGATATTGCTTATGCATAAGATGATTATTCCATACTTTATGTTTTTTGAAAGCGGATCATCATTGTCCAGGCATGACATAGACGACCTCTAGGGTGCCCTGTTCATATGCAGCCACCTGATATTGGCTAAAATAGAGGGTGATTCTCCCGTTGTCGACAGTAAACTCCTTGAAATTTCGTGGGTCCGGTGAGGTTCCCGCCTTCAGCCAACGCAACGCCGCATCACTCAGTTTCGCATTGAAGGCGCCTGAAAGCTGTTGCTTTAAGCTATCATAAGAGAATCCGGAGAGTTGATCGAGGTAGTTTGGGTCACCAGGAAACATGTCTGCGATCGCAAGTAAGCGATGTCCTCGAAGATCGTAATTGAATGTCTTCACCTCATCGAGATCGTGAACACCGCCAGTCGCCCCATGTATACGCAAGAGCACACTGATACGATCCAGCCCGATCTCCGCGGGCTCCCATCGTATTCTAAGTAATAATTTCTCAGCTGAACTCGGCGTCCCCTGTGCGCTTGCCGCATTTCCAAGAGCATTCATCTTGGCGCTCCAGCTCTCGGTCGCAGTTCTCTCTTCATCCGCAACGGCGCCCAGCACTGCGCCCTCGATCGCATTATTAAGATCGAGCGGTCCACGCACAAACTGCGGATAGGAGACATCACTTTTACTATAGGTGCCTTCTTTCACCTCAGCAACAATGCGGAGCATTGGGGTCACCGCCTGCCTCTTACTGAACATTGCGCTTGTATATGTCGCACCATTATTCTCATCGATGTATGCGAAGTTAAGTGCAATCAGCACCCCAAACACCAATACAGCGACCGCGAACACCGCCTCCGCGATTTTTTGCTTATCCATGAGACAATTATCGCACATACTATAATAATATGAAGTAAAGCTATACACAGCCATAATAATAGTTACCCACAGGCTCAAGTTGCAAACGAACAATTGTTCGCTATACTAGAAACATGAGCACACATGACGACGCGAAACATATTGCGCACCTAAAAGATTTTTATAGAAGACATGGGAGACTTCCCGCATATAAAGAACTCCTCTTTATCACAGGGTTCTCCTCGCGCGCCTCAGTGTTCGGCTTGATCAACCGTCTCTCGAAACAGCAATTCATCGCCAAAGACGACGAGGGACACCTCTCCCCCGGGCCACAATTCTTTGCGCGCCCAAAACTCGGCATCGTCGAAGCAGGCTTCGGATACGATGCTGACGAAATTCCTGACGATGCACATGCGATCGATGACTATTTGATCCAAAGACCAGAGGCGACATTTCTTCTGACGGTAAAAGGTGAATCGATGATCGATGCAGGTATACTCCCCGGAGACATCGTTGTTGCAGAGCGCACAAGAGAGGCAAAGAATGGGGAGATCGTCGTCGCCGAAGTCGATGGCTCGTGGACGATGAAATACTACCGGAATGAGGCTGGTAAAATATTACTGATTCCCGCGAATCGCACGATGAAGCCTTATTCTCCAAAGCAATCACTTTCCATCGCTGCAGTCGTACGTGGAGTAGTAAGAAAATACTCTTGAACCGAGTCATGAGTTTAAGTCATGAGTCATGAGATAACCACAAAATAGTAATAGCATAAATACTATGGAAAACTACGGCTTTAGAAAACTTATCATTTGGCAAAAATCGATGGATATTATTAGTGATATATATAAGATGACAAAGAGTTTTCCAAAAGAAGAAATCTTTGCATTGACTTCCCAAATGCGCAGAGCTGCGGTATCTATACCCTCTAATATCGCCGAGGGTACAAGCAGAAAAACAAAGAATGACTATCAGCACTTCATGGCAATTACACGAGGGTCTTCACTGGAACTTGAAACGCAAATTGAAATCGCCCTTCGTTTAAGATATTGCACGGAAGCGCAAAGCTCGCCTTTACTAGAGAAAATTCATGAGATACAAAAGATATTGAATAAGTTATCACTCTCATGACTCATGACTTAAACTCATGACTCGTTATATCCTCCACGGCGATGGCGATAACTTCTTCGCCTCCTGCCTCATCGCAAAGTACCCAAGCCTACGCGGCAAACCGCTCGTTGTTGGCGCAGAGCGCGGCATGGTGACCGCGCTTTCGATAGAAGCGAAGGCGATCGGGCTTGCTCGAGGAATGCCTATCTTCGAGGTGAGAGCGCGCTTCCCCGAAGCAGTCATACTCTCTGGAGACTATAAGCTCTTCGCTCAGGTATCGAGACGTATGCATAGCCTTATCGAGCAGACGACTGACGCCATTGAGAAATATTCCATAGACGAATCTTTTGCGGATATCACTGAGGCCATAGAAAAACGTCGTTCCAGCCCAGAGATCATCGGCAAGGAGATCAAGGAGCGCACGTTTATACAACTTGGAATACCTATATCATTTGGCATTGCTCCAACGAAAACCCTTGCAAAGCTCGTCTCTACATCAAGCAAGCCGAACGGATTTCGCGTCGCGATGACCGACAAAGAACTCTCCCCTATCCTCTCTGAGGTTCCGATAGAGAAAGTATGGGGTATCGGCAGGCGCACCGCGATCAAGTTACGTGCGCGTGGTATTCTTACTGCACTTGAATTACGCGACGCTCCGGTCGAAATACTCGCACACTTTGCAAGTCCGATCATCGACATCCAAAAGGAATTGCGCGGGACGATAGTGCACCCGATAAACAAAGAGGGGGCACTACAGCAGTCAATGATCTCGTCACTCTCATTCCCTGCCACCACAGACCGTACATTCATACACAAGGAATTCATTCGCCATATCGAGCATGTCTGTGCGCGCCTACGAAAACACGAAGCAGTAGGACGTACATTTACCATTCACATCAAAAACAGTGCTCAGGAGTTGCGTAGTGAAACGTGTGTACTTCCACAACACGCAAACACACCAGGAACCTATATCGACCATTTTGAGAGACTCTTTACGCGGTTGATCAAAAAAGGTGAACGTGTGCGCACAACGGGCATATGCATCAGTGACATCATACCTCAAAGCGCTGCAAATACCTCCCTCTTTGACCATCGCGATGTACGTGAGAACGAGATATACGCAACCCTCGATCAACTGCACAAGCGTGGACTTGAAGTGAAAACAGGCACTGGGATTTAAAAAACGAAAACCCACCATATCATGGTGGGTTTTCTATACATCAGTTTGCAGAAACACTAATGAAGCCGTTATGCGTAAGTGGTTTCGTACCAAATGGGATATAAAGTCCGAAATAGAGATTATTGACCACTGGTGTTGTCGAAACTGGCTTCGGGAACGTCAAACTGAGTGGTGTTGTGCTTGTCGAGAGCGTCGTACAGAGCGTACAAGATGAGTAATCGAATGTCGATGTTGCAACCTTCTCATTATCAACAGGAATCGTACTTCCTGTCGTTGTGAGGTCGGTTCCCGCAATATCGAGACCAAATTGCGCATTACCCGTATTCTGCAACGTCGCTGTCGGATTCGCATATGCTGGGGTCGTACTGCCGATATCGAGACTTCCGAAATCAACGTCCCCCGTAGTAAATGCGAGTGCTTTCAGCGTATTAAGTGTCGCATCCGCAGTTGCATTGTCGTAGACATCTGCCATGTTATGCACATGTACTGCTGCAGTCCACATATCGCCTGCATAAGCACCGATATCCGTAGGCTCAGCGAAATACTGAAGGTCAGCCGTACACGTGAGCGTACACGAGATGCCCGCACAATCACTCAATGAACACTGCGTCTTCCCTCCGGTATAACAATTGTTGTCATTCGCCATACAAGATTCACCGAGACTCTTGCGGAAGATCGTTCCTGTCGCAACTGGAGAGATATCCGTATAGCCACTGTAATCGGTCACTGTTCCCGTCGCCATGACGGTCGTCGTTCCTCCTTCATTGATAAGTGACAATGTCGGAGTAGTCCAATTCCAGTTCGAAATCTTCGGAGGATGTGAGACGGATGCCTCTGCGACCTTCGTATATGAAACGAGACGATTTCCGTTGTCTGAGACACGGAAACAGTATGAAGGCTGAATAGCATTCGGAGTGATCTGCAGAGCATACTCAACCTCAGTGAAGAAGTTCTGGTTGATGTCGAGACCAGTCGTCTTATTCGACGGATCCTCGACGATGCGTCCAGTGACGAAATCAAGACCTTTCGGAGTAGAGAGTAACGGTGTCGTCGGATCTCCATCCATGAAGTATGTCGACGTCGACATACACACATCCTGTGTCGCACATGAACTTGCCGGGAGTACTGGTGTGTAATTTACGTCAGCCACCGACTCACAGTTCGGCGCAGCACCCTTGATCGCATAATCAAGTTCAAGCTGCTGATTGGTGAGTGGCGTTCCCGTATTCCTGATACTGAAGCGCAGGCGGACCTTCTCTCCAAGAGATGCAGTACCATATGCCGTATTCTCTGGAGTGATCCACGATGCACCTCCATGCTGCTGTGGCGAGAGGACCGTAACTGTTGGCGTGCCCTTTACGAGCGGCGTTGCGGTCACATTGTCCCATCCACCATGCTGGTACCAATAGGAGAAACCTATACCTGAACCCGGATTGTAACTATCCGTCGCAGAGATGTTTGCCACTTGATTCCCATTCGGATCATAGAGCCATGCGGTGATCTTGCCTATCGCCTCCCAATCGATGCGCGCACTATACCAACCTGCGGTCGAAAGCGTAATGTCCTGTGAGGACACCTCCGCAGACGCATTCGGTATATATCCATCCTTCGTCGCATCCTTCACGAGGCGTACATTCTTTGCAGCCTGTTGTGGCGAGACACAGAATCCCCAGTTCGAGCCACTCGTCGAGTTCGCTCCAAATGTGAGACATGTATCGTCGTTCGATGTTCCATCGATATAGAGATTCTCTCTTATCGTGACCCCTGTGCCCACGACAGAACCTCGCGATACGCCCGCAGAGAGGTTTGCCATACCGAGCGTCTGACCTGTATCGGTCATCGCACGGAGGTACTTCAGTCCGAGCTGTTCTAGTGGTGAGCGTGACGCCATGTCCACAGTCTTAAACGCGCCAGTATCACCGCTCATTCCCGTAAGACCTGATTCGCCATCGAAGAAGTAGGTGAACACATTCGCACCATTGGATGCCGCGGTGGCTGCCGAATTGCCATAGTAGACGTAGATATCACTTGCCGCATTCGCTGTGATCGTAGGTACCTTGACCCAGACATTCGCTTCGGCGGTCGTATAGGTATCTATCCAAAAAGGAATACTCGTCACGCCATCAGCTGCAGTAAATCGTATATCACGATAATCTGCCTGCATCTGTGAGTGATACGGCAACTTCACAAGAACCGCGACATTTGATGCAGCCGAACTTGTGTTGTTCGTGATACTGACACGCTCGCGGTATGGCCAGCTTGATGTCGCACCACCAAACCATTCACTATCGGGCACTGCTTCTGTTCCATCATCATGCCTCCACCTATAATAACGTTGATCGACGAACTGACATGATGAATCATCCCATCGGAACGCACCGCAGTCACCTCCACCGTCGTTATCAAACGCCTCACCAGCGAGGTTTCCCGTCGCACTCATGAAGTTAAGTGCGTTTGTGCTCGTACCGTTAAGGTATGCGTTGACACCACTTGTATGCCCCACACCAAGCGCGAACATATCATTCGAGAGGATCGCACCTGCATTCATGTCGACGGTTGCACCATCGATCGATAGGATATTACCCGTGTCGACACCTGTTGCGAGATCCGCATCGTCGAGTGCGAGTATATGCGTATTTCCAAGAAGCTGGATACCATTACCGGTCGTATTGCGCACCTTTAGGTATCGGCCCTCAAACGTTCCATCGGAAACAGTGAGGTCATAATTACCTGAAATCGACTGAACAGATGTCGTCGCCACGGACGTACCAACGATATGGAGTTCAGTGCCCGTATTCCACGTTCCAGAACTTCCTGGAGCGAAGCGTACATTCACCGTTCGTGATGCGATCGGCGTTCCGTCGAAATTCGTGGTTGCTGACCAATAGTCCGCACCAGTATTTCTCACGTATTGACCATAGATCTGCAGTGCGCCATTTACATTCGCGTAGTTCTGCGCGTACAATGCAGCACCAGACCCCGTCGAAACACTCGTCGATGACGCGTTCCAGACAGATACCTGTGCGCTCGGACCAAGGTCGATAGTGCTATAGCTCGATGCCGAAGCTGATTTCGTATTTATCGATGAGACACCAGTCTTTTCAAGACGCAACGTACTTCCTGTCCACGTACCGCCCACATTATTTGTAAAGAGGTCTTGCACGACGAGTCGCGTCGATGGTGACTGCACGAACGCTGCCGCAGTCTTGATCGTCATCGACTTTGTCGTCGTCGCATTGGCTTCAATAGTGAAGCCACCACCAGCTCCATCGATAATGAGATTAGTGAATGTGGAATTGCCAGGATTGATCAGTTTACCGGTCGTCGTCGCAGTCATTCGTACAGTAGAAGATGCACCCGCACTGAATGCACCTGCGATGTTCTTGAATGTTCCTCCGACGGAGAATACCTCTGTTGGAAGCGCGAGGCTTCCGGAATCGATGTACACATCCCCCGTCGTTGTTGCATTCGCAACATTAGTTGAGAAGTCTCCATTTGCGATTCTCAGGTTTGCGAATGTCGAACCACCCGGAACAAGAAGTCGCGTGCCTGATCCGCTCAGAGAGAGCGTTCCACCGTTTGCATTGAATCCACCACCGATATTCTGGAAGTCACCCCCAACCGCGAGTGCACCTGCAGGCAATGTTGGTGTACCTGATGCGATAGTGAAGTTCCCTGTTGTCGTCGCATTATCGAGGAAGCTCCATGCGCCAGTGCCAAGGAAAGTGAGATCCTTGAACGCGCTACCGCTCGTTCTTATCTGCCTCCCCGTACTCGTCGCAGTCATATAGACAGCACCACCATTTGCACTGAACGTACCCGAATTGAGGAATGAACCTCCGATCGCGAGCGATGAAGATGGCAATGTCACCGTACCTGTCGTAATGGTCACATCACCAGTAGTCGTCGCGATTCCCGACATCGTCCACGACCCCGCACCATTGAAGGTGAGATTGGTCATGGTCGACGGAGACGCTGATGTGATCGATCGACCAGCTACAGCAGAAGTGAAGGTAAAGTCACCTGAGGTACCTGCGACATGAGCCCCTGCACCAATAGAAAGATCGCCTCCTATTGTATACACGTCTGCTCCATTTGTAGTCCACGTCGAGCCTGGACGCAATTCAAGATCGCCCTCTATAGATGACGTATTCGTATTTCCAGGGATCGAGACGTTTCCACCTGGAGCAAACGACTTCGCATCCCATACGAGAAGCTTTGTGTTTGTATCGAGCGTGAGTGCATTCGACACGACGCGTGCAGGAATATTTGACGACTGATCCTTATCGAATCCATCGATCAAAGCATTAGTGATCGGATTCGACTGTTCATTTCGAACAATGACCGTATTCTCATAGAGATCGTAATCGGCAATGTTCGTCAGCGGATCATAAGTATAGGTCACCGCCTTCACGCCACTTGTCGATGTTGCAAACACTGCGAGCACATCATTACCTGCTGGAAGAATGTTCGGAATACTGAAGCTTCCATCCGCTGCACTACATGCGGTCGCCACCGTAGTTGACGCGTTTATGACTCTCAAGACAACATTTTGACTGACCCCATTACATGCAGAAGATACCGTGACTCCATCACTCTTATAGAAGTGCCCAGAGAGCGTGAATTGTGCAGTCGAATCATCCCAAATGAGGTAACCAGGATTGCCTGCGGGATCATTATCATAAGCCTCTCCATCGCGACCACCATAGTGATTAACGAATCGCCACGCAGAAGCAGTTGTACCGGTTGCAGTAACGTTATTTCCACCCGAGGCGATGAAGCCAAGGCGATACATGATCTTCACTGGGTTTGCAGATATCACCGAACCCGCGACCGTCATCATTGACCCTGTGCCGCTTGGATTTCGGAAGACCACATCATTCATTCCAGCGACCTTCACTGATCCAGTGAGCGATACGCCAGTTGTATTCGCATCTGAGATATCGAGATACTGCATCGATGTCGTTGCACCACCTATCGTGAGCCCATATGTTCCTGAAAGTGCTCGCACCGTCGTTGTCGCAGACGGATCACCGACCATCTCGAGGATGCTCGTACCCGAATAGGTTGCTGTTGCACCCGAAGCGAATCGTACTCTTGCAGCACGTGGTGTTCCAAGTGTTTCGCCATCGAAGTCCTTCGTATAATCCCAATATTCTGGTGCGCTCGAATTCTTATAGTCACCGAAGATATAGAGATCTCCATTTACCCCTGCATGATTCATCGAGAGCACACCACTTCCCGCGGCCGTCACCATCTGCGTTGATGATGAATTCCACATCACTGCTTCCGTATTCACGCCGAGCTTCAAGATGTTATACACATCCGCTCCGCTCGTCTTCGTGTTGAGTGCAACGCGATTTCCTGTATTCAAATACAATGTTGAACCAGTCCATGTTGTCTTTGCACTACCCACAAGATTAAGAAATGCATTATCGATCTCGAGCGTCTTTCCTGAAGCAAGCGTCCAGCTTGAAACATCTGAGAGCGACACTACCGAAGCGGTTGTATTCCCCGTGAGAGTCCAACTTCCGAGTGGATCGTTGAAGTCGACTCTTCCGAACGCTGAATTACCCGCTGCGATCGTCTTCACCCCAGAACCGATGAACTGCACAAGTCCAAGCGAGTTCGTAAAGGTTCCTGCATTCGTCCAATTCCCCTTCACGGTCGTCGTCGCTGCATCGGATGCAATGTAGGTTGCTCCTGACGCGATCGACACATCACCAAGAATGGAAAGGAGTGGATCTCCTGAAAGCCCAGTCACCGTAGGAGTCGTTATTCCGTCACCAACAGTGAAGTTTCCCTTCACGACGAGCGCAAGACTTGGAAGTGTGTATGTTCCTGAGCCAAGGAACGTGAGGCCGTTATAGACGATATTCGTCACATTTGTTGCCCCCGCACTTGCATAAGTAACCGTACTACCGGTTGTATCGATCGTTCCATTCACAACGAGCGGAGTGCCCGTTGCGGTGAGCGTGAGTGGATGTGTCGCAAGATCAAGATCATGATTCATGCTGACCGTGAGTACTCCCGCAACCGTCGTTGTACCAACACCACTCTTCGTGGTTGTACTGTTCGTCGTACCATCACCGAGCGTGAGGTTGAATGCGGTCCAAGGATTCGGACCTCCCCAACTTCCACCGTTCGGCAAAGCAAATGTACCACCAGTCATCGCGAGCGCACCGGCTCCGGTCGCTCCATTCTGCGTAGTGATATTTCCTGTGCCGAGAAGCGTTCCTGATGCGAGATCGAAGGTATTCGCAACAGCAATATCAGAAGCGAGCGACCATGACCCCGTACCAGTAAAACTCAAATTCCAGAATGTGAATGGGTTCACTCCCGCGATCGTGCGCGCATCGGTTGCCGTGAGCTGTACAGTCGATGAGGCCGTATTGAATACTGCTCCGGAATCCGCCTGTAAACGCCCGCCAATGCTGAAGAGTTCAGTACTCTGCGCATTCAGTGTTGCTCCATTATCGATATGCAATGCACCACCATACACACCAGTACCACCAGTTCCTGTCGTCACATTTCCGCCTGGGGTGAATGTCTTTCCTGCCCAAATCCAGAGCTCATCATTTGATGGAATGTTCAATGTTCCACTATTTGAGGTGAAGAGCATATCTGGATCATTATCTGCATCGAATCCAGCAAGTGCCGCATTCGTCATCGCCAGCGTATCTTCGTGGCGTAATATGACACGATCCTGATAAAGCGCTATACCCGAAAGGTTTACCGACGCACCTCGCGTGACCGTGACTGCCTTCGCATTCGGATTACCCTTCAAATATATAGACATCGTTGTCTCGCCAGAGAAGGTCACACCATTCACTGTGAAGTTTCCACCTGCACCACATGTGCCTCCGAACGCCCCACCTCCTGTTACCTGGACTCGTACCACCGCAGTGACACCGTCGCAGACCGTAGCGCCCATTGGAAGGAGGTTTTTATCGTAAACCGTACCAGAGACACTGATGATATAGCTCGAGTCGTCCCAACGGACCTCACCTGGATCTCCTGATGGATCGTTATCGAAGTTCTCGCCAGCGATATTCCCTCCATGCTGCTTAAATCGGATGTAATTCGTCGATGCACTCGTCACGCGCACGTTCTTCGTACCGGTAAATCCACCGCTTCTCCACATATCATGCGCATACTGTTTGCCCGCATTTGCGTCGATGACCTCTTTCGTGAGTGTCATCGCGTATCCCGAGTTGACTCCCGCACTAATATCAACATCATCGAAAGCCGCCAATGTAGACGAACCAGTGATCGATATTCCCGCGATGCCAAGATTCGAAAGCGTTGCATACTGCGCTGAGAGTGTGCTTGTCGCGAGATTGACTGCATACGTCCCCGAAAGCGCACTCACTGTTGTCGTCGCAGACGGAGCGCCAACGATCTCGAGTGCTGTATTCGGCACAAAGTTAAGCGTCGAGCCACCAGCGATCGCTACCGCTACCGGTCTTGGTGTCGACAATAGCGTACCATCGAAATCGGTTCCATTATTCCAATATGCGGATCCTGAGTTTTGTGAGTATGTACCGTAGATACGCAACGCACCACTCACTGCGCCCCAATTCTGTCCATAGAGCGAACTCCCCGCATTCGTCGTAACACTTGTTGCTGTCGAATTCCACATGCGCAACTGCGTACCATTGTCGAGAATGATCGCACCATAATCATCATCACCTGTATTCTTCGTATTGATCGACATCGTCGCACCAGAGGTGAGACGCAACGTCGAGCCAGTCCATGTCGTGTTTACATTCGCTGCAGCATTCGTAAAGAATCCATCGACGCGCAATTCGTTTCCAGTCTGCATCGTAAATGATCCCACGGTACCGATCGTCGTTGTTGCGCTGACGCGTGTATTACCAACGATGGTGAAGTTTCCACCACCGGCGATACCGAGGCCGGAGAGCACCGTTGTCCCCGCTGAGAGTGTTGCTGCACCAGAGGCGCGATTCATCGACAAGAGCGACGCATTCGCATTCGCCGTGCCATTATTAATGAATGATCCTCCAACGGTCAATGATCCGTTCGTTGGGAAATTCAACGTCGAACCCGCATTCACGATGATCGAACCCGCCGCAATTACATTAGTGTCGACAAACGTCAGATTCGTACCGCCAGCAGTCACTCCTCCGATGGTCTTACCACCGAGAGCGATCGTCTGCGTACCACCATTCATGAAGAGCGTTCCGCCATTGTGTACGATGTTTGCAGTGTTACTGAAGTTTCCACCGACAGTGAGTGTTCCCGATGGTAATGTGACCGCACCACCAGAGATCACGAGTTCTCCCGTCGTCGTCGCACTCGAAATAAAGTTCCAAGAACCTGTTCCCGTGAAGGAAAGCGCCTTGAAGCTTGAAATCGCGCTCATCTGCTTGTTTGCAGATGTACCATTCAAGATCGTCTGATTCGATGCCGTGAATGTACCACCGGTTTGAGTGAATCCACCACCAACGGTAAGCGTATTCACCGGTAAGGTGTGCGCTCCGCCTGAAACGAGCACATCTCCTGAAGTTGTTGCGGAAGTATCCACCCAGCTCACCGAACCACTCTGCAGGGTGACGTTATTGAGCACCGCACTTCCCTGCTTGATCGTTGCAGCCGCGACTGGCGCCATGAGCAACTTTCCTGTTCCACCATTTACCGTACCATCATTTTCGAAACTTCCCGACAATGATAACGTATTCACTCCAAAGAAGAGTGTGTCCCCAGATGCAATAGTGACGTTTGTCGCATGAACCCCCGAACTTAAGCTCAGTGACTTAGGAGATCCGTCGATGAGTATGTTACCGAGATCCTGTCCTCCTGAGGAAAGATCAGACCATGTCGCAACGGGCACACCAAGGAATGTCGTCGTCGCTGTACCCTTAGTGAACTTACCATTTGCACCAATCGAGAGACTGCTCTCTATTGATAGTGGCTGCGCTCCAGGCGAGAGTGTTCCATAATTTATCGCGAGACTACCATTGAGATAGAGCGGCGTCGTCGTCTGCCAGGTTGCTGTCGTCGCACTCTCGCCAAAGGTGACATCATTGAATTTATACTGCGAAGCACCAGTATTATCTATCGTATGCACGCTCGATGTCGCATTGAAGACGGTGCGTCCTGTACCGGGAGTAAATATGCCAGAGTTACGCCAATCCCCAGAGATCTTGATGATGTTTGCATCTGCATTCGTCTCTCCTTCGATCACGTGAGCATACATCGTATTCGTGACACTTCCTGTCGACTGTGGACGCCATGTCGTGCCCGAGAGCACGGCAAGCGAAGCATCAGGACATGGAAGTAGCGTACTTGCACACAACGTCAGATTCCCCGACGCATCAACATTATGGAAGATACTTGTACTCGTTGCGCCGCTCGTCTCATTACGATAATCGATGAGCCCGAGATCTGCGTTCGATATCGTTTCTCCAGTCTGTGTGAGGTCACCGAGCGTAAGCCAGCGTCTGGAAAGTTCCATATTCGAGAGACTACCCGCACCCATGAATTTCGCGACCGCGACGGCGCGATTTGCCGCACCAGGATTATTGATCCAAGCAGTCACGACGTCTCCATTACGGTATGAGACGCTCGGAATAGTCCAATGCCCCGTCGCATCAATGCTTCCCGTCTGTGCGCTCGGCACTCCATTTACCGCGACGCTCACCGTTCCTGACGTGAGCACAGTTGTACGATCGTGGTCACGAGCGATACCGCCCACTGCAAGACCCTGTGCCCAATCGACGGTCCAATCATTGAGTGTTGGACAATTCGTCAGCCCATTACATGCGAGGTCCGCACGCAACCTGATCGTTGTATATGTTCCGACATTCAAGCCCGAAAGATCGATCGGACTCGTCGATGTCCCAACGCTGTTGCCCGGAAGATCGTTATCAGGAATACGCGTCCAATTCCCTGTCGGATCGAGATACTCGAGTGAAACGAGTGCGGTCGAACCTCCAGGAATACTCGTATTGAAGCGTGCCTGACGCCATGCAGGCGCTTGACCGTCTGCAAAGTTGATCGGCGAAGAGTAGATACGGCCCGTCGAAAGACCCTCCTGCGTTGCAAGGTCAAATGGCGCACCGTACGGTTTCGTCGAAACAGATGGTGTGGCGATATTTTGCGGCGTCGTCCATGCCGACCCATTCCATATCGAGAACATATAGCGTAGGCTCGGCGAGCGTGAAAGGATCATCGCGAGCACATCGCCAGAGGCTGAGGCTCGTGCGAGCTTTGTCGTCCAAGCCTCTACTCCACCCCACTGGTAGGTCGTTCCTGACCATGTCCAGAGCTTATTTGTATTGCTTGTTGAACCTGACTGCCATGTTCCCGCAGCGACATTTCGAGCATCCCAAATTGTATGATTATTTGTTGCACTTCCATCTGCTATCGCCCAAGACTCGTCGGCGACGACCATGAGGCGCCCAGTACGTCCAGGTTTCGTCTCATAGATACAGCTATTGGATTGTGCATGACGCGAATATGGCCAATACTCACCGGGAGCGACACTCACCGGTGCAGTGTTGGTAAAACGGACATAATCGGTATATGCACCATCATCAGTTGCGGAATACTGGGAGTTTGTACAGAGCTCAAGATCATTGCTTGCGGGATCGCGCACAAGCTTTCCCCATGCGAGTTTGGCAATCGTCGCACCACCGCCCAAGTTTGTATAAGCAGCTTCTGCTCCAGACCAATTCGAGCCACCCCAAATTCTATAGCGGAATCCCCTTGTCGTATTTGCGCCGACGATTGCAACTGCCCTGCCGCTTGTGCGCTCGAATTCGATATCCATTGCATCATGTGCAGGCTCAACGACTCCAGCACTTGCGCTGAAGGTAAACTCGCGTGACGCAACCCATTGTGTACCATCCCACTCCTCAGCGGTAAATGAAGAACCGGTATTTCGGAAGAGCGCGAGGATCTGATTCTGGATGGGATTCGATGCCAATTTCACAAGCTCACAGTTTGTCGTGAATGGGAGGTTGAGCGACTGCACCGCCCCCCATGTCGAACCATCAAAGACCGCGTACGACGCATCCATACCGTTACATGCGACCGCGACTGCACGGCCACTAAGTGCCTCATACGCAACATCGAAACTCTTTCTCGTTGCCGAAGGACCCGATGCAGGCATTGTGAGCATACGCGACCATATATCATTCTCGAAGACCTGGAAACTCATCGCACGATCAGCGCCCATCGTACCTAAAATGAATTGATCATATGCGGGCGAAGCCTTTGCGACAGACCAAAGCACGGTCGAGTTGATCGAAAGTGCATTACCCTCAGCGCCAAGTGCGCCTGCCTCGTAGAAGCGATACTTTGGATTTGGATTACTGCCACTTCCATAGACCATGAGCACACGATCACTGGTCGTTGCAACAGCGACACTATTGCTTGTGTTCGCATAAACACCCGAGAGTGTATCCATCTTGAATTGTCCTGCCATCGTCTGAAACCACGTCGTATATGCTGGGGCTGCCGCCTGTGCGGTCACTGCGCGTGTATCAGACCAGAAGGACCAGGCACCACCACCAACACCATATGCAGCGATACGGTAGTAATATGTCGTTCCGCTCGTAAGCGGCGCACTCGGCACGAACTTGATGGTATGACCCGACGCAAACGGAGCAGTACCACCACTGGTCATATCGGTGAATGTACCACACGCAGGTGCCGTCGGTGTCTGCGTATCGCTATAACATGTCGTTGATGCAGCGAAAGTCGGATCCGTAGAATAGGAGAACCAATAACGAATCGGATATGATTGCGGATCGATAGCAGAAAAGACAAACGGCGTTGATGATGCCACGCTTGCATGACTGAATGGACTCGTGATCGTCGGAGCAAGCGTCTTATACGCCCACTTTATCGTCCAATCACTGAGGACTGGGGTTGCGGTATTTGTGAAGTTCGCACGAACGCGCAACGATGGATATAGTTGTGGATCAAGTGCTTTCAGTGACGTTGTCACTGAAAGACCCGTCGAATTCCCTGGGATCAAACTGTCGGGAACGAGCGACCATGTACCGCTCAAATCCTTATATTCGATCTGGAATGTGATTCCCCCGCCTGCATCCTTCGTAAACTCGAGACTTCCCCAAACAGTACCCATCGTCCCCTCACTAAAGATGAGCTCCGGAGAGACGATCGTACCTGAGGTTGAAGTCGATGCGAGCCTTACTGCATTTCCGGTCACAGTCAATCCCGTTGACACATCTTGCGCGAACTGCGCATCGGTCGTTTGGAACCACGCCGAAACATTGAGCGAGGTGTCCACTGTAATTGCCTTTGCTATAGACCAATCACTGTACTGTGTGCTTCCTGTCGGATCCTTCGCACGCACACGCCACCAATAGGTCGTATTATTCGTAAGCGCCTTCGCTTGCGGAACAGTGAATTGTACCGTATCCCCCGAGGTATATGGTGCCTTATTCGTCGGATTGTTCACATTGAGGAAATTCGATGCGGCATTGGTCGTCGAAAGGTCTACAAAAGGCGCACCAAAATTAGGATCGGTGTCTATCTGCACCTCGTAGTGCTCAGTATTCGACTCGTCGTCTGCGGCAGAGAATGTGAATGTTGGCGTAGTTGTCGAAATCTTTTCATGATTGAACGGTGTTTTGAGGTCCGGCGCAAACGGAGCATTATTTGTGATGAAGCTCGGAAAATTCTGATATGCCCCAAGGATCTTTCCACTATCCTCCACCATACGCAGACAGTACTGCGTCGACGAGGCCAGTGTGGTACCTGCTTCAAGTGACCAGTCCCACTCTGCGTTCTCGCCAATACCCGTCGTATTGACGAAGTTCACCGAGCCGCTTGATTCACGATATGCCTGCTCGCGTCCAGGAGTCGTCGTCGAAAGCAGGGCGGATGGTAGTGCAGCGCCCTCATTAACGAGCGTGTTGTCATAACCCATAAGCGGCGCACCACTTCCTGGAGCACCAACATCGTTCCAATTGAGTGCTGAGGCACAATTATTATCTGCTGCATACTGCAGTTTGAGCGGGAAAAGACCCGCGGTCGAGGTAGCATTCTCAACATGCATACCCATACGCACACGAAATACACTTCCCGGACGGAAACGATAGGTCGCATCCGCGACGGGCATGTCTTCAGTGACATCAACCGCTCCTGCTGGCCATGGATCGACTGGCGTTAAGTCATTGACGTTATCATAGAATCGATAATCCGTCTGCGAAAACATCGGAATACCGACTGAACGTTTTGCGAAAACGACCGTGATGAACGGTGGAAGATTTGAGGTTGTCGAGAAGGATGCAAGGTCGACCGTATGGGTGTGGTTTGGATCCGCTCCGAACAACGAGCCAGAGGTGACCGTCGCGCGTGCACTTCCCACTCCAGCATTTGTAGGCAAACCAAGAAGATCAGGATGGTCGTGTGAAGCATGTCCACCCGTCGCCCCTGCAGCTGCAGCAATTTTTACGAATCGATTGCTAAGCACTCCGCCATCTGATGAAAGATTGATCCATCCTGCAGCAGGATCGGCGTCCCACATCGTGATAGCATCATTAGGAACAGGACCCGCGGCAGTTGATTGTGCCAAACGATAGGTCACATATGGTGGGTCATTTGAAAGCGGTGGTGTCGTCGTGCTGATGAGCGTGTGTGTATGTGTAACCGTCGATACATATGGATATGTTCCACTCGTTCGACGAGCATACGTCGGACCACCGGTCGGCGCACCTAGCGTTCCCGAGACCGAATGTGCATGCGTTGGAGAGCCCGTTGCCATACCGACTGAGTTCTCTCCGTATGGATAGTTCCCTTCCATGCTCGTCAAAGCATTCCACCCTGAACTTGGGATGGATTCGAAGAGGACTGCTGCACCTGCAGGCAGATTCACTTCACCGGCAGTCTGCGATCGAAGGACGCGCAGTGAGAGTGATGGAGGGAGATTACTTCCGTCACCGAAAGTCGGCGTGAATGCATGCGTATGATCCTTATAGGAGAGGAAGTTCGTCGTACCTGCAGCAGGAACTGCAGTCGTATAAACCGCCGAGCTCACAGATGTAGTAAACGTATGCGTATGCGTTGTCGCACCACCGGTAATACCATACGTCGACGAACCCATCGCCCAACGATCAAAGAACGGCCCAGTCGAAGAGGAAACGAGATCCCACCCCGCAGGAATACTCATGCCGTCAGTCCAATAGATGATCATCTTCCCTGCCGCATCAGATGCGACCTGCCATGTGCGCGGTTCGGTATATGCATTCGCTCCATCACCTATCGTCGCAGGACCAAGGAAGAACATGTACGGCGAGATATCCGGTGCATCAAAACGATAGGTGAACTGATACACCTCACCAGGATTCATGTCGACATCCCAACTAATGCGCTTCACTGCGTGCGTCTCATCTGTCCAATCGAGCGTCCCTCCACCGCGCTCAACGACGTCAAAATCACCAGGAATGAGATCGGAGATCTTTCCCTTGTAAGGCTCGCGCGAGAATACGCGCAACGTCATATTATACAAAGCGGTCGGGTTGATACGTGTCGGTCCTGAGCGTTCGATCACATAGGTCATGTGTGGAACAACAGAGAACGTATCACGAACATCTGCGAGGATGTTTTCTGCGTCATCAAGACGGACAAGGCGCACCATGTATTTACCCGCATCGACAGGAGTGTAGCTTGCGGTGTAATCAGGAACATCGGTGATGTTGTTACCATTACAATCATTAGAAGCCGTAACGGGCACTTCGATGGTCGTACTTGCAGGAGTCGTCACAAAGAGCTTTAAGCGCGCATCACAGATCGTATTTCCTGTATCCGAAAGTGCACCCATGGTGATCTGCGCAGTCTCACCTTGTTCATAGGTTGCCTTATTGAAGTTCACCGCAAGGAGCGCCCAATAGAAATCATACGAATCCTCATAAGTTGATGAGCCTTCATGAATCTGCATGCGCAAGGTCAACTTTCCAGGAGTGATGCGCATGCGCGCGTCCTTCGCGAAACGTACTGTCCATTCATTGTTCGTGCCATACTCCACGCTTGTCTCGATATCGAGCGGTTTACCCGACTGCTCGACGACAACATTGTCCACACTGAATGCAGGCATCCCAACAAACTTTCGTAACGACTGTAGGAAAGAATTGCTCTGTGGCTTATACTGGAATTTGAATGTTGGCACCTCTTCTGCAGAGAATTCTCTCTTCGCGCTCAAGAAACGATTCACGTGCGCGACTTCCTTATCTCCAAGTCTATCGAAGAGACGATGCTCACCAGGAAGTACGAATTCAGGTTCACCAAAAGCGGCTTGAACACCATATGCATCTGCAGTCCTTGAAACAACGTCACGAGCAACGATCTGTCCATCGGCATCATTCGAGCCAAAGAAGCGCGCGCCAACGGTTCCGCCGTCCTGATCTCTAAACATACGCACAAGCGTCCCCTCGTCGAACGGACCACTGAGGGTCACGCCACAGGTGCTCGTTGCAAGCAAACTTCCGCGTGCATCGTAAGCACCAAATATATGATGACCTTCACAAGCCGCACGCACTGAGCGCTCCTTGTGATCGAGCACCGCACTCGCGGCAAGCTGCTCAGGAATACTCTTCCCGTTTTCTGCGATGAGTGTCGCCTTCTCTGCATCTTCTGCAACAAACAATGTAGGTACCGACGATGTTGCCTTCTGCTCTCCATCGATATCCATGCTCGAAACATTGCCCGGAGTAAGTTCCATCGACTGCTCCCCTGCGGTGACCGTCGTACCCTCATAAGTACCAGAGATCGCATTGAGTTTACGTGTATATTCAGGAAGCACCGCCGAGAGGCCTGAGAGGCCAAGAGGTGCAGCTACCGCACGTCCGAATACAGAATGTGCCTTCGCTGAAATAGGACCGGTCGCACGAATGACCGCATTGTTTGCCACATGTTCAAAAAGCGCCGTCTCACCGTAAAGCAGTGTACGTTCATCATGACCATCAACGACCACATGGAGCTGCGGTGCGAGTGCAGTAATGGTGACATCAGCCTCCTCTCCGCCTGGGCTCATGAGCACAGCACGTGGCGTCACAACCGAAGTCGTGAAAGGTGCCCATGGCTTACTCGAAGCCTCGGCATCAGGATTTCCCGCATAAACATAGATGCGCGGAATGATTCCACCATTCTGCGGCATGCGTACCCAGATCATTCCGGTGTGGTCACGAATGTCAAAATCAGCGATCCAATATGGCAACTCATTCAATCCATCCTCATCGGAGAATCGAATGTCAGAGCCGTCGTTCTTCACGTGGTTCCAGAACTCAAGCGGCATCTTATTGAGCGCTATCGGCACAGCAACCTCATTTGAACTCTCCGCATAAGGCAGTGTGACATCGATCGGCATACGCCAGTTCCATGATCCATCGAATTCGGTATGACCGAGTCCATATGCGCCACTTGCAGCAACCGCCTCGACATAGATATCGCCTCGGGTATTCAGTTGCGTATCGTAATTGAAACGGAAATACTGTGTAGCGCCCGGCTCGATGTCGAATGGATTGGTATAGGACACCTCATGTACCGAGGTAGGAAGGATATCGCTCGGCATCTCCGAGAGTAATGCATCCATCGCTCGCCCGAAAATATTCTGATCGTCCCTAAAGGAACCAGAATAGATGGCATCCGGCACAAAATCCCTGCGATAGACCGTATCTTCCTGTTGACCAACTGCGGTCACTTCAGAAAGACAGCTCGTCTTGTCGTCGCTCAATGATGCACATACATGTGTCTCATTCGAATCGGCACAAGAGTAGCCGTTCGTTTGTGCAAGCACATCCGAGCTCGTTGCGGAAACCCAACCTGAAGAACACACATAAGCGATCGGTGCAGTGCGTGCTTCGACCACCTTGTGCGGAACGTTATGGGAATACTGTGCGATATCGGTCACTCGCCCACCATTTTCAGGAAAATGGAACGAGAGTCTCACGTGTTCTGGGTTCTTCCCAACATTAGTGACGGAAACATAATCCTCACCACTACCAAGTACCGCATGACGATCCTTTGTCATCGCGACACGCAATTTTGCACCTGGAGTCTCTGCGACAAGATCATTGAAGTCGATCGTCGTCCCATCCTCAAGTTTCAAATGATCGCGCTCCTTGATTCGTCGCTCAGCATCACGCGCGAGCAAAGCACTCTTCACGTTAGGTGAAAGCAAAGCGAGGTCGTCTGGCGCTTCATCCGCAGCAAACCCAACATCGACCCAAGCTGCATCAAGAAGTACCGATGCATCAGCCTCTCCATCGCGAACGTATTCGACGGAAATCGTCATGTTCGCGAGCTCAGACCAAGAACTTATACCAAGTGGGAAAGTCAAGAATCCTCCACGAGAACTATTATCGAATTCTCCAGTAACTTGCTGCTCTCCAAGATAAACCCACTTACCATTACGATAAGCACGGAAGATCACTCGATCAGGATCATCTTGCGGCGCAGCCCGACCTGCGATCGAAACCATGAGCTGTGCATTGCGTACAGGATATTTCGAAAGCTCTGGTCCAACACCAAAGCCTTCCATGACAAGAAGATGACACTGCTTTCCAAAAAGCGTACATGAAGCAACCTTATATGGATCGCGATCATCAGGAGTATCAACCTGACTTGCACCATCAGCGACAGAACCCGCATCTGTACCAACATCCGCCGCGGAAGTCGAACTTTCATTTGAAGTAGGAGCGGAAACACTTTCTACGGGAGCAGGAGCTGCCGTTGCGCTTGCATCTTCCGTTGTGACCACGGTTGACGGAGCAGGTGCAGGAACTGGAGCTGATACTGTCGCGCTCGAAGGCGCAGCTGCCCCACCATCAGATGTTGCGGCTGGCGCAGAAGATTCCGCAGGGGCCGCAGCAGTGGTCGCTTGTGTCTGATCGCCGCTAGAAGAAGGCACGTCTTGAGCAAGCGCAGTATGAGGAGTGAAATAGCGTGCAAGTATATGACCAATGCGTGCAGATGCTGATGTAGTGGTCGACGTATCTGCTGCAGGCGTAACAGTAGATTGCGCTGCTGGCTCCTCTGGCATCGTTGCCGTAGCAGGTGCGACGTTTACCGTATCGGACTCTGGCGCGGGAACGATTGCGGGGAGCACATTGTGAATCACTGTCTGTATCGAGTCGATGATCGAAGGTGCCGATGTCGCGGTCACGACAGGAGCCGATGGAACAGCAGTATCAACTGCAGATGATGTGCTGCTCGTTGCAGCAGAAGCCTCAGTAGAAGTGCTCGTGCTTGAAACTACATCAATCGCTGGCGACGATGTCGATACAGAATCGACGGCAGTAGTCGATGCGGCGGATGACGTTGCATCGAGTGTCGTTGAAGCATCGATCATCGGTGCGCGCTCGGTCACTGCGTATGAGCCAAATGCAAATCGAGCACTGTAGCTGAGATCGAAATCAGCAACACGCGCATCGATCGAGAGATCCTGTACTGCTGCCGCTGTAGGATTTTCGACACCTTCTCCTGAGACAAAGGAAGGTGAAATATATGCATGCACTTCTTTTTCCGCACGCGCTGAATAGGAGAAGAAGATCGACGTTGCGAAGAAGACAACCATCAATAGGGATGCCGAAAGTACCGTAACGCGACGATGCTTGCGATAAAACGCAAAGGAGCGCTTTGTGATATATGTAAAAACCTCAATGAGAAAAACGAGAACCAGATTTTCGCGCAAAGCCTCAAAAAACGCACGTAGTTTTTCCACAACTGCGAGGAATCCGTGGATCAAGGGCTTCAGGGTACGCCCATGACGCTTGTAGGTCTCAGAAAATGCATGTGCAAAAAAAGATAAAACGAAAGAAGTCACCTCCAGGATAAATGCAAAAAATCCACGCAATGCAAAAGCGACCGTGCGTGTGCAGTGTGAAAACCATTTCCTCCAAGAGGGCGTGGTCATTACATTGATTTTACCATTTTTAGCCATTTTTTGCGCCTTTCCTTATGGCACAAAAATTTCTATAGTATGGCTAAGTTGAGCCATATTTATTTGTCTATTCACCATATCCACAGGAAGTAAATGTAAGTGAGTAACATATGCATGAAATAGTCGGAACCAACTACACTCATATGCGCAAAAAAATAAAAACAAGACGATCAGTCGTCTTGTTTTTATCGCGAGAGCATCTTGCGAACGTCCTCTGCCTCTTTTGCGAGAAGCTCTTCAGAGAGATCCATCGCCTCGTGAATACGGCGCGTAACCTCCCTATCCTCCGCTGACGGATTCGGTTTCTGATACAGCCTATTCAACTGTTCATCAACCTCCTCACGCAACGCAGAGAATACTGATGCAATGCGGTCACGTACTTCATCAGCCTCTCGCTTGGTAAGGAATTTCTCTTGTCTAAAGGCATTACGCTCATACCAGATGACACCAATAAGACCGCCAATTGCTGCAAAGAGTGCGGCGATTCCGATCATCGGCCAAACTGAATTCGTCTGCTGATCTGCAGCGGGTGCATCAGCCTTCACTGGTGCATTGACCATGAATGCTGTTTCCGCTGAGGTGGTATTTCCACCAACATCGTAGGCGATGATCTTGACGCTATGACTACCATTAGGGACTGCGAGCAATGGATACTTACCATCGCGCACCTCTGCGAGGGAGATCTTCTTAGCCTGTCCCCCATCGAGAACGATCTCATAGTTTGCAAGACCCGAAAGTTCGTCAGTCGTCGAAAAGGCGAGTGTAACATTGTTCTCCTTTTCGGGAACTGTTGCCGTCACTGTGAACTCCTTTGGGGGAACACGATCAACAAGGAACCTTCTGTGCGCCGTTGGACCCCAACCGGATGCATTCTTATATCTTATATGAAAATAATTCTCCCCATCCTTAAAATCCCTAAATTCCTTTTCTGCGATTGCGGGATCATATGACTGCTTCGGTATAGTGGTGCTCGACTGATCGACTTCGAGTCGAACGACAGAGACATCAAGCGGAAGCTCCCAAGAGAACTTCGCGGTGTCCCCACCGTAATAGACATCCTCTTTTGGATGTGTAGTTGACGTGATGATCGGGAGTTCAGGAAGGTCAGACGCAACATTACTGCCTGAGCTCGAAGTATTATCAGAGGATGAAGGTGCCGATGGACCTGGATCAACATAGCCGCCTGGCCCAACACTAACACTAAGCGCACTCCCTGCCTGGTACATATCAGCACCAGAGCCATCACCCGCGAGAATCGATCCCTTATCTACAGTGATACTTGTCGTACCTTCTTTCTTTGCAGTAAACGTGACCTGGATGATCTTCTTTTCTCCAGAGATCGGCGCAGTATGTCCACCCTCAAAAGTCACCGTGCCTTGACTCGCCGATATCGCTGGCTCAACCGCCCAAATAGAAAACGCTGAACCATCCTTTACGATCTTCGAGGCACTCAATGCTGCAGGATCGAATTTTATTGTCGCGCTGCCAGCGTTGTAAACTTTATCACTCGTCACATCGACGGAAACCGTGAATGGTTTTCCGACGACAGTCGAAACCGCGGGTGGTACGAATTGATAGGTGGCCGCTTCGGCACGCAATGCCAAAGCTGGCGCATAGAGAAATGCGCCAGCGATGACCGCGACTATTTGTAAACGTACGCGAGAAAACATGATACTATTCTGAATCAACCTTGGTGATATTCATGCGCAACTTATTCGTCTGCTGACCCTTCAAAGGGAGATGCAAAACAAGCACGCCATCCTTTATCTTTGCTTGTGCAGCCTGAGCATCGACTTCCTGAGGAAGAATGATCTGACGGAAGAACTTTCCCCAAACACACTCTTCGAGGACGTAATCGAGTTGCTCATCTTCATCGCGTCGACGACCTACCTTTATACGCACATCATTATCCGAATGCTGTATGAGATCCTGTGGACGCATCGAAGCACCCTGGATCGTCACAATATCATTATCGCCCTCGATAGAGACATCGAGGTCCTTAATATCCGTACCCGCGACCTGCGCGAATATAGTGATCTCGGTATCGGTCTGACAGACGTCCACAGGAAGCTGCGCGACTCCGATAGGAGCAGCAGTCTTCGTGTGTTCGATCGACTCGATCTCGTGCGTGTCTGATACTCCGACACCACGTCCTTTTAATTTCTGTAAGAAAGAACTCATATAAATTTATTGGTTTGGTTGTACGTTTTCCAACAACGTTTAACGATGACTCTATTGTACCGCTCACGAGTGATAGGTGCAAGTAATTTGCTGTCGTATGATGTGTACAACATGTGTGTAATTCCATCTGCAAATACATATTCGATACGGATACAAATATTATTTTTTCAAATCCTCACGCCATTTTCGAGAAACAAAAGTTTCTAAATGCAAATGATGAATTTTTTTGACATATAGTATTTTTATCATCAAGGTAATTGCATCCATTAAAGCAAACGGTGGGTAGATATGAGCGATACGAATGAGCACGATATGAAAAAGCCACAGAGAGATGTGAAATGCTTATGCATGCATACACCCTCTCCGTGGCCTTCAGTCATATTTTCACACTAGCCCGTCCATGCAGAAAGCAAGATCGAGAAGTCTGTCATATTTACGATACCATCGTTATTGATATCTGCAGTAGGAGATGATTTCTTCCAATTGAATAGCAACATAGAAAGGTCTGCGAGATTGACCTTTCCATCACCGTTGATGTCCGCGCGTTTTCTCATGTCTCCTTGCGGCTTCTCTCCAACACCGAGGAGAAACGCATTCGAGAAAAGAGAATTACCCTGTCCACTGATGAGCGATTGCGCACGCAAACTATATGTCCCCTTTCGCAATCCGTCAGTTGGCAGATTGAGTGACCATGCACCAGCTGAATTCGCTGTTGTCGTTGCAATGACAAGCGGCATCTGTAATGGATCCTGCTCAGTAAGCACAACAACCTGAACTGCCGCTGACGGTATCGCGAGACCCGAGACGAGCGTTTGCTGTCCTGGTTCGATACGCTGAGCAGGTGCGGTGATCGTCGGGGAAAGAAATACAGGACCTATGTTATTTTGCGTCTGCGCAGAAATGTAAAGCGTCGTACTGTACGTCGCCGAACGAAGCCCATTCGCATCGACAGCAGAGATCGTAAATCCATAGGTACCACGGTCGAGATTATTCTCCGAGGTACTAAAATTACCTTGCGTGTCCGCTGAAAGAACCCTGAATTCCTGTCCGTCTTTGAGAATGCTTACCTGTGCCCCCGGGAATGTTCTACCTGATATATACATTCCACTTTGCGGCAAACTGATACCACCTCCAGTATGATCTCCCTCCTGTGTACCTGGCGGTGGTGGTGGCAAACGATGCTCCTTCGGTACAACACCGACATCGAATGTGATCGGATAATCAACATTATTCGCGGTCAAGCCATACTTTGTGAAACAGCGTATGTAATAGGCGTACGATGTGTCATCCACAGTGTCGACGATGAGACTTTGATTACGATAAAAATTCGTAGACAGAAAACGCTGGAGTATCGGCATGTCCTCATACGCCACATTTGGTGTCATCGAATAGCGACAAAATGCAGGCAAGTCAGTTTGAAATGAAAGCATGACCTTCTTCGTTCCTCCAGGCAAAAGCCCTGTAGGCAAACCATCACTTAAGACCGCGGCCATCCCCTGTCCGATCGCACCGACTCCTATCGGATCCATGATATTGATGAGGCCGATCGCCATATCGATCACCTTTCCACCGGCACCAAATGTAGCGATCGTATATCGCTGTGGCCCCACAGAGGCACTATTTGTGATCGCATTTGCTACGGCTCCCGCGCCGATACGCACGCGCACACGCGCACCACTCGGGATAGCAAACTCGGGGTCGCTCGCAAGATGGACCCTTACGTCACCGTCACCCATCGGGAGCAAGCTTACCGTCGACGTCGCGGGACCTGCAACCGATTCGAGGACATAAGGCACAAAGTCACTCGATGTCGCAACAGCAAAATCGACGTTCGTGTAATCGAAGCCATCTGGGAATGTAAAGGGAAGACCTTTCGCATCGAAGCGAATTGAGATCTCACCGTCTGCAGGTATTGGATTAGTTGGAATGAAGGTGATGTCATGTGTCGCAGGTACCCCAGGAGCAGATGACGAAACAACATCGGTTGCGAGCTTCAGTTGCGCAGCATCAACAAAAAACGGCATACTCAAAAACATGCCAAACAAAAAGAACGTTGTGTGCCATGTGCGTCGCATGTGATGGTTTCATTTTATCACATTATGGTATAATGTCGCCATGCGACTGCAGCACACATATCACAGCTTGCTCGCGCTTTTTGCGTTCACTACGCTCGCTGTTTTTGTATTCGTGCCTGTCTCCAAAGAACTCCGCGTGATCGGAGCCGAACAAGTAGCCTCGGTCTCTCAGGTCGGCGCTGGCGTTGCGCCGAGTCCGAGCAATACACTTGCCCTCGCACTCAAGCAACGTGCACAAGAGCTCGACAACAAAGAAAAAGATCTCATCCAGAGAGAAGATACATTACGTCTTGAAAAAGAAGCCGCAGCGACTGCACAGAGAAATATGTTGCTTGGAAGCATCGCCTTCGCACTCTTACTTCTCGCAAGCCTGAATACCTATGCCCATCACAGGGATATGACAAGCGATAAAAAGAAGGCTCGAGATATCATAGATATGGGAACACCGACGACACTACACATCCCCCACAGGCCCTACGTCACCGATCTCCACCACGCGAATCGCACATGAAAACTCCGCGAACGGAGTTTTTTCGTAACGAAGAAAGTATGTGCGAAGCGAAATAAAACACTGACCTCCGGGTCAGTGTTTTACGAAGTAGCGATCGATCAACCGAAATAGAAGAAGATGACGAGGAATGCGATGATGATCGAGAGCAATATACCTATCAGGACAGAAGTGAAGACAGACAATCCCTCTGCGGCATTCGTTGTCCTCCCTCTCTTCACCGCACCGATCTGTCTGCGCACATAGATACGCAAGAGGATGTATGAAACGAGAAGGAATGCACCAAATCCAAAGAACGTAGGCAAGATGATGTTCGTCGGCAGAACCCAGAATTCAACCTGTCTCGTGAGCGTCTCTGTCCCCTGCTCAGTCTCTATCGCCAAGGCGACAAGCGCAGTGAACTTACCGAAAACGATCTCATTTGGTGACCATGCAGCCTTCCACTCTCTTGTTGTCTTTGGGAAAACGCCAGCGCCAGTATCATTTACAGGGATACTCGCAACCTTACGTCCCATCATGTTCGTGATATCGATGAGGCCTATCGGACGCACGAGCGTGTTCCCCTCATTTTCGATAGCGACAGAGAAATCGACTGGTGGCTTCCCGTAAATTGAATGATCTGTCGAAAAGTGTCGAATATTCGCCTTTGTGACAGAATCTCCCGTGACCTGGAAATGAATGATCGCGCCCACGTCGAAACCAACTGATGCGCCGAGAATATTTGTTTGGGTGATCGGCTTGTCACTAAAGAAGAAACCTGCGATATGTGAACCTGGAGATGCATCCTTAGGAATATCTGCCGTCACTATGAGTGATGCGGTCTTCCCCGGAGCGACGGTAATAGGAGAATCGTCAAACTTGAGCCAAAGTGAGAGATCGTGCGGTTCCCCTGATCCATCCTTCTCGAACAAAGGCTGGTTCTGCTCATTGACACCGGTGACATTACGAACAACAGGATAGTAGACCTGCTGCGCCATGTCATTATTGGTGACTGACATCGTGAATGTCTTTGTCGTACCAGGATCGATCTTTTGCTCGACCTGCGCCGGTTTGACTGCTACCGCGAAACTCGAAAGCGGTATGACGAGGAATGTAGCGATGAATAAGAGAAGACTATGGCGAAATTGGCGCATAAATTTTTGCAAATGAGTTACAATTAGCTTTGCTAGTATACCATACTGTGCGTCGCCGTATATCCACAGCAGACGAAAAGCACACTTGTATGTTTGTCACCGTCATCAAGCCCACTGCGACGATATGTTATACTAGGTTTCTTGAAAAGCATCATATTGAAAACCCTCATCTCCTTGTTTTCACTCGCGATTTTTGCCGTACTCGGATATGCTGGATATCAGTATCAGCAGATCTCAAACGAACTTGCGCGCGTGAACGCGGAGAATGACTCCAATTCCAGACTTGGCGCAAAACAAACCGTGGAATATCAGGGCAACATAAAACAACTCGAAGATAGCATCAAACAAAAAGATGCCTATATTACTTTCCTTGAGGGAGAGAATGCCGACCTTACGCGTTCACTTGCAGATGAGCGAGGAAAGACACAAGGCTTTGAAGAACAGGTTAGTATCATCGGAAAGACGATTGCGGAAATACAGAAGATCCAAAATACCGATGCTGAATTACTAAAAAAGTATTCGAAGGTCTATTTCCTGAACGAGAACTATAAACCTGCTGCACTTACCACAATCCCGAGTGATGAGCTCGTCGAGAAGAAACGGATCATCGAGATTCACGCAAAAGTCGCACCCTTTTTGAATGCAATGGTTGCCGCATCCAATGCAACAGGAACACCAATTCGGATCATCTCTGGATTCCGCTCCTACGAAGAGCAGCGCGCACTTAAGACAACGTATCAAGTCACCTATGGTGCTGGCGCAAATAAATTCTCCGCAGACCAGGGCTATTCTGAACACCAACTCGGCACCACAGTCGACCTCTCAACCGAGAAACTTGGGTTAGCGTACACACAATTTGCTGAAACGAAAGCGTATCAATGGATGCTCAATAACGCCTATCAGTATGGCTTCATCATCTCTTACCCGAAAGGAAATAAGAGCTATCAGTACGAACCATGGCATTGGCGATTCGTTGGCATCGCTTTGGCGACATATCTCCATGACAACAACATGTACTTCTATGACCTCGACCAGCGTACGATCGATACATACCTCGGCAAACTCTTCGATGATCACATATAAAAACAGCCCCTGTGGCTGTTTTTCATGAACCGATTTCGTGATAGACGTCGAATGGGACCAAGGCGGGGTCGGATTCCAACTCCGGCGGTGCGACGTCCTGATCATCAACACTTCGCTCCTTTTGCATGATCGCTTCTTCGATCTCTGTCGCAAAGGCTTCACGCACGACAGGTATACGTGCAGAAAGTTCCATAGGACCCTCCGCAAAAGCATTCGTTTCGAGCGCGCCTGCCGTCGTACCCATAACGACAAGGAGGAATGCAAAGGTGAACGCAAAACGCTGTGCGGAACGAGAGAATAGTGAGAGGTATGGTGACGGCAATGCAGTGCGCTCGGCTGTACTCAAGATCCTTCCGAGAAGCAGCTCATCGGGAAGCACATCCATGTGACGAGCTTCAGAAAAATATGCATTGAGCAATTCATCAAGCTCCGACTCGCTGATTGTATTATGATTTTTCATATTTCTCCAAAATACCCCTTAGCTGCCGCTGACCGCGCGATTTTATCTGACGCACGGCCTCTTCAGACTTCCCTATCACCCCCGCCACCTCACTGATGCTCATTTCCTTCATATAGATCAGCGTGATCACCGTCCGCTGCTCTTCACTGATCGAAAGGAGTGCATCGCTCACACGAGCACTCATCTCGCTGTCGAGTGTATACGTGTCCGCGCGTAGACCACCATCTACTTGCTCGATATCCTCGTAGTGCATGAAGAGATCCTTATGCTTACGATAGTGATCGATCAGTGTATTACGAGTGATCGTATAGAGATACGGCAATATGGTCTCATCGTTCCTCTTCAAAACGATACCCTTGTAAGCTTTCATAAAGACATCTTGGATGATATCACTCACACTATCGGTATTACGCAAGCGCGCAAAGAGAAAACGATAAATCTGCGCATAATACATGCGATATATGTGCGCGAAATATTGCTCATCGCTTTTTCCTGCTCGTGGCTCCGGTTCGTCTTCCATCGTGAACTTCACTCTGTTTCGCCGCCTACTTTTATATACGGATGATCACGTGGTTTGTGACACTGTCACAAAGCGTGTGCACGCACGTATGATTTGTTGCGGCCGTGAAATATTTATTCATTATGAACGAGCCGAAGAAAAACACAATGACAACTAAACAAATCGGTACTGCGACGGTACTTATCGGAGTGCTTCTAAGCCCTATACTCGCGCTGGCACAGACTGCGGATTCCGCATCAACAACGCCAAATGGAGCTGGTTCAACCTCGTGGCAGCAGCGCCATGCTGACTTGCTTGCAAAGCAAGCAGCAAAAAAGGCTGCACGAGAGGCCATGAATGAAGCGAATCTCCAGTGTGTCCAGGCAGCGACCGATAAGCGCGAGGACGCGATTGCGAGCGACTGGTCAACTTATGAAACAGCAATAAGCGCTGCACTCTCGGCGCGCAAGAGCGCGCTCCATGACGCATGGGGTATCACTGACACAAAAACAAGAATCGCCGCACGTAACACCGCATGGAACACCTATCGCACTGCAGCGAAGTCTGCATCGAGTGCTTTGCGCTCTGCACGTCTTAGCGACTGGTCGGCATTTGCATCTGCTTCGAAGGCATGTAAGGTACCTGTCGTCGAAAAGAGCGCGAATGATGGCATCTAATATGACAAAAAGAATGTACGAAAGTACATTCTTTTTTATTTCTCTTTCTTTGATGCTGCTTGCGTTTTTTCGAGCTGTCCCTTTCTCCACTCCTCGATGAGACGATGGTTTCCCGTCTTCAAAACCGGAGGGACTTTATATTTCTTCTTTTTCCAAACGAGCACATCCGGTCGTGTATATACGTCAGGAGAAGCAACACGCTCCTCTTCAAGACTCGTAAAGTCCCCCAATACTCCTGGTATCTGTCGCGTCATCGCATCAATACAAATCATCGATGGCAACTCTCCTCCCGTAAGTACATAAGGACCCACAGTCACGACTTCGGGGCGCAAGATCTTCTTCACGCGGGCGTCAATACCCTCATAACGGCCGCTAATGAATATGAATTCGTCGTACTTCTTCACCCATTCGCGTGCGAGCTCATTCGTGAACTGTTTTCCTTCAGGTGCAAAAAAGATGACCTTCGTCTTTGCTACCCGCTTACCCTTCGCTTTTTCTATCGCCTTGAGGTATGGCTCCGCCTGAAGTACCATCCCTGGCCCACCACCATACGGACGGAGATCGACCCGTGCAAACTTATCCTTCGTGAAAGTGCGCGGATTTTGATAGTCTATTTTGATGAGCTTCTTCTCCTGAGCTCGCCCTATGATCGAGTCATTCAAATACCCCTGCATAGTTTCAGGGAAAAGTGAGATGATGTGGAAGCGCTTCGCAGTAATTTTCTTGCGTGCTGGTTTTTTTAGTGCCGGTAGAGCTGTAGACGATCTTTTCATCTTGACAGGATAGCAGAATGTAGGGCCGATGGGAATAGTACGAGCGCATGAGTTCGGTAGCTGTAATGCCCATATTCATAGCCACAGGCTAAAGTACTCTGTCCACTGTTATCCTCATTACTAAGCATTCATATACTTGCGTTATCGAGGTGATACCCTATAATTACTCCATAGCGTAACTTTTATCTACGCGATTAATTGCTAGCACATCAGAAATCATATGTCTGAAGCACATAACGATAAGGAGTTTCTCGAATTTATAGTCCAGTCGATCGTCACAAATCCCGCAGGAGTCAAGGTCACTCGCGTCGTGGATGAGATGGGTGTTCTCCTTACACTCGATGTCGATCCCGCAGATATGAGCCGTGTCATCGGTCGCATGGGTAATACCGCAAAGGCGATCCGTACGCTTCTCCGCGTCGTCGGAATGAAGCACAATGCTCGCGTTAATCTCAAGATCAACGAACCAGCAGGTGGCCGACCAATGCAGTCAGCAGGCGCAAGCGCAGCGGATGCGGATGCGGTTGATGATGTCATCAACGATTTGAAGGCGGAATAGAAGTAATCAGCAAGCGGTAATCAGTAATCAGGTTAATACCTGCATTTCCTGTTTACTGTTTACTGATCACTGTTTACTTTCAAAAACATACAATCATCAAACACCCGAGGGGTGTTTTTTGTTTTTGTAAATTTCTAAATGCGAATTACTAACATCTGCATTTTGTTATATAATGCAGGCATGAGCCGCGAATCATTCACACACGAAACACAACATTTCGATCCTGAACACAAGGAAGCAAATCAGCAACCTGCATCGATCGAGGTCGCAGAGGAAGTATATATACAGAAAGAATCCTCTCCCCTAGCACCGAATTATGAATCGACGCGCTGTAAGCTCACGACGGACCTCGATGACTATATCGACTGCATGCGCATCGAAGAGATCACAAAAGATAAAGCAGAAACAGAACGTGCGCGAATGAATAACCTCAAAAAAGAGGCAAGTCTCTCCCCTGAGGAACTTGAGGGTAGTAAGGAGGGCAAGAAAGTCGCTACGATGCTCGAAGAGATCACCGTCAATCTTGGTAATAGTCCCGCATGGATACCAAATGCACGCTTCATCAAAGCGTCTGAATATGACGACCTCTGTAAGGGAACCGATCTCATCATCGACATAAAGCAACCAAAAACAGGACGGCCGATCATCGTTGCCGTCGATGTCACCACGGGGCGCAATGAGGTCGGGAAGAAGTTGCGTTCGATCATCAGCCCAGGAGATATGATCTTCGAAAAACCATCATTGAAATATCATCCTGGTCTCAAATATATGCATGAGCAGCGCCAAAAGGGCGAGGAAGTGAAACCCGTCGCTGTTGCAAAGCTCGTGCTTGGTGCATCAAGTGAAGTGGTCAAAGAGACATACACGGCAATGCGTGCGGCTGCGAATGCGAATGATCGACTCGCAGCACGAAATATGAATCGTCTGAAATATGTCATCCTTGAGGGAGGACTCGTGCAAGCTCGTGGTCTACGAGACCACGCACTCTCCATCAACCAAGGACAAACTGCGAAGATATATGACCATATCGCGCAAGTCTTCCAGAAAGCGCTTGAAGTACACGATCATATCTTTGGAGCATTCCCCGCAGAGTACGCAGAAAAAGGCGATGCGGTGCTCGACGAGATAAGGACGATCGAGTCGAGTCGATATACTCCAGTAAAAAGAACGGCATAGAAAAAGAGAGGCTCAGCCTCTCTTTTGATTTTCCTTTTGAGTTCTAGGAAAGGAACTCCCGCAGACCTTCGAACATCGCGTGCGCAGCGTAGGTGGCATCACCATCGTACAGCGGGAGGATGTAATCCTCCTTCGCCACCGCACCAAGGAGCCCACGAAGTCCATTTCCTCGAACTGCGATCGCGCCCAAGACAGGACCATGAAAACCTGACGGCGTACCATTAGGAAAACAATTATGGAGAAAACATTTCCCCACGAAGTTCTCCGTGACACCGAGAAATTCTATCTCTGCATGCTCTGCGAAGTGAAGCCTCAGCTTCTCCGTTTCATCATGCGCGAGCGCGAGCGCTGACAACATGATGATCGCCTTTTCCTTGTAACGAAGTCTTCCTCTGGAAAACTCCATGATATTCGATGCGGGAGATATCTCTCCACTGGTGGGAATTTTCCCTTCCATCGGACGTCCTTAAAAGTAAAAGTGCATGATTGAAAAGTGCTGCGTCTCTTTTTAAGCGACTCTCAATATACCATATTATATCAAAAAGTCAAGTCATGGGTCATGTGTATTGAATTCAAAGCCACTCACCTGTTAATTCAGTCATGAGTCATGAGAATTAAATTCGAGGATTCCTACCCAAGATATATGAAACCGCTCGGATTTTCGCGTGCGGTTGCCTCGCTGGAGCCCGACGACGTACAAGGGTACGGCGAGGGCGAAGCGTGAGGCAACCCCGCGCGAAAAGACAGCGGCCGTGATTCTCACCACGACACCCAGAAAAAGGAGGTCAAAAAAAATAAAACGCCGATAGGCGTTTTATTCCTTAACCTCCTTTTTCTGAGGAGTTTTTTTGTTGAGCGCATTGACCTTCTTCCCCTCGACGATCTTGAGATCTGCGAAGATATTGAATACGGTCTCAGATGGCTGTGCACCCTGGCTAAGCCAGTACTTTGCACGCTCTGCGTTTACCTGCGGCTTGCCCTTGCGAGCGTCGTAGGAACCGAGGTATTCAACGATACCCTGCGTCTTCTTAGGCGAGCGGCGGCTTTCCTGCACGATGACGCGGAAAGATGGGTCATTCTTACGACCAACACGCTTTAAACGGATTGCTAACATGGGTCTCAGTTTAACAGAAAACATGAAATCGTCAAGCAGTAAAAGGCTCTTCTGGTCAAGGGAAATCAAAACGCAACCCAAATATGAGGGTTGCGGGTGAAAAAGTCCTACGAATCGCAGGTGCAGCGCAGCGGGAGGCCATTGAGATGCGCCCAGGGGTCTCCGCACGAAGAGGCGGGAATGATCGGCTCCTCAGCCTCAGCAACCTCAGGATTCTGGGTGTCGTCGGCAAGGACGAGCGGATCAACGAGCGGGCCCTTGCTGAGACCACAGCCCTTGCACTCATCGACGAGATCGGCACGGTCAACACCGTCCCACGCTTCAGGATTGGACGGAAGCTGGAGAGGCCTCCGCACGGAACCGACACGCTCAGTATTGCTACACATCATTCCTCCAGAAAAGGGAGTTTTAGGAGAGAGAACACGCTTTTTTCATCATATGCCTCTCTCTAAACCTGTCAACATTACACGAAATGAAAAACCGCGTCCACAAGGTGGACGCGGGAATTGAAGGCGTTGCACGCTACTGCTTGAAGAGGTTACTGATGATCTCCTTGGCGGTCCCTCCGCTGATGTTCTTGGGAGTCGGGAGCTTGGCGAGCTCAGGAGCGAGCACACCATGCTTCTTTTCATGATCACCCGGCTTCTGGGTGTAGGACACGGAACGGTCCATAGGACCTCCTTGTGGAAATGCTCAGTGCTGAAAGAACAGCAGAGCAGCGTGATTGAAACAGTCGAGAAGACCTTGCCTGGTCTCTAGGTCCTCACCGAAGTAAGCACCGTCGAGCTCAGCGAAGTAATCTTCCTTGCGACGCGCTTCGAGCACTTCCTCTTGCTGCAGATCCTCGAGTCCCTTGAAGGAGCTCGAATTCTGGATCATACGCGACGAGGCGACGAACTTGGCCGAGGACGCAACGAGCGACGGGAAGTTCCGCATGAGAAGCTCAGCACGCTTCGTGGGATGCAGCCTCACGCACTCCTCGGGATAGAACCCATCGAAGTAGCGCAGGTCCTGCTGGATCCAGAACTCGCGATCGTTCTCTTCCTCGCGAGCGAGGATCTGGCCGATGCGCTCACGATCGCGACGCGACTTCAGGAAGGGCTTCTTGCGCTTTTCGTTCGCGAGTGAGCGGCGATAGCGCAACATCGCGCCCTCGTTCTCACACACCCTGCCCCACCGCACGATCTGCTCATGCCGCGACGTACGCGTGCGCTTGTTCACGCGCACACGAGGCTCGGGCACATCATCGAAAGCGACTGCGCCGTCCGCGATGAAGTTGCCGGAGAAGTCGTAACGCTTGTAGGAGTCATCCCCCCACTGCACGCAACACTCCGACCTCCCGGTCCTGCACCAGAAACACATGCAGGGGTAATCCTCGATGTCATCGAAGGGATCGGGGTCTTCCCGGCGATCGAAGTCGGGAAACTCATCCAGCTCGCCGAGATCAGGCATCGGGAGAATGCACTCGCACTCTTCCGGCCGACCGATCTTGTGCCAGTAGCAGTGGCACTCTTCTTCCTTGATGTTCTCCGCGGCGATGTGCTGCAGAGCGGAACCAGTGATGAGCTTCGGAAAACCAGACATGGATGCTCCTAGAAAGGAGGTTATTGGGGATGGAAAGGATCAAAAGTTCGTTGTAATTATACCATAAAATATGTATATGTCAATGAAATACCGCACTACTCGGGGAGTAGTGCGGTAGAGGTTGACGAGGAACTGCTAGGCCACCTGGGCCAGCAGGAGTGTGCGCTTGGGGGCACGACGATCATGCCGACGCCCGTGGCGGCGATGGTTGCACTCCTTGCAGGAGCTCGGCCGCGTGTAGCGGCTGAACTTCTCGGAGATGCGCACCTCGCCGTCCCCGAAGCGCTCGTCGCACTTGCGCTTGCGCACCTTCGGCACCACCGCGTCGATGTGGTGTTCCGGGTGGTCGAAGTGCTCGAGGTGCTCGCAGCACTCTTTGCCGTCATCCATCATGATGAGCGTGAGGCCAGCGAGCAGGGGGTGGACGTGCGCGGAAGAGATCGACATGATGTCTCCAAGAGGAGGGTTATAGTGGAAAGCCAAAGATCTGACAAAATTATTATATCACAGATATCATATTTGTCAATAACTCAAATGTTCTTGAATTTTAAGCATTTCATGCTGTATGGTCTTCCCTATTCCTGCTATACTAGTCTTATGCAGGATTATGCACCAACAGGCTTACCGACGCTTTCAATACCAGACTTCGGTCTACCGAACCTCGGGATGGGGATTTCGAGCGAAATGCTCTCCATCTTCTTTTTCATCGTTATCGTCTTTACCCTCATCTATACGATTCTTCTTTTCAATCAATGGAGGAAGTACTCCCCTAGCCCGCTACGTGCCTTCAAATACGCCGCGATCTATCTGATCGGCACCATCGGAATCATCCTCGCACTACTTTCACTTCTTCCTCTCTATGCGGGGAGCCTCTGATGAAATTATCCTCTTCTCACAATCATCATGTCCATCGTTGAACTCACACCGGACGAAACCATTCTCCGTATCGTCCATAGGCACATTTATTCATTTGTCGACGACATGTTCGGCATATTGCTCTTTTTCGCTCTACCGCTCATCTTTGCGGTGCTTATGATCTATTTCGTGCCGACATCGATTCAGCAATCGATATTCCAAGGCAATCCGAATATCGGCATCATCTTCATCGCACTCACTGGAGCACTCGTCGCTTGGATGTACGCTTGGTGGCGGTGGACGGACTATTTCCTCAATGTCATCGTCATTAGCAACGAGCGTATATACGAGATCAAGCAACGCGGATTCTTCCGTCGTGAAGTTGGCTCATTTGGACTCGACCGAATCCAAAACATAACGACGACACAAAAAGGCGTCATCGCAACCATGTTCAATTTCGGTGATCTCTATATTGAGACTGCGGGAGAGAACGAAAACCTCAATATGCTCACCATTCCAAATCCAAGCGAACTCAAACAATTCATCAATGAACTTCAAGACCACTTCAAAGCGACACGGAAACTCTAAGCCAACGCATGCACCTCGAAAAGGTGCTCTGCATGATCAAGAAGATGCGAAAAGAAATCGCCCTTCCAAAGAGCGCAGAGCGCAGGCAAAACTGAGCCCAAGCAAAAAATTTCCCCCGAACCATCGCGTCGAGGGCACTCTTCGTATAACCGGAAAAGGTCTCGGTCTCGTTGCCGTCGATGGAATGGAAGATATGATCGAGATCGATCAGAATGATCTACATACTGCACTCGACGGAGATCGCGTCGAGGTACTGCTCTATGGTAAGGCCGCGGGAAGGCGACCGACAGGAACGATAACGAATATCCTCCTACGACTGAAGCTAAGTTTCGCAGGTACGATCGACATCCTCGGAAGGGCACATTTTCTCATTCCTGATGACACAAGGATGTATAAACCCATCTTCATTCCAGAAGAGTCTCTTGCAGGAGCAAAAAAGGGAGACAAGGTATTCGGAGAGATCACGAGGTGGACCGACGCAATAAAAGACCCTCTCGGTAAAGTATTACGCATACTCGGCAAACCAGGAGAGAACGATGCGGAAATGTATGCGATCATCCTCGAAAAGGGATTCTCCCCCGACCATCCGAAGGAAGTCATTGAGGCCGCGGAAGCATTCGATGGGGTCATCTCCAGCGAAGAGATCGCAAAGCGCAGAGATTTTAGAGGTGTACTCACGATGACCATCGATCCATGGGATGCAAAGGACTTCGATGATGCACTTTCCATAAGGATGCTTCCCGATGGAAATGTGGAAGTGGGCATACACATCGCAGATGTCTCGCACTATGTCACCCCAGGGAGCACGATCGACCAGGAGGCGATCGCAAGAGCAACGAGTATATATCTCGTTGACAGAACCATCCCTATGCTCCCCGAGCGCCTCAGCAATGATCTTTGCTCGCTCGTCCCAAATAAGGATCGACTCACGATGAGCGCAGTATTTGTTCTCGATAAGCATGCGTCCATCGTCTCTGAATGGTTTGGAAAGACGATCGTCCACAGCAAACGACGATTCTCCTACGAGGAGGCGCAGGAGGTCATTGATTCCGGAAATGGTGACCATGCTGCAGAACTTGCCGTACTGAATCAACTCGCAATCATCCTTCGAGAGGAGCGCACCAGAGATGGATCCATCGCTTTCGAAGCAGAGGAAGTCAAATTCAAACTCGATGATGCAGGGAGACCATTGTCGGTTTACGTAAAGGAGATGCGTGATGCGAATAAGCTCATTGAGGAGTTCATGCTCCTTGCAAACAAGCGTGTTGCGACATATCTCGCACAAAAGGATCCGCGCACGGAAAAGGCCTTCATTTACCGTGTGCACGATGTCCCGAATGAAGAGCGCATGCAAGATCTCTCTGAGTTCTTGCAATCACTTGGTATCCCTTTCAACCGCTCGCGCAAGACGGGAAACTGGGACTCTCGCGATATCAACAAGATGCTCCTTTCGATAAAAGGACGCGCGGAATCCGCGATGATACAAATGGCGACCGTTCGTGCTATGGCAAAAGCGATCTACACTACGAAGAATATCGGCCATTATGGTCTCGGTTTCGAATACTATACCCATTTCACCTCACCCATAAGACGTTACCCCGACCTCATGGTGCATCGTCTCCTCCATGCGGAACTTAATGGACGCACCATCAAAGATGCTGACCTAAAACGCCAAGAGGAACTTGCGCGCTATTGTTCCCAAATGGAGAAGGATGCAACAGATGCCGAACGATCATCGATACGACTGAAGCAGTGTGAATATTTCGCCGTGCGCATCGGAACAGCGATCGAGGGTACGATAAGTGGTGTAACCGAATGGGGCCTCTACGTCGAAGATAACCTCACGAAAGCGGAAGGAATGATACACATCCGAGACCTCCCTAATGATTTCTTCTTCTTTGAAGAGAAGAAATACAGACTCGTCGGTAAGAATAGTGGTGTGGCCTTCAGGCTTGGCGATCACGTACGCGCAGAGATCACCGCAGTCGACATGAAACGTAAACAATTGTCCATGAAACTACTTGGGCAACCTACGGCCTCGCGCGTAGAGCAGCGAGTGACACAGAGAGACCGCACAAAGACTGCACGAAACAAAAACCCGACACACAAGGAATTCCCGCAAAGAAAAAAGAGGCGCTAGCCTCTTTTTTATTTCATCTCATGACCCGTGCAATTTGGAGTACATGCAACACAATGATCGCATACCATTGCCATCTTTTCATCCTTCTCATGACCGGTGCAACCACCTGCCATACATTTATCGCAGTGATCACACTCGCTCTCACCACGTGCAAACATGCACTTACCGCAAGGACAACCAAAGAGCTTATAAAGGGCAGCGATACCAACGATGAGATACACGGTCGCAGGAAGCATTGGCCATGCCCCCAAGAACAGCATCACCGGATCAAGCTCAAGACCCATGAAAATGCCGAGACCACGAAGACCGTGCACTAGGGCGCCGATAATGATGAGCCACCAGGCGATCTTGCCGCCGAGGCAACCCTCCCCCTTCTTTTTGTCGTACATAATTGCTTATAGTTACTATTATATATATAGTATAACACGCGATAGTGCACTTTTGTGTGTACTATGCACAACACGGATTTATCCACAGGTAACCCTTTACCGATCTTCATTATGGGTATATATTCATAATATGGTACGACCAAAATGTGAAAAAATCGTCAAGTTCAAGGGCTCTATCCATTCCCTTCTCCCCTCTTGTCCGATACGACAGAAAGAGCCATTCATTGAACTTCTCCCAGAAGAACTCGAGGCATTGCGCCTTGCCGATAGCCAAGGACTCACTCAGGTCGTATCAGCAAAACATATGGGCATCTCTCAAAGCACGTTTCAACGGTTGCTCGAGAATGCTCGTAAAAAGACCGCGACCGCTCTTGTCGAGGGCCGAGGTATTAATCTTTTAACTTAAAATCATGTCATTTCTTACACAACTCGAACGTCGTTATGCGACGAAGAAGTTTGACCCAAAGAATCCCATCTCAAAAGAACAGTTCGATGAGGTGCTTCGTGCGATCCGCATGGCACCGACCTCACTCGGCTTACAGCCATTCCATGTAACTGTAGTAACAAACATGGATACAAGGCAGAAGCTCGCGGAAAACGGATGGAATCAGCCACAGTTCACTACTGCAGATTACGTACTCGTTTTTTCTGCGCGCACTGATGTACTTGAGCGCGGCAAGAAGTTCACAACGGACATGCTCGCACACGGCGCACCATCGGAAAAGATGACTGCATTTACAAACATGGTGACCGGTCTCGACGGAGGTTTTACTTCCGCTGAGCAGCGCATTGCATGGGCAAAATACCAAGCATATATCGCCCTCGGCTTTGGACTCGCAGCAGCTGCAGAGCTCGGCATAGACTCTTGCCCCATGGAAGGATTCGATCGTGACGCTTTCAAGAAAATACTCGGTCTTCCTGAACACTTCTACCCTGCAGCGGTTCTCGCGCTTGGAAACCACGCAGCGGACGATGTTGCATATCCAAAATATCGCTTCGAAGAATCAGATCTCTTCGACGCCATCGCATAAAAACGCCACTTCCTGGCGTTTTTATAATGTATGCGTGTGTGTATGTAATGCTGCACGGAGTCGCGCATAATCGGGGATCTGCTGTGCGACGAGACTCCAGAAACGGGCGGAGTGATTGAACTCTCCAAGGTGGCAGAGCTCGTGAACGATCACATAATCTGCGATCTCGGGAGGCAATAAAATAATACGATAATTGAAATTCAGATTTCCTTTTCGTGAACATGATCCCCAGCGCGTATGTTGATCGCGAACACTGACACGATGGAAAACATATCCATAGTGTCGATTAAAATACTCGACGCGTTCTTTCACAAAAGATAATGCTTTTTCCTTATTGGCGATAAATCGATCTCTTCCTTCTTTTTTTGAAAGTTTTCTCGGTACATGCTCCATGCGCTCGATCTCATGGGCAACCCAAACACGCTTCTCTCGCAAAAATCGCTCGATCAGATAAACCGGGAGTAATTTCGGTGCACTCACGCGAACAATTCCACCCGGATACACAGAAATTCGAATATGCCGTGCATTTTTGCGACGGAAGAGACGATAAGGAAACGGTATCGAGGGATTGACCATATCAAAATCATAGCATGAGAAAACTCGCCGAAGCGAGTTTTATTGAATTACGGTAGTTGCGGTTCCGGAAGCAGCTACAGGAACGACATCTTGCACACCAACAGTAGACGATGATACAACAGGAGCCGGAGCAGTAGACGTAGTCGTCACCGTCTGTTCTACTGGCCCGGGAGAAACTGGAAGGGTCTCGCTCGAAGTTGCCAAAACAGGCTTCACTGATGCCGATGGCGCAGAGAGTGAGGGCATGAGAAAACGCACGTAAAGGAATATCGCTGCAGCGGCCACGACAATAATACCGAAAATTAAAGCAATGATCGTACCTATGGGTGCGTGCTTTGTTATTTCTGGTTGTGTAACGGGTCCAGCCTGCCCCTTTCCATCCGGCTTTATGACGACCTCTGGTTCCTTCTTCGGAGATGGGACCATCTTCTCGGTCAACTTCATTCCCTTTTCTACATCAACCTCTTCCCATCCTGCATGAAGCAAAGCATTCCTTATATTTGCGGTGCTCGCACCATGAACGCGCTGATGCATAATATAATCGATCAATTCTTGTTGTGCCATATATTGAGATGCTTCTTATCGTCGAAACTTCGACGTACATGTATATAAGTATATCAGGAGAGCGCATGGACGGCAAAAAAAGACCAGCAAAGGTCTTTTTTCTTATTGTGTCACCGCTGACGTCGTCCCCATATCAGATGTCGAAGAAGCAGCTTCGGTAGTGGACGTTGCTTCTGACGAAGATGCTGCTGTATCTTGCTGCGGCATCGACGATGGGAAGACGATAGGTACCATCGTATTATCAGACGTTGTCGCCGTGTCTGGACTTACTCCGGTCGATACATTATCAGGCACAACGATCACATCGTTCACGACGGGAACATCGGCTGCGGGAACAGGAGCTGGAACTGCGGCACTTTTTACATATTTCCAATACGCATATGCACCCCCTCCTACAACCAAAAGTAAACCAAGTATGATAAATATGATCTTCAGTGATGAGCCATGCTCTTTCTTTTCGATTGGCATAGCTGCTGGCGCAGCAGTGGACATTGTCTGCATAGGCTCCGGTTGCGCACTTTGCATCGTCGAGATAGGCGAAGCTGGCATTGGGGCCACCACAGAAGATGCCTTCATGTCGTTGATATTCGGCATAACCATCGATACTGGTGGATGCACAATTCCAAGAGGTGTGGTTCCCTGATTCACAACAGGAGTTTTCCCTAATGCTGCTGCAGCAGAAAAGACAGGGGCCTGCAAAGATGCTGCGGGAGTATTTTCACTTTGAGCTACTGCGGGCATGTCCATCTTCGTAACAAAAGCCTCATTCGTCGTCATTGTGGCTTGAGGAGCGACAGCCTCCATCTGCTTCACTTCAGGTGACGCCTGAGGAGCAACTTGTGCTACAGGCGTAGCGGGAATCTCTTGCGACTGTACATTTGAAAATACCGGTGCGGTGGGCACATACTCAGCGACCTCTGGAGCTGGGGCAGTCGCCGCAATACCCTGTTCAACGTCCTGTGCATCCCAACCTGCCTTCAATAAGGCTTCCTTTATATTCTCTCCACTTGCACCAAATGCACGCTGACGATTTATATAATCTATGAGTTCTTGATTTGCCATAATGAGTGTCCGTCGATCGCGTGATAATGACGATCGATTTCAATATAATTAGTATAGCAGAGAAAACAGTCAGGCATAGTGAGTTATGAACAAAAACCGGCAATGCCGGTTTTTATTTCGCAGTAAGCGCAGCTTCATCAAACGAAATCGAGAGGGTCTTCGATACTGCATCAGATCCCATCGTCACTCCGTAGAGAGTTGTCGCACGCGACATCGTCTCGCGATTATGTGTGATGACCATCAACTGCGAATGTCGTGCGAGCTGCTCGATCATATCGCCGTATTTCCTACTATTCGCCTCGTCGAGTGCCGCATCGGTCTCGTCGAGCACCATAAATGGAGGTGGATTTACCTGCGAGATGGCAAAAAGCAACGCAATTGATGTGAGCGCGCGCTCTCCGCCAGAGAGCATCTGCAAGCCCTTGATCTTCTTGTGTGGAAGAGATACGGAGACATCAACGCCCTCTTCGTCCTCACCCTCCTCCTCATCAGTAACTGCACCACCAGGAATATCAGAAAGATCGATGTCTGTATCCTTTCTCCTGCGTTTCTCGATCTTCACGACCATAAGCTCAGCAACACCGCCACCAAACATCAATCGGAAGAAGTCACTGAATTGCTTGTTGATACGCGATACTCCATCACGGAACTCGGTATTGAGCTTTTCATTAAGCTCATCGATGAGCGCACGCAAAGACTCTTGCGTCTTGATGAGATCCTCTGTTTCGCGCGCAAGGAACGCATCGCGTTCGAGTGTCTCGTTGAATTCTTTCTCGACGTCGTCACCACCGGCGCCACCGAGATCTTCGAGGCGAAGCTTTCCTCGCTCGATATCCCTTCGACGCGACTCCTGACGAGTACGATCCTCACCCATGACCTCTTCGATCGAGACGACGACCGAGGAGTGGTCGAGCACAGCTCTTCCAAGCAACACTCCCGCCTCGCTGAGTTCTTCGTCGAGGCGCTGCGTCTCTCTCGTGATGCGCTCCTCGTCGCCATGTATTCTCTCTACAGTATGCTGCAACTCTCCGCGCTCTTGCATCATCGAAAAGAGTGCACGCTCTGTATCGCGAGATCGCTCTTTCTCAGCATCGATCGAAGACTTCACCTTTGCGTAGCTCTCCTCGAATATCGTGTACTCTGCATCGATGCGATGAAGCTCTTCTTCGTGCACAATGCGTTCTGCGCGCAAACCCTCAAGCTCACGTCGATCCTCATCGGTGATCGCCTGTTGGCCTGCCGACTGTTTCTTCATGCCAATGAACTCACGAACGAGATCGCGAGCGCGATAAGCGATCCATCGCCATCGATCGAGCTCGTTGTTCCCTTCCATGCCATCGAAAAGCGCATCGAGCTCACGAGATACGTGCTCGACTTCACCGAGATGCATAGCAATATCTTCCTGACGTGCGAGCTGCTCTTCACGCTTCTTCAATCTGCGCTCTTCGAACTCGATCATACCATCAACCTTACCGAGTGCACGAGCCGCACCATCTCTACGAGTACGTGCATCACGCAATTTCGCTTCTACTGCCAAGAGTTCGTGACTCATTGAATCACCTGCGCTCTCCGCTGCGAGCTGCTCGCGCGCATGCTCTATCTTTATATTGAGATCTGCAAGTTTTGCTGCAGGCTCGCTCAATTTGCCCGCGAGTAATGCGCGAGACTCCGTAAGATAGATCTCTTCACGTTTCAAGTATTCCCTATAGAGACCGACGAGTCTGTCACGGAGTGTCTTTGCCTCCTCCATCTTCTCCATCTGCTTCTTGAGAAAACGCAAATGTGGCGCGATCTCTCTACGCAAACTCTCCACCTCGCGCATATTCTCTTCCGTCTTTGTTAGTCTCCGCTCGCTCTCTTCGCGCTTATATTGATATGCCTTGAGTCCAAGCGCATCCTCGAGCATTGAACGACGCTCCTTTGGATTTGCAGAGAGGATGCGATCCGCTTCGCCCTGAGAGATCATATGATGACCCGACGCACCGATGTGCACCGAGGCGAGCAACTCAAAGATGTCACGCAATCTTGCGGTTGAGCCGTTGATGAAATATTGATTGCTTCCATCACGAAATACCTCACGAGTCATGGAAACCTCATCGAAATCAAGTGGGAATTCACGCTTCGTGTTATCGAAGACAATCGTAACACTCGCACGATTCGCGCGAGCCGCGGATTGCGATCCGTTGAAGATCATGTCTTCTCCTCGCTTACCGCGCATAGACTTCATCGATTGTTCACCAAGCACAAAACGTATCGCTTCCGCGACATTCGACTTACCGGATCCATTGGGACCAACAACAGCGGTGATCTGTGAGATAAAATCGAGAGTTACCTTTCGGCCAAATGACTTGAAGCCAAATATCTCCAATCGTTTCAGACGCATATGGTGGAATTATATCATAAGTGAGAAGTAAGAAGCGAGAAGTAAGAAGGATCATTCATGGAAATATACATCTATCTTTCACTCCTTCTTCTTACTTCTTACTGTTTACTTCTCACTATTTCTATAGTATAGTGCGCAAATGATGGCGCTTCCTGATTTTCAGGCTTTTGCAGAAAGCATTGGCTACCCATTCAAAAATATAGAGTTTCTTCGCGAAGCCTTCACGCACCGTTCTTATCTGAATGAACATCGTGGAGTACAGTGGAGTCACAATGAACGCATCGAATTCCTTGGCGATGCGGTTCTTGAATTGGTGATCACTGAATATCTCTTCAAAAAATTCCCTAAGGAGAACGAGGGCAGGATGACTGCATACCGATCTGCCCTTGTGAACACGAATTCGATCGCAGAGGTCGCCGCTGAACTCAACATGGGTGAATATCTTCTACTCAGTAAAGGTGAAGCAAAGGATGTTGGACGTGCACGCCTTGCCATCCTCGCAAATACCTTTGAATCTGTCGTTGGCGCGATCTTTCTCGACCAGGGCCACGAAGCTGCAAAGAGCTTCATCCTAAAAGTGCTTGCACCAAAGATCGACAAGATCATAGAGGCGCGCCTGTGGCAAGATGCGAAGAGCAACTTCCAGGAGCTCGCCCAAGAGCATGTAGCGATCACCCCTTCCTATAAGACGATCAGAGAGATAGGCCCCGATCATGAGAAGATATTTGAAATCGGACTCTACCTCGGCGATGAACTCGTTGCGACCGGGCAAGGAAAATCGAAGCAGGATGCGGAGCAAGCAGCTGCACGTGCGGCCATTGAACGCAAAGGCTGGTAAGGAACGCCTCAACGGGGCGTTTTTTCATTTCCTCTCCGAAGAAGTAATACACACAACGTGTGCAGCACACATACTTCCATCGAGGTATCGTGTTACAATACACCTATGGAACAAACACCAAACACACTAAAAGGGCCTCGCTGTGCGGAGATGCTTTTTAACGACAAGCGTCTCTCCTTTCTATGGCTCATCCTTCGTGTCTACGTAGGATATGAGTGGATAACCGCAGGTTGGGCAAAGATCGTAAGCGGCGTCTGGATCGGCGCGAACGCAGGCGGAGCACTCCAGGGTTTTCTTAATGGTTCCCTTGCAAAGACTGCGGGCGCGCATCCCGATGTTTCTGGATGGTATGCATATTTCATCTCGCATGTCGCGCTTCCGCACGCATTCTTCTTTTCACATCTCGTTGCGATCGGTGAGGTCCTCGTTGGAGCGGCACTCATTCTCGGCGTCTTCACTGGTGTTGCAGCATTCTTCGGTGCATTCATGAATCTGAATTTCATGCTCGCCGGAACAGTGAGCACAAATCCCGTTCTTTTTGTCATCGAAGTCTTCCTCGTGCTCGCATGGCGCATCGCGGGATATATTGGCCTCGATAAGTGGGTACTCCCAATGCTCGGCACACCATGGCAGCACGGTAAATGCTGTAAAGGTGCAGCAGAACAAGCTCCTACACAACAATAAAAAACGACCAATGGTCGTTTTTTATTTCTACGTTCTATGCCTGCTCAGCAAGCAGTATGTTGATCGCCTTCGTGATCAACGGAAGAATATCATCATAAAGATTGAGGCTCGTGATCTCTGCCGCTTTGAACCAGCGCGCATCGTCGAGACCACCCTTCTCTTCCTCAAGCTGCAATGCCTCAAATGGACACTCTGCGAGGAAATAGACGACATGCTTACGGATCTTACCCTTTTGTGGATGCGAGGCGATGTACTCATTCTCTCCGAGCTTCTCTTTGATCGTGATATTTGCGTTGATCTCTTCCTTGATCTCTCTTATCGTACCCTCTTCGACAGTCTCTCCTTCTTCGACATGACCCTTTGAAAGCGTCCAATGCCCGAAGATATCATGAACGAGTGCAAGATAGATCTCCCCGTTGTCTCGTGCGTAAACGACCGCTCCACCAAGCTGCTCCAGAGGGAATGTTGATGGGTCCTGAGATTGATTGCGTTTCACTCTCGTCGCCTGCTCGTCCTTACCCGGCTCTCCGATCTCCTTATAGACTGCACCAAGCACACCATTAACGAACTTACCACTGTTGTCACCACCGAATGCTTTTGCAAGTTCGATAGCCTCATTGATCGCGACCTTTGGAGGGACCTGCGCACGGTCACCAAAAAGCAGCTCCGCGAGTCCGATGCGAAGCACGTTGCGATCGACGACTGAGATCTTATCGATCGGCCATGCAGGCGCAGCCTTCTCGATAATGAGATCGAGATCGCGCTGCTTTGCGAGAACGGTATTCAAAAGCTCTATCGTAAAGAGATCATCTTCCAATCCTGGACCAAACTCAGCAACATCTCTATTCAAGATCTCTTCAACGACCGGATTTGTCCGTCCATTAAAGTCCCACTCGTAGAGTGCCTGTAAAACAATACTTCGTGCGAGGTGCCTGTTTGCCATAGATTTGCGATGTACGAGAGTAATCAGACTTATTGTAAGGCATTTGCGCGAACAGTCAAGAAAAAACCTCGCGGACTGCGCGAGGTTTGGGCTCAATTGAGCATAATTTGCTTGATTTTTGCTGCGTCAATGCCCTGCCCATCCCAGTTTCCGGCATAGAAACCGAACGAGGGGCAGCAATCGCTGCGGAGACATCCGACCGCTGCACCATCGATGATCGTTGCCGTCTCGTGGATACCTTCACTCTCCGCACCATAAAGCGCAATACCATCCCCAGGGAGGATCGACTGACCACAAAGACAACAGTGGATCGCGCCTTTCCGTGCTTTTTCAAAATGGCATCTTGGGCAAAGGAACTCCTCGTTGGCGGTTTTCCTCATGAAACCCGAAATGAAGTTCGCGGGAAGCTCGAAGCCGAGCTTCTCCCTGCCCCAAAGTAATATTTCGAATTTTAGCGGCCCGAAGTGGCCACATTTAGGAAAGAAGATGTCATCACGCCCCGAAAGCGAGGTGAACACGGATTCACCTTCTTCCTCGAAATGCTTCGTGCGCACGAGCTTCGCTCCACCGACGGAGCAAACGACTCCGAAACCATCAGATGAAACGATACCTTTTGCGTGTTCGGTGTTATCGACGACGGCTACACTGATATCCCCCTTCTCCGCCTTCGTTGCATTGGTTACCACCTTCCGAGACCAACCAAACAGCATGTTCCACGAAAAAATCGAGAATATGCTCATAAACGCCCCCATGTACAAGCACTCGCAACAAACTAACACCAAGGAAGACTGAAAGCAAATGAAAAACCTCGCAATTGCGAGGCGCTACTGAAAGAACACTCAGTCTTCAGAAGAATGCCCATCGGACTGCGGCACAGGACCACCACCCTCCAACGGATCGGGCGTCGCGGGAGGATTTCCCTCCTCGATTTGGTCCTGGATGGACCTAAGGTACATACCCAGTGCACACATGGTGCCTCCTTGAAAGAGTTCTGAACGATACCATAGAAAAAGGCTATAACGCAAGTGCCTGAATGAACTTTCGATGAAGCATCCCTACTTGCCAAAATATGGGTTTCCTGCTATATTATCCCCACTATGGTAACCCACATGCGACATACGCGCGGTCACACGAACAATCGTCGTTCACACCACGCGCTCAAGGAGGCACGTTTTGTGACGTGCGAGTGTGGTGCGCAGCAACTCATGCACCGTGCGTGCGGAAAGTGTGGCACCTACCGCGGCAAGAAGGTCACGGCCTAAAGCCCAACTCCAAGACAAACACCCCTAACGGGTGTTTGTTTTTAGCACCGTGCGTGCGGAAAGTGTGTCACGCATATATTTACTTGGCGGCAAGAAGGTCACGGCCTAAAGCCCAACTCCAAGACAAACACCCCTAACGGGTGTTTGTTTTTAGCACCGTGCGTGCGGAAAGTGTGTCACGCATATATTTACTTGGCGGCAAGAAGGTCACGGCCTAAAGCCCAACTCCAAGACAAACACCCCTAACGGGTGTTTTTCTTATCCGGCCTCACGGCCTGGTTTTGGCGCAAGAGCGCCTCGACTACTCCTGTTGCGTCACGGAATATAGGTATTCATTCTTTAGATATTGTCACGTAGAAAAGCGCCGATGGATCGGCGCTTTTACGATACGAGATCTACGACATTACATAACCACACTTAGTAACTTTTGACGTTGAGATTGCACACGTAAATGTGTGAAACGCAAGGTCTTTATCCCCTATACCCCCCACCCCATACCTTGTATAATAGCCCCATGGAAGGATCTTCACGAGCACCTTTTGTGCATCTCCACACGCATACCCATTACTCCCTACTCGATGGTTTGAGTAAGCCTCATCAGATCGTGAAAATCGCAAAGGAAGACGGTCAGCCCGCAGCAGCGATCACCGATCACGGAGCGATGTACGGAGCGATCGACTTCTACATGGAATGCAAGAAGGAAGGAATCAAACCGATCATCGGCGTCGAAGCATACATTGCAAATCGCACACGCTTCGACAAGGAGCCCGGAATCGACAACAAGCGCTACCACTGCACTCTTCTCGCAAAAAATGACACGGGATATCGCAACCTCATCAAGCTGACGAGCCTCGCTTATACCGAAGGATATTATTACAAACCTCGCATGGACAAGGATCTTTTGCGGGTACACTCCGAAGGCATCATCGCACTCTCGGGATGCCCTGCAGGGGAGCTTGGACGCTGTATCTTGAATACGGGAGACAAGGAACGCTGCAAGGAGATCATCAAGGAGTATCAGGATATCTTCGGGCCAGAGAACTACTACATCGAGATCATGCACCATCCCGATGTCGAGGACTTCGAGCGCTGGAGAAGTACACTCATAGAACTCGCGCGCGAACTCGATATACCACTGGTCGCAACACAAGACTCGCACTACCCACATGCTGATGATGCACGTGCGCACAAGACGCTGATCGCTATTTCGACTGCATCGGACATCACCGATACGGGTATCTTTGGAGGCGAAGGACATTATCACTTCATCACCACTGATGAGGCATATAAACTCTTCCACGACATCCCGGATGCAGTGGAAAACACAAGCAAGATCGCGGAGCGCTGTAACGTCGAGATCACATTGGGTAAATTCATCTTCCCGAAGTTTCCACTTCCCGAAGGAAAGACCGATGACGAGGTGCTACAGGAACTCTGTTATGCGGGCCTCAAACGTCGCGGTCTCGAGAATGATAGCAAGGCGAAGGAGCGTCTCGATTACGAGCTCGGCATCATCAAATTCAAGGGCTATGCATCTTACTTCCTTGTCGTTGAAGATCTCATCCGTTTCGCGTACGAAAATGACATCTATACGAACATCCGTGGTTCGGTCGCCGGTTCGATGACGACCTATACCCTCGGAATCACCAAGGTCAATCCGCTCGAATATCATATCCCCTTCGAACGCTTTCTCAATCCAGAGCGCCCTTCCGCACCTGATATCGATATGGACTTCGGTGATACTCGCCGCGAAGAAGTACTTGAATACGCGAAACGTAAATATGGTGCAGACAAGGTCGCACAGATCGGTACGTTCGGTACCATGCTCGCAAAGGGTGCCGTACGCGATGTTGCACGTGCGCTCGGAAAGAGCTATGACTTCGGTGATCGTATCTGTAAGATCATTCCCGATGGTGCACAGGGGGCACCGATGACGCTCGATCATGCGATGGAACTCGAACCCGAGCTCAAGCGTATGTATGATACCGACGCCGAGACGAGAGAAGTGCTGAACATCGCGAAGAAACTCGAGGGTACCGTGCGCCACGTTTCGGTCCACGCTGCGGGAGTCGTTATCTCACCGATGCCGATGACCGACATGACACCCGTGCAGTTCGACCCTAAGGGAGGAAAGCTGATCACACAGTACGACATGTACACTGTCGGAGAAGACGGTGTCGGACTGACGAAGTTCGACTTCCTTGGTATTCGCAACCTCACCATCTTGGGAGATGCAGTGAAGCTCATCAAAAAACATCGCGGCATCGATCTCGATATCGAAAAGATCCCACTCGACGACAAGAAGACCTTCGCAATGCTCTCCCGGGGCGAGACGGTGGGGCTCTTCCAGCTGAACGGTGCAGGTATGACCAAATGGCTCATGGAGCTCCACCCGACGAGCATCCACGATATCAACGCTATGGTCGCGCTCTATCGCCCAGGACCACTGCAGTTCATTCCAGATTACATCGCGAGAAAAAAGAACCCCGCACTCATCAAGTACCCTCACCCTGCGGTGAAACCACTTCTCGAGCGAACATATGGTGTGCTCGTCTATCAAGACGACCTCCTCTTCATGGCGCACGATCTCGCAGGATTCTCGTGGGGAGAAGTCGATAAGTTCCGAAAGGCGGTCGGAAAGAAGGTCGCCTCGCTGATGGCGGAGCAAAAAGAGAAATTCATCAAGGGTATCGTCAAGCACTCGAATTTCTCACAAAAGGATGCTGATGAGATTTGGGCATGGATCGAGCCTTTCGCGTCTTATGGATTCAATAAAGCGCACTCCGTTTCTTACGGATATGTCGCCTACCAGACTGCATACCTCAAGGCGAACTATCCTGCTGAGTATATGACCGCGGTCCTTACGAACGAAGCGGGAGATACCGATATGATCGCCGAGATCATTCATGAGTGTAAACGCATGAAGATACCCGTGCTTCAGCCTGATATCAATCTCTCCTACTCTCCATTCACGACAGTGAAAGGTGCAACCGAAGCAGAAGATCAGATCCGATTCGGACTCTTCACCATCAAAGGACTCGGTGGCGCGATCGCGCAGGCTATCATCGACGAAAGAGAGAAGAATGGACCATATAAAAGTTTCGTCGATCTCCTTGAGCGTGTGCAACACAAAGATTTGAATAAGAAATCCCTCGAGGCGCTCATTCGCACAGGAGCATTCGACTCTCTCGGAGAGGAGCGCGGTGTTCTCCTCCATAATATCGATGATGCGCTTGAATACCACAAACTGCATCGCCAAGAACAAGAGAGCGACCAGGTCTCACTATTCTCACTGATGACAGACAAGAAGGACCTCCCTAAATTACGTATTCGTCCCGCAAAGCACTCAACTGCGGACGAACGACTAAAATGGGAAAGAGAGCTTCTCGGACTCTACGTGACAGGACATCCACTCGAGAAATACCGTTCGAAGCTCGACAAGGCGATGCCGATCAAGCAGCTTATCGAACATGGTAAGGAAAATTCTGTCATTGTCGTCGCGGGACTCGTCGAGGAATACAAAGACATCCTCACGAAGAAGAACGAGCACATGGCTTTCATAAAGATCGCCGATTTCACGGGAACCATCGAGGCAGTGGTCTTCCCTCGCACACTCGCAGAGTTCAAAGACCTACTCTCGCTCGATAAGTGTATCGCAGTCAAAGCGAAATTCAGTCGTCGCAACGACCAGCCGAGTATACTCATCGAAAAAGTGAAATCTTTGGATGATAATACAGCACCAGCGACAAGTGAAAGCGTTCGAGATGGCGCACCATACTAAAAACGGGGTCATCCCCGTTTTTTGCTCGACAGAACTCATATTTGTGTTAAAAAATGTTAAGCAAGCACCTACACATGGAGGCATTATGCGACTCCACAATCTCCCCGTCTCCGACCTCGTGCACATCGCCAAGCATGGCATGACCGAGGAAGTTGCGACCTTCGCCGTCCGCGAGTTCATCAAACGACCCGAGGGGACGATCCTGATGTGTTACCACATCATCCATAGCGCGCGCTACATGCCGGTAAAGATCATCGCAGAGGCTGCGCTGCTCAATCGAAAGGATGCCACACACAGAGACATCGTATGGATCGCGCTCCATGCGCACCAGAGAACGCTTCAACTCGAGGCATTGTGGAAACTCTCCTCGATCGAGAATGTCTCAGCACTTCATTGGAGTGCGCTAGCGCGAGACGCAGAGGACAAGACGATCTCGCTCCGAGCACAAGAGCATCTCGTCATGCACGAAAAAGCAAATGCCGACGACCTCCTCTTTCTTGATGAAAACGGCCTCACGGACGATATCAGGAAGAAAGCACAAGAGCGCCTCCGTGACATCTTCGAATAACGCATTCCTTGAAACAAAAACACAACCGAGGTTGTGTTTTTTCACTCGCCGATCTCTATTTGCGCACCCTTTGAGAGCGTAGGTGCTGCTTCTGTCGATGAAACCGGTGCGGCGTCCTCAATTACGTTCGGCGCAGACGCAGGTTCATCCTTCGGGGCGACTGGCCCATCCTTCGGGAGTACAGCACCGATCACTGCGGACGCATGCTCATCCTCGCTCGGCATGGGAGCAACAGACTGCACGACCTCTGCTGCAACAGCATGATCATTTATATCTTTTACGCTCGGGAGCACCATAAGTATGAAGAGCCAGATCCAACCGATCATCGGTATGAATCCGACAAGTGCCCACCAGCCACTATGACCTGAGTCATGAAGGCGGCGCACGGTGAGTGTTAATGAGGGGAGGAATACTGCGAGCAGGTAGACCATCGACAAAAACATGAAGACATTCACGTGCGTAAGGAGCGCGAGGAGTCCGCCGATAAATTGCATGAGCAAAAACACGAAGAAATTGAACAACGTGAACATCCAAAATTCGGTCCTACTTGCTCTTCCCGCAAATTGCGTGTACCTCTTCAACACATCGACATAGTAATGCATACATATTGATTACTCGAATAAATGCATCGCACTTTACGATTATAACACGAATGGAAACTGCCTACTTACGAATCGCAGACATGATCGTGGCTGCTACCTTGTGCGGATCGTGACGCAGGAGGCTTCTTCGTGATACATCTCCCTTCTCTTCGATCACCGGCTCACTGCGCAAGAGGTCTGCACGTATGATATGTGACGCTTTTGGAAGGTCGTCGAAAAATGGAAACTCGTGTTCTCCTGCATAATGTTCAAGAAGCTCCTTTGGGAATGCTGTCGAATTGAGCAAAATGAGGTCTGCACTCCTCCCAGAATAACGCTCCAATTCCTTGAGCTGCGCAGAGAGTGTCATCTTCGATGTCTGTGCTGCTTTTGTCATAAGGCTCGGTATGACAACGATCGAGGCATCAGAGAGCTCTAGTGCCTCCCTAATTCCTGGCACGACGAGGTTCGCGATCGTGCTCGTATAAAGATCACCGGGACCCAGTATGATATGTGTCGCTTCATGGATCGCCTCACGCGCGAAACGACTTGCAGGTACTTCAGGCTCTATCCATATACGCTCTATTCTCGTCGTCGGAGGGAGATGCAGGCCATTCATATCGATGATCGACTCACCCTCAGCAATGACCCCACCTTCATAACGTGCGAGAAGATTCAATTTTTCCCCAGCGACAGGGATGACATTTCCACAAACATGCAATAATTTTCCTGCGGCGAGCAATGCTTGCTCCTCACTACCCAGGAGATCGGTAAGCGCCGTCAAGAAAAGGTTACCGAAATTATGCCCTGCGAGCCCGTCCCCTTTTTCGAATCGATACTGAAAAAGATCGCGAAGTAATGACTCAGAATCATTATCTGCTGAAAGTGCGGTAAGCGCCATGCGAGAATCACCGACGGGGAGAAACCCGAAAGCATCACGGAGTCTCCCTGTACTTCCACCAGTATCTGCGACAGTGACGACGGCAGAGAGTTCCACCTCCGGAACATATTTCTTTAAACCAGAGAGAAGCATGTGCGTGCCCGTTCCTCCGCCGATCGTGACGATGCGTAATTGCTTCATATATATTGATAACAATCATAATCGGACCGAAGTGACACCACAAGTCTTCACGAAATAGAAATATATGCCCTACTCAACATCAAAAAACGCCCGACGTGATCGGGCGTCATCGCTTATCCCCAACAGCTGATCGACAATCGCATCCACTGCTTTCGCCAATACGCCTTCGGGAAAATGAGCGGCTGTGCATTATAGAACGACATGAGTTCCTGGAAGTACACGAAATACTCACCCTCAAAACACCCCACTTCTTCCACGATATCCATTCTTCCCGTATTCATTGCCCAAACGCGCAGCAACGAGACACGGCTCTCGATCTCACAAAGCAAGTGTGTGAGCAGTCGGTGAGGATCTCCAGAAGCTGGCGTCCCCCAGAGACCAAAGGCCGCAGAAAGAGCGAACCGCGGACGAATTTCTCCGTCGCCGAGCGCGCAGATGGGATACCTCGGCCACTCCGATGAATCACGCGGGAAGATCCGGAGCAACAGAGGATCATTCATATACTGACCGAGGTAGAACTCGGAACTGAGATTCACTTGGATCTTATTCGGTCCGTAAGAGAAGAACACGGTCTGCGCGAACGGGCACGTGAGCAAATCAGAAAGTTTCACCCAGAAACGCTCAGAGAGCAAGGAATCGAAAGACTGCACTGCGTTTTCGAAAATCGAACGCTCAGGCTTCATCTCTTCCTCCTGGTTACATCTATGATAACCCTACAACACATATTTAGGGAGCGCAAGTGCCTACACAAGAAAAGGCGTCTCACTGTTCCCCGTTACTGCTTTGTGCTAATATGAGTGAACCATGGATAAGCTACACAATATTCGCCATACGCTCGCCCACCTACTTGCCTCGGCGGCAAAGGAATTCGATCCCGGAGTACAATTCGGAATCGGACCGGTGACTGATGATGGCTTCTATTACGACCTCCTCTTCTCCGAGAACAAAACACCCACACCCGATGACTTGAAGACCCTCCAGCGATCGATGCAGAGGCTCATCAACAAAAAACTCCCGATGGAAGGGAAAGAACTCTCTCATAAAGAGGGTCTCGAATTCTTCAAAGATCAGCCGATGAAACTCGAACTCATCAACGAATTTTCGAGTGATGGCAAGACCATGACGACATATTCTGTCGGCGATTTCACCGATCTTTGCAAAGGAGGTCATGTCTCGAATACAAGCGAAATAGATCCAGAGGCATTCAAACTCACAAAGATCGCTGGTGCCTATTGGCGCGGAGACCAGAACAATCGCATGCTTACGCGCATCTATGGCGTTGCTTTCGAGACGAAAGACGAACTCAATGACCACCTCACGATGCTCGAAGAGGCAAAAAAGCGTGACCACCGCAAGCTCGGTAAAGAGCTCGGCCTCTTCACCTTTTCAGATCTTGTCGGGCCAGGATTGCCTCTCTGGACTCCAAAAGGTACCCTTCTTCGCGAGTCACTCAATGATTATGTCTGGAAACTCCGCGGTGCAAAGGGATATGAGCGCGTAGCGATACCGCATATCACAAAATCAGATCTCTATAAGACATCAGGACATTGGGCAAAATATGCAGATGACCTCTTCAAGATAAACACTCGCGAAGGACATCAGTACTGCATGAAGCCAATGAACTGCCCACACCACACGCAGATCTTCGATGCAGAGCCACGAAGCTATCGCGACATGCCACAGCGTTACGCAGAGACGACGATGGTCTATCGCGACGAACAATCCGGAGAAGTCTCTGGTCTCACTCGAGTACTCTCGATCACTCAAGATGATGCTCACGTCTTCTGCAGAGAGAATCAGCTCAAAGATGAGGTGAATGCGATCTGGGACATCATTACGACGTTCTATGGCACATTCGGTTTCAAGCTTGTACCACGTTTCTCAAGGAGAGATATGTCCACTCCAGAAAAATACATGGGTGGTACCGATACTTGGGACAGAGCAGAAGGTGCGATCAAAGACATCCTTGAGGCGCATCACGCAGAATGGATCGATGGCCCTGGTGAGGCAGCATTCTACGGCCCAAAGATAGATTTCATGGCAAAGGACTCTATCGGAAGGACGCACCAGGTTGCGACCATCCAAGTAGACTTCATACAGCCGACCAACTTTGGGCTCGTCTGTACGAACGAGAAGGGAGAGAAAGAACCAGTGGTCATGATCCACTGTGCGATCATGGGTTCCATTGAACGCTTTCTTGCTGTCTATATCGAGCACTCTGCAGGAAACTTCCCTCTCTGGCTCGCCCCAACGCAACTCGCAATTCTTCCGGTTAGTGAGAAACACAAGGATGCTGCAGCGCATCTCACAAAGATCCTTCGAGAGCACGGCATCAGAGTACTCGAAGAATCAAGTGACGACTCTCTTGGAAAGCGCATGCGCAAGGCGAAGACAGATAAGATCCCCGCATGGATCGTCATCGGTGACAACGAAGTCACAACGGAGACCTTTGCGCTCGAATGGAGAGAAGGCGGCAAAGAACCTCACGTCAGCGAAAAGGAATTGATCTATATGCTCAAGGATCGTATAGATCAAAAGAAATAAAAACAACAGCACTATTGTGCTGTTGTTTTTCTCGCCTCCAGATACTCACGGACCACAGGGACGAATGAAATGATGATGATCACTATGACTATCGGATAGAGAAAACGCTCTGGATTCGGAATAACACTCCCCAGGCCAAAACCAAAGAGAAAGATCGAGAGTGTCCATGCAACTCCCCCAATGACGTTATATGAAAAGAAATCACGATAGGGCATCTTGCCGATACCCGCGACTATAGGAACGAATGTGCGTATGATCGGAAGAAAACGAGCGAGCACAAGTGCTTTTTTACCGTGCTTCACGAAGAAGTGGTGTGCATCAACTGCATACCTTGGCTTAAAGAAGCGAGACTCTGGGCGAGAAAATAACGTCGGACCGACCTTTTTCCCAAACCAGTAGCCAACAGAATCACCAAGCACTGCCGCAAAAGGAAGGGTCAGCAATAATAACCAAAATGGAAGAACCCCCGTCGAGGAGAGCAATCCCGCGGTAAAGAGCAGACTGTCGCCAGGAAGGAAAAAACCGAAGAAAAGCCCCGACTCAGCAAAAATGATACTAAGGACGCCGAGTGTACCTACCGCGCTGATAAGCGCGATCAAATCAATATGCATGGGAACAATATACAGGGAAATATGCGCTCCGTAAACAACATTTCATCAATGTACACCGCCGTCGTCTTCTTTAGTACCATTTTCCTTCATACGCAACTCCTCCTCAAGATGGTGTACGCGCTCCTTAAGCTCACGCATGCGTAACTCTCTATTCACCATGAAGGCGTTCAAACGCTCCGCCTCCTCTGTCTTTGCTGCAAGATGCTCCGTGCGCTCCGCGATCCGCTCCTCGAGTCCTAGCCTTAACATGCGGACATGATGTGCCATTGCATTCATCGTCTCGCCAACCGTGTCGAACTCATTATTCGCGCTCGTATTCACCCATGAATTTTGTTCACCTTTTGCGATACGTTGTGCATTCTCACTCAGAGAGCGTAAGGGCGCGAATATCTTTGTCCTCACAATGATCACTTCGTTCACAAAAAGGAAGATAATGATGAAAAAGATAAACCCTATGAATGCGTACATGGCATCGAGCTGTCCATAGAGTGCTGCGAGAGGCTCCTCAACGACGATAGCCCACCCCGACAAACGTATCGGTGACCATGCACTCGACATCGCAACGCCGTCCTCCTCCTTGTATTCACTCACGACACGCTTCTTCTCGACAAAGTTGCGCACCCCAGGCACCGAAGCGATCGTTGTCGTGCTCTCCCCATCGGTCTTACGTGAGAGCAGTACATCTCCTGTCTTGTCGATGATATAGGCATCACCGAATTGGTAATCTGCCAAAATCTCCCAGTAGACACTGATGTCATAAGTCACCATGAGCACGCCGATCTGTTCTCCTGATTTTCCATACACTGGAAAATGGACGGTTTCTTGCATATATCCACTGCTCCCCATCTCCGCATCATCAAAGCGCACTGTTGTTGGTAGCGCGAGCATCTGCATCTCTTTCATGGGATAAGATGAAGCGGTCTTTATCTCCCACACCATTTGCAAACTTGCGTCAACGAAAGACACCGAGAGAATGGCTCGATCACTGTCGATCAGGGTATGGATCACTTCAAGATTCTTCGCGTCGATCTGTGCACTCGATAAACGCGCAATGATACTCCCTATGGCGACACTGTGTTCAAGCCCCTGCTCCACCCTCAGCGCGATCCCATCTGCATGTGATTGTGGAATGACCTGAGTCGAGGCACTCGCACGATCTTGTACAATGTAGGTTGCGACAAGCAGCAAGAAAATGACCGCAACAACGAAGATACCAAAAGGAAGCCCAAGCTGCACCGAAAGTCGCTTGCGTGTTCTTTGAGCAAGGGTCACATTTTCAGTCGACTTTTTTTCACTTGAATTGAACTGCATACTCAAAGATTATTTTCTATCACACGCATAAAGTCCCATGTGTTCTTATTGAAATGAAACACACTGGTCATATTATTTTCGATATCTCCCCTCGAATCGAAATTAGCGAGACCGAAAATCGTATCGAAGTCCTTTATGTTTCGAAATGCAGACAATACGCCCGCACGCGACCCATCACTCGTTCTTATGGAGTCCAAGATCATACGCATGGCCTCATAAGCGAACCCCGCATACGCATCGGGCTCCTCGTTATATACACGCATGTATTCTTGCAAGAAATGTAAGGCTTGTATGTTCTTTTGATCCCTCGCAGCGACCCCTGGTGCAGTGGTATATACGCTATTGTCATTCGGTAGGATCACTTTCTCAAAATCAGCACCCTTGAACTCTGCGCCTATGAATACCCCTTTATAGCCACCCTTTCTCAGCTCCAAGTAGACTTGTTGTAGCCCTTTATTGTCGTCCGAGCCCACATAAACCGCATCGGGATCTTCTGTTATGATCTTTGTGACAAGATCCTTCGACACCGTTTCACTGTGTATAACGTCCTGGAAGAGCACATTCATACCTATGTCTCGCGCACGCGTGCTGAAAAGTTTTGCAGCTCCGGCACCAAACACCCCTTCATCACTCAATACAACAACCGTCTGCTTCTTGAGCCCCCGAAGAAACAATGCAGCAGATGGACCCTGTATTGCATCAGTCGGCGTCAGGCGAAAGAAATGCCTATTACCCGTCGGATAGAATTTTGCTGGTTCGCCCACCGCGAAACCGGGCTTCGTGAGCCCTGGCCAAGTCACCGTCCCAGAGACCTGCAACAAATGAGCCCTATTGAGTATAGGTAAAGACACTTTTGCAGCACCACTATTAAATGGTCCATAGTATGCAACAACATCTTGCCTTTTCGCGGCATTCTTCGCATTCTCGGTCTCTTTCGTTGCACTCCATGTATCTCCCTCTCCATCATCCCAATCGAGGAGCACGACATTAAGATCGCCGACTTTATTCCCCACTTCCTTGAGAGCAAGTCGTAATCCCTTTAATTGACCTGCGGAGCGATGTACGTTGTGTGGAAGTGAAGAAACGATACTGACTGTTCTCACCTCTACGGGAAGCAAAAGGTACCAGGACAGTGCCCCGAGAAATACACACACGAGAATGATGATCGATAGATTACGCATATCAAACTGAAGTTCCACTTACCAATTGCTTTTTGAGCTCTATGATACGCAATTCTCGATTTACCATGAGTTGATTGAGCTTCTCGACCTCCTCAACATGAGAACGCTCGCGCGCACTACGCACTCGATCTTCGGTGATATCACGACCGATGACAACATACACCATTCCACCAGCATCATCCTCAAAACGCGAGAGCGAGAGAGAAAATGCACGTTCGTTACCTGCCTTGTCCCGATGCACAAAAGAGCCATGGAATGCACCTTGCTGTGAGATCTCAGCATCGAACTCAGGAGAAAAGAGCTTCGATTGGCGCTCGAGAGGAATGAGCTGTAAGAATTCAAGCGTCTTTTTCCCAATGACCTGTTCTCTCTCATATCCGGTGAGCTGCTCCCACAAAGCATTCACGAAGATGAATCGATGACTTGCGGAATCGAGTAGTGCGACGAGCATATCGGCACGTTCGATGACGAGCCGAAATTTCTTTGCATCGAAAAGCGCATCGAGGAGCGTGCGTGTCCTATCTTCGATCTGCTTTTCACGCTGCTCTGCGAGCACAAGATTCTCTGCTGCCTTTTTCTCGAGTTCCGAGAAGAGTTGCATCTTCACAAGGAATGCTCCGCACAGCAATACCAACTGAGAGAACCATGAAACATCGTTTTGCGTGAGGGGGTATTTATTAGCGTAGAGTGCACCCTTCTCACTATCATATCCCGCGATGATGAAAAGCAGATCATCACCATCATGAGTCCTCCCGATCATATACTGAGCAAAACCGAAAAACTCAACTCGCTCTACAGATCCAGGATCGAGTACGGAAATAAATAAAGCATTTTCAGGCATTCGCTCCTCGCTCATATATGGTTTCAACGCATCGCGAAGCTTATCCTTATCAATGAACAAGGAACCCGCCTCCTGTTCGGAAAATCCTTTATGTGTGATGACCTCCGATTCCTTGCCGATGCGCACGATGAGCACCTTCTGAAAATTCATCTCTTGAATGAGATACTTCGTGAATTCAGTAAGCACTACATTGCGTTCCCGGCCCTCAGAGAATAGTAAGGCGACCGCATGCGATGCGCGATAACGAGAGAGCAATAATTCCGAAGCGATCAGCTTCCTCTCGAGATCTCTTCCATACTGAACAAGCGCATTCGTATGTGCGGTGAGATCCGACATCTCCATTTTTTGCGCTCCTTCGTCCATGTTTTATTGACTGTAAAAGCTTGCTATTGCACCTGTCCAATTATGAAAACCTGACTTTCCACCCACGGGAGCGAGTTCGCCATATACGTATGCACCGAACCATGGTGTATCTGCTGGAAAGGCGTCGATGGTCGCGCGTACCTCTGCGACCGCTGCATCACGACCGATTTGATCGATGCTTCTTCCAACACAATCCGCATGAAATACGACGAGCGGCCGCGCACCACCCCTCTGCTCAACGAGTGAGGACGCTGCCTGCTTTGCCTGCTCGAGAATACGCGCAGGATCTCTTTGGCAAAGATAGATCTTCGTTCCCGCTGGCCAGGCTGCGGCCATGATGATGGAACCATCATCCTCGGAAGCGAGCGGCACTCGGAGCTCAATATGCTGATCGTTTGAACTCGTATCATCGGTGCGTACCCCCAAACAAACACCTGCAGCAGTCGCAGCACTTATCTCTCGACCTTCTTCGCCGTACAGGTCAGTGAACAACCCTATCGCTGGACGGCCATCGATCTCATAGATCCTCGGACCTTCAGCTTTTGTCACTTCGTGTATGACACCAAGATCGCGACTACCATGACTTGAGGTGACGATGATATCGACTTTTCCTGAAAAGAGCACTCCGACAGCGGCGTCTTCGAGTACATCATCACCAAAGAATTGATAGGTATTCTTCCATAAAAGTGGTTCAGAGGCCGTGCCACCGAAAACAGGAACGCCTTTCGGTAACACCTCATCGACTTCGCGAAGAAATGCGTCCGGATCTGCGGCCTTCAATCCATCGAGAAAGAGAAATAGTCCTCTTGCATCATCGACTCCCGTTGCACGGAGCTTATCCGCAAACTCCTTGCCCGCAGCACTCGATCTTCCAAGCAAACCCTGTACCACAAATGGATGCATCTTGAATTCATCGCTTTTCATAACACAGACACTTACACGATGAAATTCATCTTCTGGCCCATCATGTGTGATAATGCCGAGTGTCGAACCTCCGACAACAGGCACACCATGCCCTGCGGCACGGATCGATCGAAGCAATGCCGGAAAATCATATCCGAAGGTCGCGTATACGAAAATGATGTCAGGAGTCTGGTCCCCGATTCCATGCAATGCCGCACGCACCGATTCCTCTCCCGCGATAGCAGGCTCGTCTGAATGTGATCGTCCTATACCAATATATGTGCTCATACTTATATACTATTATGATATATAGTATACCAGAGAATACTAAACGATGAAAAGAAAAACACTCTCTTCGAGTGTTTTATTTCTTCGTCTCTTCTATAGATGATGTTGCGACTCCCTGCTGCTTATTTTGATCACCAGAGATGACCGGCCCCGCATTCACGATCTTATCACGCGATGGACTATAGAGTATCGCTCGCTGTGTCTTCGGGAATATGAGTACGACATCTCCTTTTACTGTACCAGTAAAGAATGCTTGCTGCTTTACGAGCGCAGTAGGATCATCGACTGTAGCGATGACTGGTGTATCGTTGAGGGGCAGAAGCATATGCCTACCAACCTGCGCAAGATAATTCGCGACCATCGCCTTCTGCTGCGCATCGGTCAACTTCGCAGTTGTCGCTATATTCACTCCAGGAATGCTCCCCCTCTGCATATATGCCCATGCGCCAAGCGCAACGAGGGCGACGAACAATAAGCCGGCGAACTTCTTCATCGGCGCAACCCTTTTTACCACAGGGACCTCCTCGAGTGGGGCCTCTTCGATTTTTTCTTGCATGGTCATACTTACTTATATTGATACTACTATAGTATCATATATTATAAAGTTACAATTGGGTAACTGTGGATAACGAGTGGACGAAAAATGCTTACAAATAAAGCTCTTATGTAGAATGACGCAATGTGTTATACTCGTTTCATGCACCAAAAGGACGCTCTCCGCATTCTCATCTCAGGAAAGAACGTCTTCTTGACGGGCGCCGCAGGCTCCGGGAAAACGCACCTCTTGCGTGCGTTTTTACGCTGGGCGGATAACGAGCTTAAGACCGTTGCGGTGACCGCTTCAACAGGCATCGCCGCGACGCACATGGGTGGTATGACCATTCACGCGTGGGCTGGTATTGGAATCGCAGATTCGCTCAGCGATACGCAAATAGAGCGAATCGCCTACGAGAAGAAACTCAATAAGCGATTCAACGACACCGACATACTGATCATCGATGAGATATCCATGCTCCATCACTCACGGCTTGATATGGTCGATGCGATCCTACGAAAAGCACGAAATGACATGCGACCTTTTGGTGGTGTACAAGTCATTTGTAGTGGTGACTTCTTCCAGCTTCCTCCGATCGTTCGCGATGAAGCAGGAATCCCCGCCCCTTTCGCTTTTAGAGCACGCAGTTGGACGAATGCGAACTTTGCCGTCTGCTATCTCGCAGAACAATTCAGACAGACCGAGAGCGTCATGACACGTATACTCAACGAAATACGCTCAGGTGAAGTCAGCGACGACTCTCGTGAGGCCTTGAGCGAACGCATTGGAGTAAAACACGGTAAAGGTTCGATCACGAAACTCTACGCACAGAATCTCGACGTCGACAAGATAAACGCGCACCATCTCGCAGAGATAGAAGGAGAGATGCATGCATTTCCCATGTGGTCATCGGGTCCCGCACATCTCGTAGTCGCACTGAAGAAAAGCTGTCTTGCACCAGAGACATTACACCTTAAAGTCGGCGCACGAGTCATGTTCGTTCGCAATGATGTCATGGGAAGGTGGGTAAACGGAACGACCGGAGTGATCGACTCGTTTGACGCGATGGGGGCACCTGTCGTCCGTAAATCAGACGGTCGTATCGTCACACCAGAGGAGGAAACTTGGTCTATTGCAGACGGAGAGAAGACTCTTGCGACGATAACGCAGTACCCTCTTCGCCTTGCCTGGGCGATCACCATACACAAAAGCCAGGGGATGTCACTCGATGCTGCTGAGATCGACCTCCGAAATGCTTTCGTTAAAGGCATGGGTTACGTTGCACTCTCACGAGTCCGCACGATCGACGGGCTCTCACTTGTCGGAATCAACAATCTCGCACTTGAAATCGATGACGAGGTACAACGAGTTGACCTTGAATTTCGAGAACTCTCCGACGACAATTGCGAGCTCGCTGAAACACTCACGACGCCATCTGATGAAGAGATCGCCCGGTTACTCGATGGTGCTTCGAGACGCGAGGCACAGCAAAAGAGTGGGCTTCGCAGCGGACAGCGCTCTGAAACGAAGGAACGCATATCTCGAAAGAAGCTCGTAACGAGAAAGCAGCCAACAGAAAAAGAAGAGAAACGTAAAAGTCATCTCATCACACGAGATCTCCTCCTTCAGGGCAAAACTCCAAAAGAGATCGCAACCCTGAGAGAGCTGACCGACGTCACCGTCATCGATCATATTGAACAATGCGTCACTGAGGGCCTCTCGGTGAATGTCTCGCTACTCGAATCACTCCTTCCACCCTCTCGCCTGCTCGCAGTAGCCTATGCGATCGAAGCCGAAGGAGACGAACGACTTTCACCGATCAAGCAAGCGCTTCCCGATGATTTCACTTGGGATGAAGTGCGCCTCGGACGTTGCATCATACGTGCAAAGAAATGACACCTTTACGGTGTTTTTTCTTTAGAACGATCGATCTGCTTCGCCTTGAATTTTCACTTCATTTGTGTTAGTATTCCCCAATGGTTCGCGGCACACAAAGAGGAGAGCAAAAGACGTCAGAATACTATTTTGTAATTACTCCACAGGCAGCGATACTCCTCTATAAGCGTAACAGTCCTTACGCCCCAGTACCGAGCACTGACATCGCCCGCATCACGGAATTGACCGCAGACGATAAAGCGATACTCACCCATTATGCGCATGGCCCGACGCTCGTCTACACACTTCCGAAACTCTTCCTATCCCTCGAACAGACGAAATTACCAATAGCATATTCCGCTTGGGATTTTCAAAAGGGACACCTCGTTACACTCTCACGAAAGACGAAGCTCGAGTGCGAACTCACGATGCGACGTATCATCACCGCGCGCGGCTCGCAAGAGACTTTTGCGCTCAATCTACGATCGGCACCAGCGGCAACGCATGGAGAACGTCCACTGCTCGCGCGCGGCGATTTTGCGATATTCTTCGGTGAGCACGCGCTTTCTCTACATGAATTCGAAGATCCACTCGCAACTCTACTGAGCAAAATACGTCGTGCGCCATCCTTCCCCTTTAGCGGCGGAGACCACACCGTTCTCCTCCAGGTACCCATCGAAGGGCTCTTTCTCGGACAACTACAGACGCTTATCACCCAACTCAAGGAGCGCACGCACCTCATACTCGATACTGCGCTTGCGAAGCTCACGATCGCACCACCACCGACACTCACCCTCACCGCACTACATGACGTCGACCCTGTGCTCGGCGAGAGGCTTTCGATAACCCCACATCTCGATTGGGGTCATGTACGTGAAGATATTTCATCGACATATTACCGCAGTACTGCTGGTGGCAAAGTACACATCGCACGCAGAGCAGCGCATGCGCACTACATCACTGAGCAAAACGGGAAGCTTATACTCACGCTCGTCGATGGAGCACGTGCCGAGCACTTCTATAAGCTCCTTTTCCTGAACGCAAAAGCCCTTGGGCTCTCTGCAGGTCTTGAATGCCGCCTCTCGGGCGACAAACGCATTGCGACATTTTTCAGAGAAACTTGGCCAAACATACTCGCATTCGCACACAAGCACGATATCACCGTAACACTGAACAATAACACCCTCTCTGACGAGCACGCGGTCTTTCGTGCAGATTTTGCGGTCGAGATGGACGCCGACAGCGATGAACTCTCCTTCGATGTCGCATGCTACATAGGAGACCAGCGCATCTCCATCGACGCATTGCGGGCATATGTAGAGAGTGGCAGCTCACACCTCATGCTTGAAAACGGCACAAGTGTGCAAATCGATAATTCAGCTGAACTTTCTCGATTCATTCGCATGCTTCGCTCATTCAAGGCACGCCAAGATTCATTCGTCGGTAAACTCCATCACGCTCCTGAACTTAAATATGTGATGACCTGCTCACCGCACTACAACAATCGCTGCGCAGAGAGCTTCCAGATGTTCACCGAACAGGCAGAGCACGGGACACCGCTCAAGCCACCAACCATACCGAAGCATCTCGAAAAAGTGTTGCGACCCTACCAGAAAGATGGAATCGCATGGCTTGAATTCCTTCGCTCGTACCGATTCGGCGGCATTCTTGCGGATGACATGGGTCTCGGAAAGACACTACAAGCGCTTGCATTCCTCTCCTCGCATAAAGGTGGAGGGAAACCACATCTTGTCGTCTGCCCGAAAACACTCATCTACAACTGGGCATGCGAAGCGTCGAAATTCACCCCGGACATGAAGGTCGTCACTATCGACGGCACAGCGACTGAACGTGCAGCCGCACAGGAGCTCAGCAAAGACGCTGATCTCATCATCACGAGCTACTCGGCTTTGCTCGCTGACAAAGAATGGCACACGAAAGCGACGACGTTGTACGACTACGTCATACTCGACGAGGCACAATTCATAAAGAATCACGCGTCAAAAACCGCCATGCTGGTCAAGAAATTGAACGCAGAATATCGCCTCGCGCTTACGGGTACGCCACTCGAAAACAATGTCATCGAAGTATGGTCGATCATGGATTTCCTCATGCCAGGATTCCTCGGTCACCACAGTGACTTCATCGATCGCTACGGAAAGCCGATCATGCAACTCGGCGACACTTATGCACTCGAACAACTCCGTCGCAAGATCACCGTGTTCATGCTCCGCCGTACGAAACAAGAAGTCCTCAAAGAATTACCGCCAAAGATCGAACAGCACGCACCCGTCGCGCTCTCACCCGATCAACGTATACTCTACGGAGAGATCCTTGCTCAGGTGCGTAATAACATTGAGACGACGGTCGCTGCGAATGGTTTTGCTCGTTCATATCTTCACATACTCTCTGGTCTCATGAAGTTACGTCAGGTCTGTAACCACCCTGCCCTACTCCTTGAAGCTGATGACCCTGCACGCAAAGAAGCGACTTCGTCGAAGATGGACCTCGCCATCGAGCTCATCGAAGAGGCGCTCGCAGGAAACACATCGAATGATGAACATCCGCACAAGGTGCTCGTCTTCAGTCAGTTTACGGGCATGCTCGACCTCCTTTCCGAAGAGCTCAAGGCACGTGGTATCACATTCCTTACCCTTACCGGAAAGACACAGAATCGCCAAGCGCTCGTTGAGAAATTCAATTCAGACAAAGAAACTTGCGTCTTCCTCATTAGTACGAAGGCGGGAGGCACCGGACTCAATCTCGCAAGCGCAGATACGGTCATCGTCATCGACCCATGGTGGAATCCATCGGTTGAACGCCAGGCCATCGACCGTGCACATCGTATCGGACAGACGCGCTCAGTGAATGTCTATCGACTCATCACTACGGGAACGATAGAGGAAAAGATCCAAGCACTACAGGCGAAGAAAAAGGACCTCTTCGACGCTCTTGTGAGTGAAACGGGAAGTACACTCTCAAAACTCACCTGGGAGGACGTACGCTCACTTTTCGCCGACTAATAAAGAACACCTGAAGGTGTTTTTTATTGTTCTTGACCCGTATTGTCATTTCCCATGGTTCATGTAGAGTTTCTTCGGATAAAGATCTTGGGAGGGTTTTATGCGCTATCTTTCGCAGGATGACCTCATGCTCGATATTTCGACCTATACCGCCATTGGCAGCCGAAAAATGCAGGAGGACAGAATCTTCACGCATCGATTCGACGATGAGTTCGGTGCTCCGCTTGGCTGCTTTGTTGCTATCCTCGATGGCCACAATGGCCATGAAGCAGCAGAGGGGATCTGTGCGATGCTCCCCCATGCGATACCGACGTTCGCACATGCGCTCACCGCAAACAATCTTGACCACGAAAGACTTCTCGCAGGCCTGTGTGCATCGCTGCACACCGCGAGTGCTCATTTCGTGAGTGGAACAACCTTCGCGGCGGCCTTCGTCGATCTCTCGAGGAAAAAGGCGACCGTTGCGAACATTGGCGACTCGATCGTCTTCCACGTGCGCAACGGATCATTGATGGCGAAAACAATTGCCCACAATGCTCGGTCGAATAGAAAAGAGCGTATGAAGGTAGTGCGGAGAGGTGCGACCTGGAGAGAAGGATACCTCTTTCACCAGAACTACGGTCTCCAGTGCTCCCGAAGCCTTGGAGATAAATGCATACCTGAATTGCTCCATGAGCCCGATATCACCACCTGTGCGCTAGCTCCGAAAGATGCGTTGATCCTTGCCACTGATGGCGTGATCAATACTAGTAATGCACACCATGAAAGGGCTGGCATAAGGGAAATCGTGACGCAAATCGGAAGGAAAGGAACGATAGCTGCACAAGATGTCGTCCTTATCGGAATGGAGCACTGTGGCGGCAAAGACAACGCGACCGCGATACTACTCAACGTGATGTAATTGAAGCACCCTCGGGTGCTTTTTCATTAGTTCGCATGGTACACTAATTGTTATGCGTAAGATCAATGTCGGCATACTCCTCATCGTGGTCCTGTTTTCTGTATTCGAATTGACCATCTTCCAAAAAGAAAATAGCTTTCAGCAGACAACCAAGGATGTAGTACCACGAAGCGCAACTGCCGAAAATGAACGAATCGTCACTCTTGTTTCTCGAGTACTCGATGGCGATACGATAGCATTCGAAGGAAACGGTAAAGAGGAAAAGATAAGACTCATCGGTATTGACGCACCCGAGAGCGTCGATCCAAGACGCCCAGTGCAATGCTTCGGAGCGGAGTCGTCGCGAAGAATGCACGAACTCCTCGACGGAAGGACGATCACCGTCACCACAGACCCAACGCAAGATCGATATGATAAATATGGCCGCTTGCTTGCCTACGTCTTTCGAGATGATGGTCTATTTGTAAACAAAGCCATGCTCGAGGAGGGGTACGCTTATGAATATACGTACATCACCCCCTACAAGGAACAACCTGCATTCATAGCAGCGGAACGTCTTGCACATGATAATGCAGCAGGTTTATGGGCAAGCACCACATGTAACGGAAGACGATAACAAAAAAGGTGGCTAGAGGCCACCTAATCCATTATCTGCGAAGCTGAGTGTGTCACCATCAAGGAAGAAACGCTTCGTGTATTGTTTTTCACCTGTTGCAGGATCACCTTCCGTATAGGAGAGCATACCGATGCCACCAGAGATACTTAGCGCATCGATCTTTTCATTCGGTCCTATGAGCAACATAGGTCCAGGAAAGAAACTTTCATTCTCCGCACCAAAGAGAGCGCCTACGTAACTCTTCTTCGTCCCATCCCCTGCAATGAGGTCATATGTGCAGAGCATATCGTAATATGCATCGCTATTTACATTCCCACGAACCGCATGTCTCGTATAGTTAAGTACCGGTACTTGGTTCCCATCAGCATCAAGCTTCACCGTCCCCTGAGGTACGACAACATAACGATTGCCAGCGATATCAAAGGTCGCCGTCTTGCATGCAGTAAGCGCACGTGCAAAACGCTGCGAAGTTTTAGACAAGAGTTGCAACGAGGACTCGGTATTCCCCTGTGCCGCGCTATAGACGATGACACCCGCAACAATGGCTATCGCTATAGATATATATAAATAGAGGTTCTTAGTGAAACCTGGAATGCTTTCATCAGGACCGATCATCACTTTAGTATAGCATACTGGAAAAGAGTAAAGTAAAACAACGATGCACATGCATCGTTGTTTTCATGATCAGTGTAGTTGCTTGATGTATGCTTCTACTTTCTCTGAAAGCGATGAATCAAGCTTTGCTGCCTTTCTCAGCATCGTGACCATCTCCTGCTTTCTACCGCTCTTCATGAGGGCATCCGCATAGACGAGATAATTCTGAGCGTTGAGCTTCCCTGCTGCATCGAGCTGCGCATAGATATCGATCAACTCCGAAGATGCTCCGACCTTGTTATACGCGTAAGCGAGTCTTTCGTCGACGAGGGCCGCATCACCTGCAAGCGGAGCGAGGAGTTCTTTTGCCTCCGCCTTCTTCCCAGAGAGAATAAGCATCGCAGCATATGCCGTCGTCGCTTTCTTCTCGTCAGGCATCAACTCATGCGCTTTCTTCGCGAGCAGAAGTGCGCCAGGAATATCAGACTCCGAGAGGCGGAGATTCACTGAATCAAGATAGAGCGAACCGCGATTTGGCGAGAGTGCTATCGCTTGCTTCAAGAGCTCCTCTGCGTGCTTTGGATTGCCCGTATTCGCGTAGAACATGATCGCAAACGTATACATGCGCAGATTCATCGGATTTCGCTCAAGCTCGCCTTCGATCTCCTTTTGCGCCGCATTGAAGTATTCGCGCTTCAACGTATCCGGTATGCTCTTGCTTTGAATAGCCTGAAGCGCCTGCTGCACAAGCTGTTCACGCGCCTCACTCTTTCCGATCTGAGCTTCATCGAGAGCATCAAGGAGACGGATCTTCTCTTTGCCATTCTCTATATAGGTCGCATTTCCATCACCACGTATCGCAGTGAGGAGGTCATGATTCGCGTTGATATCTCTTATATTCACGAAATACATGACTGCGATGAGAAGCACGAGCATTACGCTCGAGACGATGAAGAGGTCACCACCCTCAAGGAGATCAGTGCCCTTCTTCTTGCCCTCCGCAATGGTCGGTGGTGGCGTCACGCGTGCGTGGATCCATGCAAGTGTCGCGAAGAAGAACATGTATGAAACGAGGTTGTCGAAGACGAAGATATTATGAATGAAATATGCGACGATCATACCCGTCACGATCGTCTTCTCTGCGAGCGTGAACGACTCCCCCTTCTTGTAGAACCAGAGGTAATAGATGATCCCCGCGTAAAGCGAGAGGTACGTGAGCAAGCCAACGAGGCCGGCTGCGATCAACCAATCGAAGAACACATCATGTGAGCGGTCATACCACGGCTCATAATGATACATCTGTGGGTCATAGTGCTTACCGAAGACATAGATGAAATTCTCCTGACCCCAACCTAGGATAGGGTGGTCCTTCCAGCCCTCATAGGACATCTTCCATATCGTGAGGCGCGCCTGTGTCGATGTATCTTTGAGCGAAATAGTCGCAAAACGGTCAAGCGATGGATACTGCTTAATCCACTCAGCATTGCGGTTCATTACAAAAAGTCCGACGAGAATAATCGCAATGGCAAACCCACCATAGATATATTTTCGTAACCACGTACGAGTTTTGTCAAAAAGTGCGAAAGCTAGAGCAATTACACCGACACCGACAAAAAATCCAAGTATTGAACCACGGGTCTGAGACTTGAATACCATATACAAATTTGCAACACCGAAAACAGGATACGCATAACGCCACCAAGACTTCCTGTCAGTTTTCACCCACAGGAGTGCGGCAAGAAATACATTAAAGAGCGCATAGATACCCATATATGCTGCATTGCCGAGCCCCGCATCAACACGTCCACCGCCACCAAAATTATAGGCTTCCTTACCATATATCTGCGCAAGAGCACCAAAAAATATAAAGATCGATGAACCAAGCCAAGTATTTGCAAACCAACCCCAGAGATTCTCAGAGGTGAGCACTGAACCTGCAACAAGGAAATAGAGGAATAAGTGTACATGCGCGACCAAACCCTCCATGCGCTCATAGTTTGACCAAATACTCTTGATTGGATCAACGCCGCTGAAATCCGCGACGGTCAGTGCGAGCAAAAATGCAGTCGCACCTCCGAGAATCCACGAGAAACGTGGTCGTGCCTCCCTGTCGATGAACATAAGGATGAGCCACAATGCTGTTGCGATCTCTACTAAAATTCGGAAGCTAAAATTCTTGCCCGTAATGAACGGAAAGAACATGCTGTCGGAAACATAATTAGCTAAAAATGGCGTAACCAAAAGCAACGCCAAAATACCAAAACGTAATACCTTTCGTAAGTCCATGAATATAACTATATCGTCTATACACAAACTGGCAAGAATAAGCACCATGATTATACGCAAAGTAAAGCGCGGAATAACCCATGAAATGCTATAATTCAGAGATGATTCCTAAAGTTATCCACTATTGCTGGTTCGGGAATAAGCCAAAGCCCGAAATAGTCCTGCACTGTATTGAGAGCTGGAAGAAATTCTGCCCTGACTACCTGGTCAAGGAGTGGAATGAGGATAACGTCAACATTGCTGCCCACCCCTTTTCAAGGCTCATGTATGCAAATAAGCAGTGGGCTTTTGTCGCGGACTATGCCCGCCTTGAAATTCTCTATAAGGAAGGTGGCATCTATCTAGACACAGACATGCTGCTTGTACAACCACTTGATGAACTCCTTGATACCGAGCTACTTCTCGGAGAGGAGAATGATGGGGTCATAAGCGCAGGAATGATCGGCGCAACCGCACAACACCCATTTATAATCGAATGTATGCGTTATTATGACAAACACGTCAAGGAACGAATCACGATACCCCGAGTTCTCACTAACATATTCAATAAGTCCACAAATGTCGATGACGCGACAGTCCTACCAAGTATTGCTTTTTATCCTTTCGGACCAGAAGACATAAAAAATTATCACGGGCAGCGACTTACCTTAAGTACATATGGTATACACCTCTGGAATTATTCCTGGGGCCACCCACTGAACAAGTTTTTGAAACGTATCGGAGTATATTCCTTTGCAAGGAAGACTACAGAAGCATTGAAGATCAAGTCGGCGCTTAAGAAAATCATTGGCATCGTCTAGTACCATGAAGTTCACCATCATTACCCCCACCTACAAGAGAAAAGACGCACTACTCCGTGCGGTGAATTCTGTGTTGCAACAAAAGCACCAGGATTGGCAGATGGTGATCATTAATGACTCACCTGAAGATGCCTCCTATGCGGACATCATGACTGAGCTCCACGATCCACGTATACATTACATTGTGAATGCAGTGAATAGTGGAGTCAACTTCTCTCGCAACGAAGGAATAAAGAACATATCGAGCGACTCGGATTATACGATCTTTCTCGATGACGATGATTTCCTGGCGGAAGACGCCCTCACTGTACTTTCTGACCTCGCAACTGCACACCCAGAAGAAAAATGGATCATTACCAATAGATGTATTGCGGGTGGCAAAAAACTCACAAAGGGGCCCCAAAATGGGACGCGCCTCAATTATGCTCGTGACTATTTACTTCTGCGTAGGCTTTCTGGTGATGCTACACATTGCATAGCATCAAGGGTGATCAAAGATCTGCGTTTTGCGCAAACGATAAAACAAGGAGAGGAGTGGTTGTTTTACTTCACACTTGGACAGAGTGCAAGCTTCACCTACTTCGATGTGAACACCACACTGAGCGCAGGCTATGATGCAGCCGCTGGCCTCAATTTTCGTGAACGTCGACGTCTTAGTGAGATCTCAGGCCTCATCAAGGAGGGCGTAGTGAGAGGCATCGTATACTCCCCGTATTTTTGTTTGTACATTTTCCTTCGCATCATCCGTGCGCTATTCTAACACCCACCGACATGAAACATTATTTTTCAAAAAACTATATAAAGGAGAAACTCAAAGAGGGTGGTTTTCGCAAACACCTCAAGAATGTTTCGTGGATGCTTGGAGGAAGAATCACTTCAATGTTCATTTCCTTTATTGCGACACTCTATATTGCGAGGCATCTTGGTCCAACAAACTATGGACAACTAAGCTATGCTCTCAGCGTTGTTGGCATACTTGGCTTTATCGCACCGCTCGGGCTCGACAGCGTCCTCTACCGAGAACTCGTCAAATTCCCTGAAAGAAAAAATGAACTGCTTGGCACTACGCTCTTACTCAAACTACTTGCGGGAATACTTGTCGCGACGGGTACTTTTTTCATAACATTTTTCTCAAACACAGATGACGTATCGCGTGTTCTTATATTCATCTTGTCAGGCACTTTTCTCTTTAATGCTTTTCAGATCATTAACTTCGAGTTCTTATCAAGATCTGAGTCAAAATACCAATCGGTCATCTCCGTCCTCGTAACGATCATACTGAATATCTTAAAGATTCTCGTACTCATCCTAGGAAAAGGCGTAATCTACCTCTCTCTCATACTCCTGCTTGAATCTATCCTCTACGCAGCACTTTATGTGTTTATTTATCAGAAGAAGATCGAAAATGGCATAGGAAAATGGACATGGAATTCCTCGGTAGCGATAGATCGG
>JAJZQJ010000014.1 GCA_021851895.1 bacterium
GCGAAGAAATATGTGGTGGTGACAGAGGGGCGATTCCCGCAACAAGTACCAAAAAATCTGCGTAAGCAGATTTTTTGTTGTACTTGATCGCGGGACTTGGAATCGAAGGGCGGAGGCCGTTTGAAGTCTTGATTTCTCTCAACATTGACGAGAGTCCTTGCTTGAGTTATCATTCAAATACACGTTTGAATGTATTTAATCACATTCATAAAAGGGGCGTGATGTCTCATTCCATGAATACACATCAGGTGATCGTCTATACTGTCCCAGGCTGTCCGCGCTGCAAGCGTGTATTTGCCTATTTGGAGGAAAGAGGTGTACCATATAGGGAGATCGACGTGCTCGCGAATGATAAGGAATATGCGCGAGAGATGATCGAAAAGAGCGGTCAAAAGACCGTACCCGTCACCGAAATCGACGGTAAGATATTCGTCGGTTTCGTCCCCGATGATTTCGAAAAAGCATTACAATAATAATATAAATATCATGTCTACAGTTCTCAATATAAATACCGATCGTTTTGAGGAAGAGGTAATTAAGTCATCAGTTCCTGTACTCGTCGACTTTTGGGCACCATGGTGCGCACCATGTCGCATGATGGCACCTATTCTCGATGCAGTTGCAGCAGAGATGGGGGATAAGGTGAAGATCGTTAAGGTTGATGTCGAGCAGGAGATCAATCAGGGTCTTGCGATGCAGTACCGTATTATGAGCATCCCAAATATGAAGGTCTTCAAGGGTGGTGCAGTTGTCGATGAGATCATCGGCCTTCGCCAAAAGGAGGACGTCGTAAGCGTACTCTCGAAGCATAGCTAGTCGTCATGACATAACGGGCATCTGCCCGTTATTTCATTGCCACGAGCGGATTTTATAGTATGATGGCCACATGAGTAAACATCGCGCGTTTTGGAACAAGGAATATAAGACCGCGGAGCACCTCGCTTTGTCCGATGAACCTTCAGAAGATCTTGAGAAGTTCATCCGTTTTTTGGAGCGTCTCGAGGGACGCAAATCATTGAATGTCACTACGCGTGCACTCGATCTTGGTTGTGGTAATGGTCGTAATCTGATTCTGCTTGCACAGTATGGCATGCGGGGAACAGGATATGACATCTCTGATGAGGCGGTAAAGATCGCGAAGAAGAACTCTGATGGACTTCCGCTTGAGTATGAGGCACGCTCGATCGCAGGAAAATTCGAGAAGATACCTGACGCGAGCCAGACTATCGTGCTCGACATGATGACTTCACATTTCCTTAAAAAAAGTGAGCGCGATGTACTGAAGGAGGAGGTGTTGCGCGTTCTTAAACCGGGTGGGTGGTATCTTTTCAAGACATTTCTTGCGGATGAGGATCAGCATGTCGCACGACTTTTGCGCGAATCACCAGCGGATGAGGAGGGCGCATACATTCATCCACGCATCGGTGTCTATGAGTATGTATATTCCGAAGCGGGCATTTATGAATTCTTCGAGCCAGAGTTCATCATACACAAGGTTGATCGTTCATATAAACACGTAAAGGATGGAAAGGCCTTCAAGCGACGTACGATAGCAGTATATATGCAAAAGGCTCTCTAAAACGGCTTCATTGCCGTTTTTCCTTTTCGGGGTATATTTGATGAAGAAGAACTTTTGGAGGTTTCATGTTGAGAAGCGTGCTTCTATCGTTCGCGTTCATCTCATTCCTCTGTGCTAAGCCGATGGCGAAAGCCTCGCCGCCGAGGAGGTTCTTGCCGCAACAGACAGCAGTAATTCCTGTCCGCGAAGACGATCCACTTGTACACTTCTATGAAAGAGTGCGTTATGCGGATGCGCTGTGCGCGAAGGAAACGATCGTTTTCGAAAAGAAGATAGTGAAAGGGAGGGCGCGGCTTCTGGAGCGGCCCGTGCTGCTTGCAGCACTCGATCCTCGTGATGGTTCATGGCACATGATCCACCTCGCTGTCCCGAATCCAATTCCTGATAGCTATATCAAGTCGATCAGGAAGGCGAAAACGATCGCCGAGCGCGAAGCGTGTACGATTCCTGTCCGTGTACTAACGCCGGGTTACGACGTTGTACATGTTGCCGGTGTTGGCCCTACGCGCTTTACGGTTCGAGTTACCTATGCTCGAGACGGAAATCCTTTGCATAGAGATCCGCTCGTCGTTTACCGGATGGTCTGGGTGCGTATACCTGGAAGAAAAGAGACAGATTTCGCTCGTGCCACTCAGCGCGCGCAGCTGTTGTATTACACGCCGACTACAAAGGAGCTCATCACTCCGAAACTCATTAATGAAGGGAAGAACTTCCTTTTGCGGAAGATGGCGGTCGCGAAGAATCATTTGCGCGAGCTTGGTGTGCGCTCGAAAGCTTTCCCTGAGCGAAGGCTCGCGGATGTGTTTCCGGATGAAATCGTGCTCTCGCTCATGATCAGTGAACAATGGGACCCGCTCTATTTCAGCGAAGATAGGGCGGGAAGCATGTCACGTATTCTCGCAGAGTACGGAATCAATAGGGAAGAGGCATTCATGTGGAGTGTCTCGAGCGCAAATGCGATCGGTGCATTGCAATTCACGAATAAGCACAACAATGGAACATATGCTTCTGTTGTGAGGGGGTATCGAGACGCGAGACTAGAGAAGAGTTTTGAAGATGGTGCACGGAACATGCACAATATCATCAAAGCTGCGATCTGCTTGCTCGACCTCGAGCTTGCTCGCTCACAGAAGGCATGCGATCTCTTTGCAAAGGACGCGACACTCGGTGGCATTCAGCCTGTCGCCGCATACAACGGCGGGCCGGTCGCAGGTGAGCGCATGGTCGGAGAGATCGAGCGTTTGAATGGCAAGAAGTTGTCGTTGCTCGACCGCGCGATCATGAAGCTACCGAATTTCATCCTGCCCGCGAGTTATCGGTCAGTGCAAAACAGAAAGAATAAGCTCGCTTTAAAGGGAATTCGCGTGAATAGCGAAACCCCCATGTACATCAAAAAATATCTTTTTCTCATGGAATATTGGGAAAAAAAGAAAAGATGAGACCCTCGGCCGCCCCTTGTGGGCGGCCTTTTCTTTGATTATACTGAAACCATGGCATTAAGTGAAAAAGAGGCTGCGCGCCTCGCGGAAATTGAAGAGGCGATGAATCAGGCCGATTTCTGGCAAGATAAACAGCGCGCCCAAGCGATGATCAGGGAAATGCAGGATCTTCAGGCGATCGCAGAGGGAAAAAGTAAATACGATAGCGCGAATGCTGTACTGACGATCTTTTCCGGAGCGGGTGGTGATGATTCTGAAGATTTTTCTGGCATGTTATTGCGTATGTATATGCGTTACTGCGAGCAGCGTGGTTTTGGTTTCAATATACTCCACGAGAATGAGAATGATCATGGAGGGTATCGCAATGTGACCGTTGAAATCACCGGTAAGGGGTCATATATGGATCTTCGAAACGAAAGTGGTGTGCATCGACTCGTGCGCATTTCACCATTCAACGCGAATGCGAAGCGGCATACATCATTTTCGATGGTTGAGGTGATTCCGCAACTGAAGAAGGCAGACTTAGAGCCGCTTCCTGAGAGTGAGGTGGAGCTCGAATTCGCGAAGTCGGGAGGTGCGGGTGGTCAGAACGTCAACAAGAGAGAGACTGCAGTACGTGCGATACACAAACCGACAGGAATCTCCGTACATGTGTCTGCAGAGCGCAGTCAGGCGCAAAACAAGGAACGTGCCCTCGAGCTTCTTTCTGCAAAAGTTCACCATGTCCGCGAGAAACTTTCTGATAAGGAAAAGGAGGAGTTGATGATCTCGAAGACCACGAAGGTGGAATGGGGAAATCAGATCCGCTCATACGTGCTCCATCCATACAAGATGGTCAAAGATCATCGTACGGGAGTTGAGACAAGTGACGTTGATGGTGTTCTCGAGCGCGGTAATATTGCTACTTTCATCGATGCCGAGCGCGATCTTGCTGATGGGGCAGGTCGTGCAAGCGATGATGACGAACTCCCCGAATAAAAAATGCACAAGGTGCATTTTTTATTTGAACTCATAGATTTTGTCGTGGAAGTCTTTTATTTTCCCATTGAGGATCTCAATGTTTTCTTTTTTATATTTCTTCGCTCGTTCGGCTTCATATTCTGGGGCCATCCAAATGCGCCCATCTGCGTAAACGATGCGATGAAAGGGGATGTCACGCACGCCATTATTCCATGCTTTTGCGAGTATGCTCGTTATGCTCCGCGCGCCCATGCTTCCGCCGCCAGAGGCACGCGAGAGTGCACCGTACGTCGTCACTCTTCCTGGCGGAACCTCTCTGGCATAGCGCACGACGAGGTTACTAAATGACAACTTTTCATCGAGTACGCGCTCTTCGCGGTATTCCGACTTACGTTTTTGCTTCATGTGAAAATTATAGCATGCATGGTCGTTTTGCTGTGTATGATGGGGTTTTAATGGGTGCCCTCGCATGTTATACTAGTCTTACTGTCTATGATCTATTTTGATAACGTTACGAAGCGCTACGGAAATAATGTCGTCGTCTCCGATGTCTCTCTTGGTATAACGGAGGGCGAATTCGTCTCTATCGTCGGTCATTCTGGTGCGGGGAAGACGACCCTCATCAAGCTCCTTCTTGCAGAAGAGCGCCCAACAAGCGGCGCTGTGCTTTATGGAAAGCAGAACGTGCATCATATTGCTGAGCGAAAGATGCCCGAGTTTCGCCGTAAGATCGGTACTATTTTCCAGGATTTCAAACTTCTCCCAAATAAGACGGCTTATGAGAATGTAGCTTTCGCACTCGAGGCGGCAGGTCGCACTGATGCGGAGATCCACGCGGACGTACCACAAGTCTTGGAGCTTGTTGATCTCGCCGCTAAGGCAATGCATTTTCCAGGTGAACTTTCTGGTGGTGAACGTCAGCGCGTCGCTATCGCTCGTGCGCTTGTGTCTCAGCCCGATGTGCTCGTCGCCGATGAGCCCACAGGAAATCTCGATCCAATGAATACCTATGATATCGTGCAGATCTTGAAAAAGGTCAACGATATGGGAACAACAGTTATTTTGACTACACATAATAAGGGCGTCATCGATGCGTTGCGGAAGCGTGTGATTACGATGGATAGTGGGAAGATCGTGAGGGATGATGTGCAAGGGAAATATGTTCTTTAAAAATATGCACCTTTCGGTGCATATTTTTTGAACATATTTGCCTAATGTAGCGGCACTGGCCTTTTTCGCGTGATCGATGGCTCTTCGCCTACGACTCATATCAATATTTTGTTCGCAAAGCTCCAAAATATTGTATGGTCTCGGGCCCGCCTCGCCGTCTCGAAGACTCGACATGGCTCCGGCTTACTCGCGGGAAAATGTTTCACATTTTCGATTCCCGCTCGTACTCCCCGTACCATTGTACGTCGTCGGACTCCAGAGCTCATCGCTGACGCGAAAAATTCTCAGTGTTTCATATATTTACATTTGGTAAAATGCAAATTCGCCACTGCGGGGAAAGACTTCTACGTTTCATTGTGTCGCAGGAGTGGCTACGAAAAATATGCAAATCCTCAGTGTTTCATTATGTTGATTTGGTAAAATACAAAATACAAATTTGGTTAAAAAAGGGCCCCCGTCTTTGACGGGGGAACCCAGTACCTGGCCTGTTGGCGTAGGTTTGCGGTGGCTAGGATGCCTGATCGGCATCCCGCGGGCACTTGACGTGCCTGTCGTTGAAGAACATGCGGGACCTCCTTTCTCTGGAAGCGGGATGAGGGCGTGGCCGGGGTTGGCCGTGGCCTCTGGACTGCGAACCTCGTGGGTGCGTCCTTGGCGTTCTGGGCTGTTGGGCTCGGTGCTGACGCACTTGCCCCTAGCTGCTGATGGAGGCCTTGACTCCAGGCAGTCGCAGCTCTTCGCTGTGCATGTTTCCTCCTCGCCTTCGGCAGGGGAAGTTGGGGGACACGCTCCGGGGCTTGGGCGCCGCGGAGACTTCTCGATGACCCGCCCACTCCCATTGGGAATGGGCGGGTACCCAGGAGGCGCAGGGGCCTCACCCGGGACTTCCGCTGGCAGACCGCGCTCTCCTTGCGGGGAAGGCGGTAGGCGGCGCTGCGACCCGCGACCTCCGAAGAGGTTTTCCGGGCGGCGCGCACGAAGGCCAGCGAGGATTACAGTATACATCAAATATAAAATATGTCAAGTACACTTTGTGAAGCTAACAATTATGGCTCAACAAAGGCTTCTGGGATGGATTTTTCATGACTTATGACTCATGACTCATGACGAGAATTCGTATGCTATAATCAGTCCATGTCTATGTTCACTTCTTTCCGTCGCGTCATGCGTTCGGGTTTTCTTAACTTTTGGCGTAATGCAGTCGTCTCACTTTCTGCGATCTTCGTGATGACGGTTGCATTATTCGTGATTGGCGCATCGATGCTCTCCTCTGTCTTTTTACAGGAGACGCTGCGTACTATTGAGGAGAAGGTGGATATCAACGTCTACTTCTCGTCGACTGCGAAGGCTGACGATATACTCGCTTTGCGTAATTCACTTGAGAAGATGCCCGAAGTCGCGCAGGTTGAATATATCTCTCGCGATCAGGCAATCGACGATTTCAGGAAGAAGCATGAAAACGATTATCTCCTCCAGGCGGCACTCAACGAGCTCTCTGATAATCCTCTTGGCGCGATGCTCAATATTCGTGCGAAGAATCCATCAGAGTATGAAGCTATAGCCCTGTACTTGAATAAGGAGAAAGATGATACCCAGGCGGATAATTTCATAAACAAGATCAATTACGCGCAGCATAAGGTAATCATCGAGAAGCTGACCGCGACAGTGAATGCGGTAGAGAAGTTCTCATTTGCGATCCTGCTCTTCTTGATCGTGATCGCCATCGTCATTACGTTCAATACCATTCGCATTGCCATATATGCATCGAGAGAAGAGATCGGCATTATGCGGCTTGTCGGTGCGTCAAACATGTTCGTTCGTGGGCCGTTCGTTGTCGAGGGGGCCTTGTGTGGCATTGTCGCAGCGATACTCGCAACCGCAGCGTTTTATCCACTGACGGTATGGGTGCAGAGTGCTACGGTGGAGTTCTACGGTGGAATCGACCTGTTCGCATATTACATCGCGAACCTACCGCAGATCTTCTTCGTGCTTCTCTCTACGGGTATTTTGCTCGGAGCACTCTCCTCAGTGCTTGCGGTTCGAAAGTATTTGAAAGTATTTTAAAAAATAGCCCGTTCGGGCTATTTTTTATGCGCGCTCCTTTGTCGGGCGAGTATGTGTGCAAGCATTGCGATGAATGTGATGAAGATGAGTATAAGTATGTCTTCTCTTGTGAGTGCACCGCTCTTTATCGTTGCGGTCGAAGGAGCCGGACGTACATTTCTCGTTACATCTGTTCTGCCTACGGTCATTGCTTGTGGTGTGATGTCCACCGTCTTTTCTTCTGTGACGATCGCACCTCCTTGTGGGCCTTGTATAACAGTAGGTCTCGAAACCAAGGTGTCTGCTCTCGTTGCGTAAATGGCGAACCTGGTGAGGTGTGTCACAGAAAACGTGACGGAGTTTGTAGAGAATATTGCATCGGGGATCTTTACCCACTCATGATTGCTCTCGTCGTACCAATGAACGCTGAGCCTGCGATAGAATTGCAGCGAGCGGGGTAGTGGAAGTGTTATTGTTATCGGAACGGAGAATGTATGTAATGCGCGTCCATCCGCGTCGAATGCATTGATTTCATAATAGACTGAGTTGAGTGGTAAGGCATCGGAAAATGGTAATGGCAGGTCGATGCTCGTGTGTGGAATCACATTTATCGACAGGGTGAAAGGATGAGGTGAGGCGTTCTTAGGAACTTGCGCGATGACGGGGCCTACGGGTGTCGACTGCGTGAGTTGTCCTTGTTTGTTTGGATCTATAAGGAGAGGGATATTCTCCGCGAACAAGGTGTCTTGTGGTATGAGTGCAAACGCGGCTGCTGTGCTGCCAGTGATGCTGCCTTGCACAGATGGTGTTATCGTTCTTGCCGAAAGTGGTCTCCAGTCAGTCACCACGCTGCAGTGCGTGCAGTCGAAATTGATCCTTCCTGGTGTCGTACTTGCAGTCCCTGCAATGCCTGTGAATTTTCCGGTAGTCGATATCGTGACATGGGAGAAATCTATCCATCCAAGTCCTGATGACCAGGCATAATCGCCGAGCTGTCCACTCGAATCATTCGTCACCCCGCCGTGTGTGGGTGAGAAATTGATCCATCCCGAGTGCTCGCTCCAGGCATATCCTGAAATACCACTATCTGTTATGGTGAGCCCTCCTCCTTGTGGATGGAAATTGATCCAACCGAGATTCTCTCCCCATGCATAGCGTGATACCGCATCAATAGTTCCATACGTTTCTGAGGCCTCGGCGTGCAAAGCGGCACCGGCAAAAAGTAGGAGCGAGAAGGGTATGATGAGTGTGATGCCTATGTTGAGTTTCCTGTATCGCATATGCTTGAGGGCGATTCTTATTTATTGCGTGGTCGAGGTGGCTGCGTCGTTTGTTGTTACCGCAGGCGTATCTGTGCTCGAGGAGTCTGTCGGAATTTGTTCTCCCTGCGTCGGTGTTGTAGTGACTGGCGTACTTGTCGATTCACTTTGCGACTGATCTTGAGGTGTTGTTGAGCTTACTGTAGGATCACTCGGTGTGACTGATTCCATCGAAGATGCAGTAGTAGTAGTCGAGTCTGTCGTAGTCGTTGCAGTGTCTGTTGCAGTGGCTGTGTTTTGTGTATCGTTCGTATTTGTTGGTATCGAGGTCACTGTTTCAATGAAATGGCTTACGTCGAGTATGCTTGTACTTGTTGAGTTGATATCCTCGACATTTCCATCACTGAATGTGCGCAAGCTTTTTGGCGCAGCGAATGCATGCCAGCTGAATTCCATATCATTGATCGATGTTGGGTCTATTTTGATCGTAAAACCATCGCGGCTCACACCATCAATATAATAGTCATTCAGTCTACCCCTCGTCATCTTCGAAATCGTGACGACAGGCATATAGGTGTACACATTGTCGAAGTTAATGGTGATGTGGTCTGCGCCCGCCCGTATGACCGCTTCTCCAACGGAGTCCTTTCCGAGTTCCACCGGACCTTCAACGTGGAGTGCTCCTGAGAGGGCAAGTTGATTGAGTGCGCCCATTGTTATGCTACTTTGCGAAATGAACTGATCGAATTTATTATTCATGTCCTGCAGGCCCTTGGTGATGATCGGCACAAACTGATCGGGATTGATCGCCGATGGGCGTCCGAGTTCATCGCGAACGATGAGTCGTTCATCGATTGCCGCAGCTTCCTCGGCGATGAAGCCAAGTGATGAGGAGTTGTCCGAATTGTAGTTATAGCTCACCGGTCGCAGCGCCATTACCGCATCGAGACCAAGCTTAAGGTCTTCTATGTTGTGCTTAAAGCGAGCGGACGAAGGATCGCAATTCGACCTCGATGCGCCCGCATAGATGATGTTCGTCGTGGGATTATAGCAAATACTGCGGTTTCCATTCGCAGCTGCAGCGAGTCCATTTATGACGATTCCTCCGGTCGCTGCGCGTAGCGTCAGTTGCGTCGATGCGGTCGTATTGCCGATGGTGAGCGTGTTCGCAATCGCGCCAGTTCCGATATTGATCGTCTTTGATCCCGTACCACCAGTGCCAAGGTTGAGTGTTTGTGCACCCGTGCCGCCACCGATCGTGATCGAGCCCGTCTGTGCTCCCGTGCCACCGATCGTGATCGCTCCGGTCGTCATTGCATTGCCGATGTTTACGGCCCCCGCGGTTTGTGTATTTCCAAGCGCTATCGTGTTTGCACCGGTTCCTCCGATATTTATCAACTCGGGGACGCCAGCGCCAGTCCCGAGATTGATGGTTCGTCCGATCGCATTCGCGCCGATGTCGATATTTCCCGCACCTGCAAGAATGGATACGGAAGAGGTTCCTGTGCCATTGCCGATCGTGATCGACTTTGAAAATGCGCTTGCGCCGATATCTATGCTTCCACTAGTTCCCGAATCAAGTGTGAGTGTTAGCCCATCGTGTGAGGTGATAGATGCTGCTCCGGGGAAGGTAAGTGCCGATGCGCTGACTCCGATCGTATCGATTGATGAGACGCCGGTAAGTGCTCCTAATGTTGAAACATTCAGCCCCGAAGAATTTAGTGCAAGTGCATCAAGTGCAGAGCCTATGGTGATCGCATCGGCGACAGTGTTGTCGGTGCCTATATTTATGATGTCGCCCGCATTTCCTGTGCCAAGGTTTATCGTCTTTGCATTATTTCCTGTACCAAGATTTACCGTGCCAAAAGTCCCCGAATCGATGGTGAGCGCATTCGCGCCTGTCGATTTCAACGATCCAGTTGCCGCAAAGGTGATCGCGGTTGGATTGAGTGTGATCGTATTGAGTGTTGTGAAGCCCGAAAGCGCTCCAGCGGTCGATACGTTGAAACCGTTGGAACTTATGGAGAACGAGTCGAGAGGGGAGCCGATCGCGATGATGTCTTGTGTTGTGTTGTCTGTGCCGATATGAATAGTGTTTCCTCCTGTTCCTGTGCCGATATTGATCGCCTTTGCGTCATTTCCTGCTCCCAGATTGACGCTCCCCGTCGTTCCTGAGTCGACGTAGAGTGCATTTGAGCCAGTAGTGCTTATCGTGCCGGTCGCACTGAAAGTAAGACCAGCGGAGTTGAGTACAAGTCCATTGAGAGCAGAAACGCCGGTAAGCACACCAGATGAGGACACGTTGAACCCAGATGAGGAAAGTGTAAAGGTGTCCTTACTTGATCCGATGGTGATCGTATCAGTAGCAGTGTTATCTGTCGCGATGTTTATCACATTCCCCGCATTTCCTGTTGCGATATTCAAGGTCTTTGCATGATTTCCTGTTCCAAAATCAAGGGTTCCTGTGGTGCCCGAGTCGATAGTGAGGGTATTTGAGGCTTCAGATATGATCGATCCCGCGCCTGCAAATGAGAGGGAAGAAGAGGAGATGGCAATTCCATCAAGTGAGGTCACTCCTGAGAGTGCACCACCTGCGGTGACATTCAATCCCGCAGAAGTCAGTGTGAACTGATCCGCAGCGGTACCGATATTCAGCACATCGACACCCGCGACGTTCGTTGCGATATTGATCGTATTCGTCGCGCCGTCGCCTGTTCCTATATTGATCGTCTTGTTTCCCGTGTTTCCTGTACCGAGATTGAGTGTTTGGTTTCCGGTACCAGCGCCAATATCGATATTTCCCGTCTGTGCTCCCGTCCCGCCGATATTGATCGATCCAGTTGTCATCGCTGCTCCAAGTGAGATCGAGCCTCCCGTTTGTGCATTGCCGAGTGCGATCGTATTCGCTCCCGTGCCACCGATCGTAATGAGTCGCGCGGGTGAGCTTGTGCCGATACTGATATTACCCGTTCCTGCGTCGAGGATGAGCGCACTTGCGCCGGTGTTGTTTCCAATACTAATTGTTCTTGCAAAGGCTCCAGTACCGATATCGACGTTTCCATTCGTTCCCGCATCGAGGGTGAGGGTAGTGCCGCTGCCTGAGTTGATCGTTCCTGCACCTAAGAATGCGATGGTGTTGGTTGCGAGGGTGAGCGTGTTGAGAGAGGAGACGCCGGTGAGTGCACCACCTGCGGTGACATTCAATCCCGCAGAAGTCAGTGTGAACTGATCCGCAGCGGTACCGATATTCAGCACATCGACACCCGCGACGTTCGTTGCGATATTGATCGTATTCGTCGCGCCGTCGCCTGTTCCTATATTGATCGTCTTGTTTCCCGTGTTTCCTGTACCGAGATTGAGTGTTTGGTTTCCGGTACCAGCGCCAATATCGATATTTCCCGTCTGTGCTCCCGTCCCGCCGATATTGATCGATCCAGTTGTCATCGCTGCTCCAAGTGAGATCGAGCCTCCCGTTTGTGCATTGCCGAGTGCGATCGTATTCGCTCCCGTGCCACCGATCGTAATGAGTCGCGCGGGTGAGCTTGTGCCGATACTGATATTACCCGTTCCTGCGTCGAGGATGAGCGCACTTGCGCCGGTGTTGTTTCCAATACTAATTGTTCTTGCAAAGGCTCCAGTACCGATATCGACGTTTCCATTCGTTCCCGCATCGAGGGTGAGGGTAGTGCCGCTGCCTGAGTTGATCGTTCCTGCACCTAAGAATGCGATGGTGTTGGTTGCGAGGGTGAGCGTGTTGAGAGAGGAGACGCCGGTGAGTGCACCAAGCGCGGAGACGTTGAATCCAGAGGAGGAGAGGGTAAGGGTATCGAGCGATGAGCCGATGTTTATGGTATCGATCACGGTATTCCCGGTGCCGATGTTGACGATGTTCCCACCATTGTTGGTTGCGATGTTCACTGTTTTTGCGTTCACGCCAGTTGCGATATCCACTGCACCTGTTGTACCGGAGTCTAACGTTAGCGCGTTTGCGCCAGTGGTGAGGATCGTTCCAGATGCACTGAAAGTGATCGTAGATGATGAAATTGACGCACCGTTTATTGCGGTAACACCACTCAATGCGCCTCCTGTGGTGACATTAAAGCCAGATGAAGAAAGTGAAAATGTGTCATTGCTTGACCCTATTTGAATGGTGTCGGGTGTCGTGTTATTAGTTGCAATGAAAATGTTATTTCCTGCATTACCGGTACCGATTGAGATGTCTTTCGAGTGATTTCCCGTCCCGATATTGAGTGCACCTGTGGTCCCTGAATCGAGGGTGAGTGAGTTGATGCCACTTGAGAGTATATCTCCGATCCCCGAAAATCCTATTGTCGTCGACGAGAAGGAGATACCGTCGATTGAAGAGACTCCAGTGAGCGCCCCAAGCTCCGAGATGTTAAGACCTGATGAGGTAAGTGTAAAAAAGTCATTAGGCGAGCCGATCGCAATAGTGTCCGTCCCGACCGCACTCGTTCCTATGTTAATCGTATTGCCAGCATTTCCCGTGCCAATGTTGATCGTCTTTGCATCATTTCCTGTGCCGAGATTAAGGGCTCCTGTCGTGCCTGGATCGATATTGAGATTCGAGCTCGATGCGGTGGTGATATTGAATGCGCCTTGTCCACGAAGCGTCGCTCCTGCTGCTCCGAAATTGATCAAACTTGCTGCACCTCCGATGTTTAATGTTGAGGCATTACTATTGAAGAGATTTGCGGTAGAACTTGCTGTATTAAGGTTGCCGCTATTAAGATTGATGTCGCCCGCCGTGGTCATTGCATAATTTCCTGTTTGGTTCCAATCCGCTGTAAGTGCGCCGAGTGATACATTGCTACCCGTGAGACTCAGTCCATTACCAAAGGTGAAATTTGCAGTCGCAGAAAGCTGCACCCATTCACTGAGGCTCGTGGAGTAAACAAGAGAGAAGTCATGATAGTATGCGTTCGCATTCTGCACATATACCGCATCGTTATTTGCTGGTGCAGAGGATGTATAAGTATAATTTCCTCCATTCAGTGTGCTGTCAAAAGTGACGATGTAGTTTTTCTTCCCCGTAAAAGGCCCTGATGGTGTGGTTGTCGACTTGAATCCGATACCGAGTCGGTCTCCAGTGGCGAGTGACTTTATCTTCACCCATGAGGAGGATTGATACTGCACAAGATCTCCAGGTGCTAATGTGGGGTTGATGCTCGTCCAGTCTCCTCCTGGGCTGACTATGTATTCATCATAGTTGTTTGGATTCGTGACCGGAGTGCTTGTCTCTCCAACGAGATTGAGGATTTCTATCGGTTGTTTCCAGCTAAATCCAAGCGCAAGGTTATCTGCGTAGGTCTTTACGGCCTTTGCGGTTGGATATTTCGTATCTGATGTGCCATCGATCGATATGTCGGTCGATTTGTTCGCATTATTCTCGGGAGTGAAGCCGAGTGCAGCTTGCTTGCCATTGAATGTTGTCCAATCTGCACTCGTAAGAAGCCCGCGGGTTGCGCTATCGGAGTCTGGTAGCGTAAGCACACCAGTATTCGATAGGCCGAATATTCCAGAAGTAGGGGAGAGGGAAAGTGTTCTTCCTGTGCCCACATTACTCGAATTCCCAACGAAGATGTTGCCCGAAGTGAGCGATGAAGTTAATTTGTTCGCGAGATCGGTAGTTAATCCGATGACATCCGATTCATCGATGACCATCGCAGAGCTCGATGCGGCAGTGATAAGACCCTTTTCATTGACGGTGAAGCTCACTGAATTGGTAGGTGACCCGAATGTGCCAACATTACTATTCACTGTCTTTAACGTAAGGCCCGCAAGGCCAGATCCGAGCGTCGTGCCGTCTCCCTCGAGGCCGGTGAGATATCCCGCAGATGCATGGTTGCCCCATCCATATGCAGTCTCCCAATTCGTCGTTGATGCGGTGTAGGGTATGCTTCTGCCTGTTGCAAGAGAGAGCATGCCGCTCACGTTGTCATAAGAGAGGCCGTCGGCATTACCATTCACGGCTGCACGCGCTCGCGCGTCTGTGTAGTAGAGCGCTGACGGATTTTCTGCAACCGCAGCAGTGTCGAGGGTTTGCCATGTCTTGTCTCCGCGGTAATATTCTGCGGTCGTTCCTGTTGCTATCGTCGGCTCCTTTTCGGTTGCGAGTTCGTTGAGTGCATCTTGGACATTGATCGCGGTAAGTGATCCTGCGGGGATGTTAGTGATTTGGAGTGCATTATAATCTCCGCCTTGTGCAGTGATCGTGCCGGTACGACCGAAAACACTCACGACGCTGTTGGTATTATTTGTTTTCTCCCAGACTGTGCCATTACAAACAACCCAGTCACTGTTATTCCATACACTGATGCCACCTAATGTTGTCGTACCACTTGAACTTACAACGAAATAGCGCCCCTTGTCTGTGGTCGTGCAGTCAGCGTCAGTCAAGGTCGGATTGTTCACGCTCGCGTCCCACGTCCCTTGATAGTTGAGTGACCCGAGGACGCTTGCGAAGAGGTCTGCGTAGGAGATTTTTTTGCGAAGTAGTGTACCGCTTGCATAGATCGGCAAGTAATCATTGCTCACTGGGGAGGTCACTGTAGGTATCGTCGCAACGCTCAGGCTGACGTTGACTGTCCCCGTCCCATTGGTGACGGTTACACCTTCGGATCCCGTGATGTTCCCAAGAGTGTATCCCGCTCCATTTCCCATAGGAATTTCGCCATTATTCGGTGTTGCCGTGATTCCGATACCTCCACTCGAAACGTCGATTGGATCACCAGACCAATGTCCCGCAGTGATCGTGCCGAGTGTGTTGATCGATGTTTGGCCTGGATATGAAGCAGAAACACGCAATCCCGAAGATGATTGTGTGAGCGAAGTACCATCAAGTGCGACGAGAAAGGTGTTAGTCGTCGTCGAAAGATGTAGACCCTGCTCAGAAGCGAGATAGGATGGTCCGACATTATCAGTGCCCCAAGAAGGGAGACCGTTGAGAACCTTGAGTACAGTGCCATTGCTTCCAATTGGAAGCTTTGCGATTCCCGCGGTGGCTGTTGCATAGAGTATATCTCCTGCGGTATAGCTTGAGTTGCCAGTGCCTCCGCGGAGTGCAGAGATGGTATCTCCGCTCCAGTGACCTGTCGAAATCGTGCCGACAGTATTGATTGATGTCTGTCCTGGATACGCTGGCGAGAGTCGTAATCCTGAGCTCGTTTGAGTGAGCGAAGTACCATCAAGCACAAGACTGAAGGTGTTTGTTGAGGTTGCGAGGTGTAATCCTTGTTCTGAGGCGAGATAAGTGTTTGGTATGTCTTCTGGTTGCCAAGAGGGTAGTCCGCCTGAAATCGTGAGTACTGTACCCTCCGCACCCGCAGGAAGTTTTGCAACCGTTGAGGAGACAGATCCATAGAACAAATCTCCAAATTCAAAAGAAGAAAGACCCGTACCTCCTTCAGATGGTTGAATGGGGTCGCCCTGCCAAACACCTGTAGTTATCGTGCCAACGGTGGAAATTGAGGATTGTCCTGGATATGTCGCCGAGAGTTTAAGTCCAAGTGGGGAGACAGAGAGCGATGTTCCATCGAGTACAAGTCGAAGGTATCAGTCAGCGTATCGAGGTGAAGTCCTTGCTCTGATGCGAGAAAATCAGTACCACCCGCATCATTACCCCAATAAGGGAGACCACCAGAAATTTTGAGTACACGTCCATCAGGAGCAATCCCGAGCTGGCTGAGTGTGGTTGTGCCCGAAGCGTATAAAATATCGCCAACAGAAAAGGAATCAATTCCTGTGCCCCCGCTTGATACAAGTGTGACCGGTGATATTGTGCAGTCGACGTCAGTTGGCCCACATGAGGGATTCAATGTTTCGCCAGGAGCATAGCTTGCGAGTGAAAAATTTGGAATGAGGAAAAGACCTAAAACGAAGATCGATGGGAACTTAGTGAGGGTTGTGTTTTCCTCCCGCATAGTGATAGACAGAAATTGAATGATAGTGGTTCGATAGCATAAAAAGAAATGCTCGGATTCAAAAAGAATCAGAGCTTCGAGAGCTTCGGAAGAATCGGTAAGTACGTTTCCTTTATTCGGTGCGGACAGTGCTAACCCAATAATGAGTTACTAACTAAAGTATAGCAAAAAAAGCCTTAAATTGATAGGGAAAAAACTATATTTTGTGACTTTCATGTGGATAAGTGGTTCTTTGCGATTGCCGCTCTACTGAGGCGGTATTTTAAAGCTCGCGCGCTTGAAATATTCTTGTGAATATGTATAATGAGCCAACGTGTACTTATCTTTAGGTGCATGTGAATAGTGTTCGAAATATTGCGAGATCGTCTAATGGTAGGACTACGGACTCTGAATCCGTCTATCTAGGTTCGAATCCTAGTCTCGCAGCAATGGCCAAAAAGAACGCGAAAGCGTTCTTTTTGTTTGCCATTGCTTGCGAGAATAGGATTCGAAGGGCGGAGGCCGCGAAGCCGGCCGCTGAGGTACCGACCGAAGCGGTCGACGCCGAGCCCTGGCCCTACTCGCACACAGTATGTTGTGAGCCTGCGAAACAACATACTGATGTGACGAAGGGGCGAATCCGACTATCACTCTTGCGAAGCAAGTCCTTAGATTCGAACGGAAGGGGGTCGGGGAAGGAGTACCTTCCCCGGCTAGGAGAGCAGGTCTTCCTTTTCCTAAAAGGAAGACCGTCGAGAACCGTGGGTGAGCTCTCGCTCATGGGTCCCATTCTTATGGGAGCGAGAGTGCAAGACCTTTTGAGAACTTTTGTGAGTCCTTGAAACAAAAGATCCAAAAGGTGTACCGTTCATGTAAT
>JAJZQJ010000008.1:0-42145 GCA_021851895.1 bacterium
CGCCATAGCTGCCTTGGCAGTCCCAGGTCCAACGATCGGCGCGAGCGGCATTGTTGATGGAGACTCCGCCGGGTATCGGATTGCAAGCGTAGTGGTTCGCCGTACAAGTTGCATTGATCGGCTTATTGATCGCACAAGAAGTCGTGTTTCCTCCATTCTGCCCTAAACAATTCCAGAGATACTGTGTCGAAGAATCTGGCGTATCACTGAACGTTCCCCATGAACAAGTATTCAGGTTGTAACCACAAACTCCGTCGATGATCATCGTCGGTGTCGCCGATGCGACCTCTGTCCAGGTAGTACTGTTCGGACCGCAATTGAGCGAGAACGTCGGCTGTCCGCAACCATAGAGCGGACTCGCGGTATAGGTCGCAGAGCCACTTACCCCCACCCATTCCTTATACCAAATGCTTGATGGGCAAACACGTACCTTACAATAGGCATAGTTTGTGCTCCCCCAACTTACGGTCATTGCCTGACCATAACGCACTGCATTTGGACTAACAGTGACCACCGCCGTTGGAGCAGGCTTCAACTCGGAACAATCTTCGAAATCAAGTCGAATTCCACAGGTCCACGTCCACATTGTTGCGGTCTCAACATGCCTACTTGAACCACCTTTTATACAGCTATAATGTGTTGCAGCACAATAAGCCCCCTGCGGAGGGTCACAATATCCTCCTGGATTGTTCGGATTGTAGCAGATCGCCTCTGCGCTCTGAGGGAGTGCTAGGCTCGAGAGTTCCTGTATGGCACCTTGCACAACACCGTGCCTCTGCGCTGGGAGCATCGTGAATGCAAACGCGAAAAACGCGGAGCCGAGGAGTAAGATTTGTATATATTTTTTCATAAGTTCACAGACTAAGTATGCCTCAATTATAATACATTTTATATCTATTATCCTAAAGATATGAATAACCTGTGTATAAAAACAACCCTTGCGGGTTGTTTTTTGAAATCACTTCTCCTCAGTCGTGAATTGTGGCTTCACTCCAACACCGGTAAGATCGATCGTTACTGGAGGTGTCGTTCCGATCGTCATCTGACCTGTTGCAGTTCCGAGTGCCGTCGGCAAGAACTGCATGCGGATCTTTGCCACTGATGGTGTGCTTGAGGTGCTTGGTGGAAGCGTGAAGCTACAACCACTAAAGCACGTAAATACCGGATTCGTCGTCGTTATTCCAGAAACCGTACCTCCTGACTGCGAAAGACTCTGATTCTTTATATTAAAGTTCAAATATTTCGGACGTGTCGTCGGCGCATCGCCGAAATCCAGAGGATTCGTCGAAACTGTTGCCGATGGATCGGTCGACACAACCAACTTCTCGACACCATTACCGTAGGTCGATACGTCGACTGATGCCTGACCTGTCGCATTCACATGCAATATCGTACTGTATGTTCCTGTCGCCGACGGGGCGAATGAGATCGAGATATCTTTCGTCTCCCCGGGTCCAAGCGTGAAATCACACACCGAAGTACACGTGAACGGTCCTGAGAATCCAGTGATATTGCCACCAGTGATGTTGCCACCACCCAAATTCGACACATGGAGGAGCATCGTCTGTGCTGGATCTCCTGCGACCTGATCTGGGAAACCGTAATTCGCAGGCTGCACAGCGAGTTTCGGATTCATCACGATGATCTTTGTGCCCGATGCTGTGGTCGGGTCACAAGTCGGACCGAACCACTGTACAGTCTCCTCGACCATTCTCCATGAGAACGGATAAGCTCCCTCGGTTGAAGTCGCGGTGAAGTTCGTCGTGAATGTCCCCGTGCCTCCTGCAGGTACATTTGCGGAGAGATTCACACGGTTCGTCCCCCACATACTGTTGTCTTGTGGATTCTGACTTCCTAATCGGTGTGGGGTTGCACTATTTCCCGTCATCAACCAGGGATTGGTTCCATTATTCACCATCGTGATCGTGCCACTGAAGATCTGCCCAGGGGTGACGTAATTCGGAATACTGAACGTTCCACAAGCAGCATTGTTTTGCTGCACGGTTACATAAATCTCCGCACTCCCCGTCTGGCTGAATGGATTTTGACAAACGACCTTTCTCCTAAAGTCTGCTTGATATGGCCCCGCATTCGTCCACGACGAACTCGTTGCACCATTACTCCAGATCGTCGACTGAATCGCACCCGTTGATGGATTCAAATCGTAATAACTGCAGCTCGTCGCATCCGTTGAGGTATACCCGAAACTGAGTGTACCGTTATAAGGGATCGTTGCAGACGCACCTGGAGTCCAGGTGACTGTTGGTATGCCATAGATCGTAATACTATAAGTCGTCCATCCAGACACTGGACCACCATTGGTCTCCGTACGCGCCTTAAAGGTCTTCACACCGGAGCCCGCCCAATTGTTCGGCGTACTCAATTGTGTATTTTGTGTCGTGTATCCTGTTGCAGGTAAATATTGATCAATCGTTCCATTATTATCCCAATCGATCGCATAACGAATATCGTCACCTGATGGATTTGATGCCTTAAAGGTGAACGTATAGCTCGTATTCACCTGACCTTGCGTTGGTCCGCCAATCGTTGGAGCATTTGGAGCAGGTTTTGTCTCTGAGCATGATGCATTCGTACCGTTATTTGCACCGTTACAGGTCCATGTCCATTGTGTCGGACCACTAACATTACTTACGGAAGTTCCTGTCGTACAAGCATAGTGCGTTGTAGAACAAACACCATTTACTTTCGCAATCGCACATGTTGCACTATTCGTTCCACCACCAAGACCTTGGCAGTACCAGTAGTTATAACTTGCATTATCTGCAACATCAACGAATGCACCTGCGTTACAACCGTTGATCACGGTTGTACTACATACACCATTCACCGCACAACTAAATGCCCCTCCTCCTACTGGTGGACTCCAGTTTCCATATGCATCACGTGAGTGGATATACCAATAGTACTGATTTCCTGGCGTCGTCGCTTGTCCAACACTCGAACCATTTACGGTTATACACGATCCATTCGGCGGAGTCTTCGCAGGATTACATGCGGAATTGTAATCGATGGAACTCGGCGGTGTCGTATAATATCTGAAATATGTTGAAGTTATCCCTGAAGGGAGGGTCCACGAGAAATTAGCAGTACTTCCCGGATTAGGGCAACTCACCGACAACCCAGTAGGCACGAGCGGCACACTAAATGTCACGGTGTTTCCCGTACCTGTTCCACCCGCGTTTGCACAATCGACGCGATATGTTTGCGTACCCGTCACAAGAGGAGCGGTGTTATTGCTTGTCGCCGTCCCTGCGACCGATGCATACGATGCACCGTTCTTGTAAACAGTACAAGAACTCGGTGAATACGTTGCGGTCCATGTGATGCTTGCCGTTTCACCATCATAACCATAACCCGTCGTCCCGCCATTTGCAGTATGCGGTGTGACCGAAACCACAGGCGGAATGGTTTGCGAGCAGCTCGCGTTCGTGCCACCGTTGGCACCATTACACATCCAGGTATAGACACCCGTCGTATTATTGAAAACGTTGCTTCCTGATGTACCAGCAGCGCAATTATAAGCAGTTGCGGCACACGCACCGTTAAGTGGAGCGACCGTCACGGTCACCGATGCACTTGCACTCGTATAAGCATTGCTACAAGTGATCCCGAACGCGGTGCTCGCGTAAAGTGCCCCCGTACTCGCAGATCCGCTCGTACCGCTCGTCCACGCTGCGCCAGCCTTCGTCAACGAACAACTCGATGCATTTGCCGATGACCAATTGATCGTCGTCGCCGCACCATATGCGATCGATGTCGCAGCTGCACTTATTGAAACCGTAGGAGTGATGCCGAGCGAACACGATGCATTCGTTCCTCCGCAAGCACCGTTACAATTCCACGTATAGTATGATCCGTTATTCGCATTATTCGCTGAAGTACCCGCATTACATGCATATGCAGAACCACCACACGCTCCATTCAAGGCCGACTGGGTGATATTCACACCAGAACCCGCAAAGTACTCGAGTGCGGGATCGACAGTATTCTGACAATATCCCGAATAGTAATCAGGATACACGGTAAGCGAACCGCTCGGACCACCTGCATACCAATCTACTCCAGGCGAACCCTTCTTTATTTCACACATCGTTGCATTTGGCCCAGAAGCCCAAGAGAGGGTTGCTGTTCCGCCACATGCTACAGGATTCGGACTGGCCGAAATCGTCGCCCATGAAACAGAGCGATATTTCGAGCAGGAATCCGTCGTTCCACCGTTATATCCTTGGCAATTCCAAGTGAAATAGGTACCCGCAGCCTGATTGATCGCCGTACCTACGGAACAGGCATATGCCGTCGTATTATCGCAGACACCGTTTATCGGATCATATGCATAACATGAGGCATTCGTGCCCCCATTTATTCCGTTACACGACCAATAATAGACCGCGCCACTGATATATCCACCAGCAGATGTTCCCGCGGTACAATTATAGTGCGTCGCGGCACACACACCATTGATGACCATATTCTCGGAACAATTTGCCGTTGTGCCACCATTAAGGCCAAGACATGACCATGTCCATGTTGTTGATCCGGCAACATTGTTCGCTGAAGTACCCGCACTACATGAATAGTGTGTCGATGCACAGACACCGTTCACGGGAGAAGGGCCGCCTCCCCCACCGCCATCAGAATCGCACGTGATACAAATAGCCGCTTCTGCATGTGTCCATGCAACATGCGCAACCCCGCCAGCGATGAGCATAAGCACACCGAGCAGTACGATCTTTTTTGTTGAAAATAAATTTTTCATTGAAGTTTTATTTATGCGCATGCTTATGCCGAACGAGTATGATGCCAATGAGGATGATCAAGAAAATGCTAATTGCAATAAAGGTATAGAGGAGATCGGTTGCTACGGGCTGAGCAGATGGTGCTATGCATTCATTACCAGTGCTCCCCATACAAGAAACGCGCGTTATGTGTCGGATATTTTTTCCACCCATAGACGAACTGAGTGTCAGCGTCGCATTAGACACATCCGCTGGCGCGATGAAATCGAAGATAAGAGAAGACGGTGCGACGTTAACCGTATTTGTTACACTTCGCTCTGTGAATGTCTTCCACATTCCTCCGGCAAGCTTGAGCGTGAGCGTCGAGGGAAGCAATGTGGGCATCCCCAATGGGCACGCGAACAATGTATACTTCTTACCTTTTTGTACATCAAATGGCCCACCGCTACCCCCATCGCTCATGATTCCAAAAATACTTATCGGCAAAGGCTCTCGTGAGGCGCGGTAAAATATGATCGGCGCTAGTGTGCTCTGATCACCCTCCTTGAGCTCTGCAACAATGGTATATTGAAAACCCTTCTCGACCGGAACAGAGAAATCGGCAATGACTATTCCTTTTGCAGGAACCGTCTTCACCGTACTCGTTGCAAAAAGAAGATCTTTTTGATCGATTCTTTGGTCGCTATAAACTCTCCACCAAACGGTGACCTTCGTATCAACAGTATCCGTATTGCGAATATGGAGTTTATAATCACCGCGCTCGTGTTCATCAAAGAGCACTGCATTTCTCATGCGCATGTCCCTCCCATTCACAACAATGTGATCTGAATCGAAAGTCGCGCGGGCGGGCCCAACGTCTGTTTTATTCTCAACTTGGATGAGCACGTTCGCGGGCGCGGGCACATCGACGACAAGACCACCATTCATATAAGACGCACTCGGCATTACAAAGACATCGACACGATAAACTCCATTTTCAGTATTCTTTGCAGTGTCCCAGCGAAGTGACGTAGAAGCCGTCGCACCCGGGAGCAGCTCATATATTTTTGGCTCATAGCGCAACAAAACGACTTGATCATGCCCGCCGATCTTCGTGACTCTCATCAAGAGATGAATATCATCGAGTGGTGTTCCGGTTTCGTTCTTCAGATTGAGTGGAATGCTGACACTCTCCCCTGCGACCACAGACATACTCGAGAAAGCGGGCCGCACGAGATTAGAAAGCTTATTTGCAGTAGCCGTGCAAATATCTTGAACGGGTGGAGGGAGTGAGTCTGTCGACGCAAATAGGCTTAGTGGCATGAAAAAACCGATGAAAGCCGCAATGCATGCGATCTTTGTGCGTTTATGGAACATAGTTATCCTATATTATAGTACAAAATTCATGAAGCGGTACTATAGCAATTATCTTTTGTGAATATATAAGCAAAAAACTCCGCGTTGCGGAGTTTTTTGTCGATCGAAACCTATTTCTCTTGTGTTGAATATACGGGCTTCACGCCAACGCCAGTAAGGGTAATTGTGATCGGAGGGTTGGTCATAAACGTATATGTGCCAACTTCCGTACCCGTTGCCATTGGAGCGAATTTGAACTTGATATTCACACTTGTTGGGGTACTCGAAGATCCTGGTGGAAGATCGAATGTACAGTTGTATACACAAGTGAACACTGGATTTGAGGCAGTCGACGTCGATACTGAACCACCGGACTGCGTCAAACTCTGATTCTTGATCGTGAAGTTCAAGAACTTGAAGCGGCTCGTTGCAGCGTCACCGAAATCAAGAGTCGAAAGCGAGGTGAGCGCAGCAGGATCAGTGTTCAAGACTAATTTCTCGATTGCTGTACCTGACAACGGAACATTCACTGTCGTCTGCCCTGTCGCCGAGACGTGCGCGATAGAAGCATACGTACCCGTTGCCGATGCTGCGAATGTAAGCGGAACATCCTTTATCTCTCCAGGACCGAGCGTGAATCCAGCTGGACCAGTATAAGCGAATGTCCCCGTCGAAGGTGAAGCGGGATCAACAGAAACGTTGACATTTGAGATCGTGCCACCACCCAAGTTACGCACACGCATATATGTTGTATTTGCAGGATCCCCCGCAACGGTCTGTGCAAAGGTATACCCTACCGTTGGGTCACTGACCATCGTCGTCACGAGACTGTACGATGAAGAGTTTCCAACAACAAGCAATGGGTCCTTCACGCGAACCTTCGTACCAAGAGCAGTCGCTGCAGGACAGGTTGATCCAAACGGATTTGCCCAATTACCACTGAACTTTGGTCGCATCTGCCAGATGAAATCGTAATCCCCTTGCGTATTCGGCGCAGTAAATGATGAAGAAACAAATGTTCCTGTCGTTCCAGAATTCACTGTTGCCACGGTTGGCGAAACGCTATCGATCGTCCATGTCGTCGAACTCGACCACAAGAAGTAATTTGCAAGGAACGTCGTCGTCCAAGGATTTGTTCCCGCATTGTACATGGTGGATGTCGCGGTGAAGACTTCGCTGCGAGCGACATAACTTGGAGGAGTGATCGCTCCACAAGTTGCATCATTTTGCAATACAGTGACGGTCATATCCTTCGTATCACTTCGCGAGAATGGATCCTGGCAAACGACACGTCGCTTGAAGTCTTTCTGGTATGGACCGACATCCGTCCAAGTCGAACTCGTCGCGTGGAGCGGAGTGAGTGTGATCTCTGAAGTCGTTCCCGTCGTCAGATTGACGTCATAATAACTACACGTCGTCGCGTCGGTTGAAGTGAAGCCGAAGCTTGCAGTCGCATTGTATGCGATGGTCATATTTGAGGTCAAAGTGACCGTCGGTGGCGCGAAGATCTGGATCTGCGCCGAAGTCCAACCAGAGACCGGACCACCGATGACTTCCGCACGTGCCTTGAAATACTTGAAACCAGAACCTCCCCAACTATTGTACGCGGTCAACTGTGTACCCTGTGTCGTCGTGCCAGATGCCGGCAAATATTGATCCACGGTGCCATTGTTGTCCCAGTCGATCGCATAACGGATATCATCTCCAGATGGATTGGTCGACTTGAAGGTGAAGGCATAAGTCGTACTTGCCTGGCCTTGCGTTGGCCCCCCAATTGTCGGAGCAAGCGGTGCGGGCTTTGTTTCAGAACATCCCGCATTTGTTCCACCATTTGCACCATTACAAGTCCAAGTCCACTGCAGTGGTCCAGAGAGATTGCTGACCGAGGTCCCCGCCGCACAGATGTAATGTGCCGGAGTCGTTCCACAAGAACCATTGAGTGGCGCTACCGTGATCGTCTGTGTCGAAGTCTGCGTGGTTCCTGAAGATGAGGTACAGGTTGCTACGAACGTCGTGTTTGCGAGCAACGCCCCTGAAGAAACACCGGCATTACTCGTCCCCGTCTGCCATGCGGCACCCGCCTTCGTAACACTACAGCTTGCAGCATAACTTGATGTCCAAGACATCATTGAAGAAGACGCATATGCGATGCTCGTTGGGGTTCCGGTCAAGGTGACCTGCGGTCGCACCTTCACCGTGATCGACGTGCTGTTACTACCGCCAGTACCGCTACACGTGATGCCGAATACAGTATCAGCGACGAGGTTGCCTGAAGTCACCCCTGCATTACTCGTACCCGTCTGCCATGCGGCACCCGCCTTTGTAACACTACATGTCGTTGCGTCAGTTGATGACCAGGTGATTGTCGATGCCGAATTGTAATCAACGGTCGTCGGTGATGCACTTATCGTCGGCTGCGCTGCAGGAACGACAGTAAATGCATATGTAGCAGACCAAGCCGAGGTGCGTCCATCACTTGCAACTGTTCTCGCCTTGAAATACTTCGTTCCAGTACCCCCCCAATTGTTCACCCAAGCGTAATTCCATCCCGACGCTCCAAGCGCGGTCGTACCATCCACTGTTCCATTGTTGTCCCAGTCGATCGCATATTGTACTTGCATACCTGAAGGATCGGTACCGGTCATGTTGAACGTATAGTCAGTACTGATTGCACCAGAAGTTGGACCGGTGATAGTCGGAGGCTGTGGTGGATATAACTCCTCACATGTTGCATTTGTACCACCACATGCACCATTACAATTCCATGTATATGATGCTGTACCTGCAGCGTTGTTCGCTGTTGTTCCTGATGTACAGGTGTAATGGGTCGCACCACATGCTCCATTAAGCGCAGAGACCGTGACTGTCTTTGTATCAGTCTGTGTGAGGCCGTTTGCTGCAGTACATGTTCCAACGAAACTCGTTGCCGAAGAGAGCGCACCTGAGGAGACACCTGCATTGCTCGTCCCTGTCTGCCAAGCGCTACCTGCCTTCGTAACACTGCAGCTCGATGCGTAGCTCGATGTCCACGAGATCGTTGATGCCGCATTACATGAGACTGCGGTTGGATTCGTAGTCACGGTGACCGCAGGGCGAACTTGAACGGTGACTGATGCGGAAGCACTCTGTCCTGCTGCATTGAGACAAGTGTTCACGAATGTTGTGTCCGCAGTGAGTGCACCCGAGGAGACGGTACCTGAAAGGCCAGTTTGCCATGCTGCACCCGCCTCGGTAACCGAACACGATGATGCATTCGATGAACCCCAAGTGATGTTCGTTGCGGCACCATAATTGACCGGCGTCGTTGCGGCGCTGATCGTTGGCACTGCAGGACCTATGATAGTGAGTGTCTTCGAAGTCCATGCGGACGTACGTCCATCGGAAGCGACGGTACGCACCTGGAAGGTCTTCGAACCTGCCCCTCCCCAATTGTTCACCGCTGAATATGTCCAACCTGATGCACCGAGCGCGGTTGTACCATCCACTGTTCCATTGTTGTCCCAGTCGATCGCATATTGTACTTGCATACCTGAAGGATCGGTACCACTAATACTGAACGTACCATCCATACCGATGCCGAGGGTCGCTGGAGTTGGCCCAGAAATAGTCGGTGCATTCGGTGGATATAACTCCGTACAAGATGGACTCGATCCACCACACGCACCATTACAATTCCATGTATATGATGCTGTACCTGCGACGTTGTTCGCTGTTGTTCCTGATGTACAGGTGTAATGGGTCGCACCACATGCTCCATTAAGCGCAGAGACCGTGACTGTCTTTGTATCAGTCTGCGTGAGGCCGTTTGCACCAGTACATGTTCCGACAAAGCTCGTCGCCGAAGAGAGCACACCTGAGGAGACACCTGCATTGCTCGTCCCCGTCTGCCATGCCGCACCTGCCTTCGTAACACTACAGCTTGATGCATAGCTCGATGTCCATGAGATCGTTGATGCCGCATTACATGAGACTGCTGTTGGGTTCGTAGTCACGGTGACTGCAGGGCGGACTTGTACGGTGACTGAATTTGAAGGAGCAGTACCATAACCATTCGAACAGCTGATCGCGAAGGTCGTGTCCGCAGTGAGTGCACCTGAAGATACTGCACTTCCGCTCAATGCCGTGGAGAAGGAAACGCCAGCCTTGGTCACCGAACATGCGGTCGCATAAGTCGAACTCCAAGTGATATTCGAAGTCCCATTGTAAAGAACGGGATTTGTCGATGCAGAGATACTTGGTTGCGCCGGCAGTACTCCGACGGTCACTGATGCTGCAGGACTCGTGCCGTATCCGTTGGTACAAGTGACAGCGAAGGTCGTCGCTGCGGTGAGTGCCCCAGAAGAGAGACCCGCGTTGCTTGTTCCTGATGACCACGCGGCACCCGCCTTCGTGACTGAACATGCAGTTGCATTCGTCGATGACCAGGAGATGTTCGTTGCAGTATTATACGCGACGGGATTTGCAGCAGCTGCGATCGATGGAGTTGCGGGCAATACCCCGACCGTCACCGAATTCGCAGGGCCTGTACCGTATCCATTGGAACAGGTGATCGCAAAGGTCGTTGCTGCGGTGAGTGCCCCAGAAGAGAGACCCGCGTTGCTTGTTCCTGATGACCACGCAGCACCCGCCTTCGTGACTGAACATGCAGTTGCATTCGTCGATGACCAGGAGATGTTCGTTGCAGTATTATACGCGACGGGATTTGCAGCAGCTGCGATCGATGGAGTTGCGGGCAATACCCCGACCGTCACCGAATTCGCAGGGCCTGTACCGTATCCATTGGAACAGGTGATCGCAAAGGTCGTTGCTGCGGTGAGTGCCCCAGAAGAGAGACCCGCGTTGCTTGTTCCTGATGACCACGCAGCACCCGCCTTCGTCACTGAACATGCAGTCGCGTTGCTTGATGACCAAGAAATATTTGTTGCTGCATTATACGCAACAGGATTTGCAGCAGCGCCGATCGATGGAGTGCCCGGGAGCACCCCGACAGTCACTGAGTTCGACGGGCCAGTGCCATATGCATTAGTACAGGTGATCGCGAAGGTCGTCGCTGCAGTAAGCGCTCCAGAATTTGCTGAACCACTCGTCCCTGATGACCACGCAGCGCCTGCTTTCGTCACCGAACACGCAGTTGCATTTGTCGATGACCAAGAAATAGTTGCTGAGCCACCGTATGCGACCGGATTTGCAGAAGCAGAAATCGATGGAGTACCAGGCACCACACCTACGGTCACTGCAGAAGCCGCACTTGTACCATACGCATTTGTACAAGTAACCGAGAATGTTGTCGCTGCAGTCAAAGCTCCCGACGACACGGAACCACTTGTGCCTGACTGCCACGATACCCCACCCTTAGTTACTGTACATGCGGTTGCATTTGCTGAAGACCATGAAACCGTTGTTGCCGCTCCATATGCGACAGGATTCGGGGTCACTGATATGGAAGGGGTTCCAGGCAACACTCCAACCGTCACCGAAGCTGCGGGGCTTGTACCATATGCATTCGTACAAGTAATTGAGAATGTTGTCGCAGCAGTAAGTGCACCCGAGTTTGCAGAACCACTCGTCCCTGATGACCACGCAGCGCCTGCTTTCGTCACCGAACACGCAGTTGCATTGCTTGATGACCAACTGATCGTCGCGGAACCACCATATGCGACCGGATTTGCAGAAGCTGCGATCGTTGGTGTCCCAGGGATAGAGTTCATCGTCACGGAGCTATTCACATTTCCGACGCCATTACTACATGATAACCAGAACAACGTACTTCCAGTTATTGCCCCAGTAGATATCGAACCACTTAATGCATTGCTATATACCGTCGATCCGACAGTAAGCGCACAGACGGTCGCATTATAAGAAGTCCAGGTGAGTGTCGCTGCACCCCCATAGCTTACGGGGTTTGCAGAAGCATAGAAACTCGCGATATAGGGCATTGCAGTCACCCATATCACCGCCTCAGCACTCGTACCTGCAGCATTTGTACAGGTTACACCGTACCTATTCGCACTCGTTATCGCAGGAGTGACCGAGGAACCACTCGTCCCCGTTTTCCAGGCAACACTATTTTGAGTCACTGTACAACTTGTTGCGCCTGAAGATGACCAAGAAATCGTCGCGGTTCCATTATATGAAACGGTCGTTGCACTTGCTGAGATGGAGTTCGTTGGCGGCTGAGGAATATTCTCAGAACAATTCGCAGTAAGGCCACCCTTTGCTCCGAGACATGACCACGTCCAAGTGGTTGCATTTTGAACGTTGTTCGCAGATGCTCCGACAGAACAATTATAGTGGGTCGCAGCACAGACACCATCAACGGGCGTAAGGCTGCCACATGGTGGCTCCGTATCGACCGTACACATCGCATCTGCGCGCATGAAGGAGACACCAAAAGCCCCTGCGGCGAATACTGTCGCAAAAATAAGAAGGAGTGAAGCTTTAGTTGTGAATAATTTCTTCATGATGGATATATTTAACGATTACGCGATACGCTCCGTAGGACAGCATGAGCAGAGCAAGCACGATCAAAATGAACATTGTTCTGCTGATATTCCATTGCTCGAGCAGCGACAGAGGAATACATGCACCCCCAATCGAATTACCACAAGTGATCATTAATACCTTTCGTGTGGTTGTCCCGGGTACGCTGTTTTCAAGCACCAACTCGGACGATGCACTATTTAATGTTGAAGTGAAGGTGAAGCCGAAATGATCATGTTGTGCATCTGCACTATTTTCAAATTGTTGAAACGCTAAGCTCTTTCCATTTGTTTTTTGTACACGGAGACTGAGAGTGCTCTGCGTCGTTGTGGGTACTGCAAGCGGACATGCGAAGAGGCTATATGTCTTTCCCGCTCTGATATCAAAGGCTCCAATGACACCGTCTTCGCTCTCGATACCGAAGATACCAATTGGTGGAGGCGTGCTCATCTTGCGATTAAAAACGACAGGATAGATATCACGCTGACCACTCGACTCGATCTCTGCAACCCCTGCATATCTGCGCAGTTGCTGGGCTGGAATAGCATACACGAGATTGACACTACCTCGCGCAGGCACGACCACCTTAGTTGTCGATGCTGCGAGGAGTGCATCCTTTATGATCTGTTGATAGGGATAGAAATTCATAGACACCGTAACCAACTTCTCCTTCGCTCCCTCATTTGTGACAACGATACCTAAAGTCCCCTTCTCGCCTTCATCAAAGAGTGGTGGATATCCAGGATTATAATGATGATCGTTAAATACGGTCTTTTCTCTATCAAAGTCAACAGGCTCAACAGTATTATCACCCAAGACCTCTATCATGGTGTATGCACGAGCCGTCACATCAGTCGCAATTCCGGAATTTGGGAAATCACTCGCGGGAAGCACGAAAACATCCATACGGTAAAAGCCGCGTGCTTCTCTTTCTGTCGTCTTCCATAATACATTCGTCGTTAAAGATGCTCCCGGAGCGAGTGCAAAAGACTGCGGATAATACTCCAAAGAGACAATGCGTTGATCTTTCACTATCCGACTCACCCTTACGACGAGGTGCAAATCGCCGAGTGGCGTCCTTGTTTTATTCGTGAGCATAACAGGAATCTCGACTTTTCCACCTGGCTCCACCGATGTCCCGGAGATCATGGTTTTCGCCATCGTGTCGATCTGTCTGAATATCGTTGAACACATCTTCTCCGACGTATCCACAGTGCGATCATTCGCCGCGAATAAAATTGCTGGTGAAAACAAACTCACTATAAGTATGCCAAAAAATAGCCTCAACTGAACACGTTTCATATTGCATATATTATAGTATGAAACACACCATTATGGAACATTTTCTATACCTGGAACTGGTGATAAGAAAAACAGCCCATGGGGTGCTAGAGGTGGGTCGCGCGGAGTGCTGTATTGATTCGAGGTATCAATCGTGAACGCTCCTTCTCTATGGCGAGCAAATAGCGACCAAATTCCTCTTGTGCCGCAGGCACAAGAGGATCACCAGGGAGATCCTCCCAGTACCCAAGCGAGCGCAGTATGGTCATCGCAGCATGGAGCTCGAAAAGGTGGCAATCCACCGCAGAATCGAGTGCTCGTAGCCTCTCGAGTTCTTGAAATATGATCATATAGAGCTCTGGATGCGGCTCTTCACCCTGAATGAGGCGCAAAAGCATGCTCGCCATAGCAGCAAGTGCTTTTTTTCTGTAGGGATGCCGAAAAAGTGTACTCTGCGTATCAATGGTCCGAGCGCTGGTCAATCTCCAGCCATGTTTTCCACGCACGAGATCAAGATGTGCGTGCGCGAAACGCTGCAGTACGAAGCGCAGACGCGAACGCGCGAGCCTTAGACTTTTCGCAACGACGAATACAAGACCGAGCTCTTTCGTATAGACAAAAAGTAATGCATCCCCCTCACCTGTGGGCTTTGACTGCAAAACGATACCTTCGACATGGTAGATCCTGTACGCCATATGGGTTCATTCTCCCCGAAAAGACAAAAAACAGCAAGATTGCAACAGCAAGAAAAAGTGTGCCTGTTTACCGAAAAACAATAAAAACACGCCCGTCGGCGTGTTTTTATTATAGTTTTCGCAACGAAAACTCAAGCTTACCCCCATCGAGAGTGATCGACTGCGTCGTCTCGCCTTCCTCAATGAACTGGATGGTCGCCTCGACGGCAAGCATATCCTTCATCGTATCAACAAAGGCACGCGCTGCAGGATCTCCTCCAAGGAGCAGTCGTGCTGCCTCACCAGGATTCAAACCAATACGCTTTCGTTCCTCTTGCACGGCACGCAAGACATCACGCATCTCCCCTTCGCGCTTAAGCTCTGCGGTGATCACGAGATCAAGCTCGACCGCATCCGCAGATAACTCCTCCTTATAGGACAAGTTCTTCACATTGAGCTCATCTGCGATGATCTCTGAAAGTGCGGCATCATTGACGAGCTCCTTATTTCCGACATAGAGCGTCGCGAGTGGCTGACGCACCTTGATGCCGTTCTTCGCACGCTGCTCAAGTGCGAGCGTTACTGTCTTTCGGGCCGACTCCATTGCGTCGAGCACCGTATGAATAGCAACACCAGGAACTGGCCATTGCTCCAGATGTACGCTTTCGAGCTTCTTCTCGATCGGCAAACGCTGGTAAAGATCTTCTGCAAGAAACGGAGTAAACGGAGCTAGTAAACGTGAAAGCTGGAAAAGTACCCAACCGAGCGTCATTTCTGCGAAAGCACGATCCTCTCCCTCGCCCTTCAAGCGATCGCGCGAGCGGCGGAGCCACCAAGTCGAAAGATCATCAATGAGTGGCAATATCTGCTTTGCTGCACGATCGAGCTCATTCGTTTCAAGGAAGTGTGTGAGCTCATTATGTACCTCATTCCATCGAGAAACGATCCATCGATCGAGGACATGCGACGACTTTGGCTGTTCACGTAATATCGTCTGCCCTGTCGCATACATCTCATAGAATGAGCGAACATTATCGAGACGAAGCGTGAGCTTCTTCGCCACTTCATCAACACCGAGCGCCGAGAATTTAAGATCCTCGCCACGGACTGCAGGCGAAGCAATGAGATAGAAACGCAACGCATCCGCACCGTACTTCGAAACGATCTCCATAGGGTCTGGATAATTACGCAATTTCTTGCTCATCTTCTCCCCATTTTCTGCGAGCACCAAGCCGTTTACGATGACATTACGAAATGGCGACTTACCGAAGAGACCAATTCCGAGCAAGAGCATCGAGTAGAACCAGCCTCTAGTTTGATCAAGCCCTTCGGCAATGAAATGCGCTGGGAAATTATGAAGGAACAGCTTCCCTGAAGTGTTATTCTCGTTCCCGCTGAAATAGTGCTGTGCGAACGGCATTGAACCAGACTCAAACCAGCAGTCGAAGACTTCTGGTATACGCTTCATCACACCACCACACGAACACGTAAACACAACTTCATCGATATGTGGACGATGCAAATCGATCGCATAATCAGAACCATGTGGCAGAGGCGCGAACCTTATCGGGTGCACTTCTGCGTTATGCACATAATCGTCATCATCCGCATCGTAACGTAAGCGAATGGTCTCTGCCTCATCTACACCAGCGGCGACAGCATCGAGCATCCATACACCATATTCGTGTGTCACGAAAAGGATATTCTTCCCCTCGTAAGCCGCATCAGTAGCATAAAGTGCGTCGCCGAAGCGGCGCTTCATATCACGGAGTGATTCACCATTTGGCGCAGAACGCGCGAATTTCTCTTCGATCGAAGGGAAAAGTGCGCGGTATTCCTCGATGCTGCGACCATTCAAATCACCCGCATCAACCTCATGGAGGCGCGCATCGAAGACGATCGCATCCTTTTGCATGCCGAGCATGTCTGCGATTATTTCGGCGGTCTCTTTTGTGCGCTGCATCGGCGATGCGATGATCACATCGATCGATAATTTCTTTAGTGTTTCACTTGCGCCACGTACTTGATCGACCCCCTTCTTTGTGAGCGGATTGATATCATCCTCTCTGCATGAGATTATTCCCTGCACATTCGACTCAGATTCCCCGTGACGAATAGCGAAATAATGATTCCTCGGTGGCTGCGCATCGCGCAATTCATCAATTCCCCCGATGACACGAATTGCATCGCAATCCTTACATTTCCAAACTGGAATTGCCGCTCCCCAATAGCGACTTCGCGAGATAGCCCAATCACGAGCTCCCTCAAGCCAATTATGGAAACGACCGTGCCCAACCGCATCCGGCACCCAATTTACTTCCTTATTCGCGGCAACTGCCTTATCTTTGAGCTGTCCTACGTTTACGAACCAAGACGAGGTCGCATAATTGATAAGTGGCCAATCACAGCGCCAGCAATGAGGATAACTGTGCGTGAGATTCTCCTTGCTGAAAAATCGTTCCTCGTCCTGCAGATACTTGATCACTGCGATGTCTGTACCTAAACGGACACGATCATCATCATTCTTTGGCTTCACAAACATACCACCAAAACCAGAGACCTCATCCTTTATCCTTCCATCCATGCGCACATGCTGGATGAACGGAAGTTGCTCCTGCTTCCCGAGCAACATGTCGTCCTCACCGAATGCAGGTGCAATATGTACGATGCCAGTTCCCGTGTCCCCTGCGACGAAATCTGCAGCATAAACGTGCCACCCGCGCTCCCTATTTGGAAGCTCAGGATCGTTTGCATAATCCATAAACGGCGGGATATAGCTCAAACCAACGAGCTCCTCGCCGAGCACTTCACCAGTCACGCTTGCACTTGGAGCGATTCTCGAAACGGCGTCCTTAAGTGCAATATAAGTAGTTGCATCTCCCGGGAGAGTGAATCGCACGTAAGCAAGAGACTTATTGACTGCAAGCGCAACATTTCCGGGAAGTGTCCACGGAGTTGTCGTCCATGCAAGCAATGCAACATCAGGATTATCACGTAACGGAAACTTCACCGTCACCGATATGTCCTTCACGTCCTTATATCCCGAAGCGACCTCTGACGCAGCAAGTGTCGTCTCGCAACGTGGACAGATATGCATCGACTTGTACCCCTCATAGATAAGCTTCTTGTCATGCAACGTCTTGAACGCCCACCAGACACTCGCCATATATCCAGTGTCCATGGTCTTATATGCATGATCCATATCCACCCAACGTCCAACACGTGGTATGATCTCCTTCCACTCCTTGTCGTACATAAGGACCGACGCCTCAGCCTTGGCGTTGAATGCGCCGATACCATATTCTTCGATCTGACGCTTATGTTCAAAACCAAGCTCTTGCTCGATCAAATTCTCGACAGGTAGTCCGTGGCAATCCCAACCCCACACTCGTCGCACATAACGACCACGCATCGTCTGAAAACGCGGGATGACGTCCTTGATCGTCCCAGCGAGAAGGTGCCCATAATGAGGTAAGCCCGTTGCAAATGGTGGGCCATCGAAGAAAACGAACGGTTCATTATGCGCCGTTGCTTCGAGTGATTTCTTAAATATGTCTTCCTTTGTCCAAAAATCTCCGATACGCACCTCGCGTTCGGCTAATGTTTCCTTGGAAAGATCGGGTGTCTGCTTCGATTCCATAATATGCTTATAGTATAGGAAAATGACCAATTATCAAGAATGTGTTGTTGTGCAATTTGTGGACTGGCGACACACTTGATCATTTGTTAGTATTACCTCCATGACCACCCCAATGACAAATGAGCCCTCCGAAGCAACAGCAACGACCGGATTCATGGGATCGATCTGGAAGATCACTCTCATAAGCATGATCGGCACTGCATGCATCGGTTTTGCTATCCACCTCGCTGCCCTCGACCAGAGACACAAGGAGAATATGCAGCAGATCGCGAAAGTAGAGTACCGTACGAAACAATATGCCGCATACAGGGATATTTATAAGCAATCGGGCAAGGCCGCTGCAGATGCCACCCTCACGAATAAATAAGTTATGGCACGTAAAGAGATCATCCGCCTGAGCGGAACACACATACTCGTAGGAATGCTTGTGCTCGGGAACCTCCTCGTCGCTGCATTCATCTACCGCTATCATTCCTTCGCACTCTTTAGGCTCGAGGAACAAGACCTCGCAACATTCACACAAGCACAACGAGATGAGCGTGACGTGAAAGAGGAGATTCGCAAACTCGAGGGAAAACATTCATGGAACGAAACCACTTATGCGATCAGAAATCCATGGAGTGCCGATGATGTAAAATAAAAAAACGAGCAAGTGCTCGTTTTTTATTTTACATCTTCGAGGGCATCGCAATGCCAAGGAGTTGCAAACCTCTCGTGATAACGTCTGTGGTCGCCTTAGTGACTGCAAGATTATATCGAATCGAAGGATTCCCTGTATCGAGTATTTTTGTGTTCCCGTACCAACCATTGAAGGCCTGTGCGGTCTCAAGGAGATAGGTCGCAATATGGTGTGGGGCCCATTCTTCGATCGCGAGCCGCACAACCTCTGGAAAACGCGCGAGCATCTTTTCGATGAGCGCAGCTTCACCCTCTGGACATGTGCAGTCGCCAACACAAGGCGTATATCCTTCGGCTTCCGCCTTTCTTAACACTGAATGTGCCCGCACCGCAGTGTATTGCAGATATGGACCGGAGTCACCCTCGAATGAGAGCGAGGTCTCGGGATCGAAATTGATGTTCTTCCCTGCTGCGGCACGGAGGATAGCGAATTTCACTGCTCCGATCGCGACCGCATCGACATCCTCGACGGGCAGATCCTGGGCGCGCTCGCGCACCTCATCCGCAAGTGTATCGATGATATCTGATGCGAGTGGGACACCACCCAGTCGTGAAGACATCTTTTGACCCTTGAAAGTCATGCGCCCATGAGTTCGATGCACCGAATGCGCTCCCCATACTGGATCGATCTTTTTCGCCGCCGCAATGACCACATCAAAATGTGAGGTTTGCTCATGATCAGTGATGAAAAGTGAAAGATCAGGTTCATAACGAGAGAACTTCAAAGAGAGTAGACCGAGATCCTTCGCCTCATATGTGGGTCGTCCATCTTTATTTATGAATACTCTCGTATGGAGATCATCTTGCTCTCCTTCATAAATGATCGCACCTTCGCTCTTCTTGAAGATATCGTCCATGTGGGAGTGCACGAGCTCCTCACCAACCTTCCCCGCTTCACTCTCAAAGATATATGCATCGAAATGCGAACCAAGTCGTGATGTAATAGAAACGAAATAATCGAGATTGATACGTTTACACTCTTCGAAGATGCTGAGTATCTCACCCTGCGTTCCATTAAACAAAGTCTCCGTAATGGTACGGACCTCCTCTTTTACAGTGTCGCTCTCCTCATATAATTGGGTTCCCTTCACGTAACAATCACCAAGATATGCGAGCTTCTCCTTCTCTGATGTGCACGCGTGCAACTTTTCGATGCCGTCATGAGCAACAACATAAACTGCTTTCGCGATTCCCAGCGAGATGTCTGAGGGGAAGGAGATAGCAGTAACTGAACCTCCAGAAAACTCCGCAAGACGTTTGATCGACTCACCGACCGCATTATTCATCAGGTGGCCGATGTGAAACGGCTTGAAAAGGTTGGGGCTTGAGTGCTCTACCAATATCTTCTTTCCTTTCCATGAATGCTGCTCGCCATAGTGCATGCCCTCTTCCCCGATTCGGAGCACTTCATCCCTGAAGACACTATCGTCCAACGTGAAATTGATGAATCCTGGACCAGCGATGCTTATTGTGCGAATTCCAACGATCTTTTTTGCCTCAAGCGCAGCGACGATTTCCTCTGCGAGCGCACGCGGATTCTTGCCTGCGGCTTTCGCTGCAACCATCGCCGCATTTGTCGCGAAATCACCATGTGTGATGACCGTCGGATGTTCGATCGCAAAAACGACACCCGATAGCCCCATGGACGATAGTACTGTGTCGATCTCCCCCCTCAATAGGTCGCTAAACATATGCGCCTACTATATATGCTTTACATCAAACTCGCAACAAAACAAAAAACGCGTCCGAAGACGCGAAATTCGATCACTGCGCGAGGATGCGACGAATGATTCGCTCTGCCTCCTTGCACACTTCTTCGATGGACTGTGTCGCATCGATGACGTATGCCTTATCACGCACCTCATCATCGAAGAACTGCTTATAACCATTGCGCACGCGCTCGTACCATTCGATCGGCTGCACATCGAAGCGCGTTGCGGCCTCGTTACGCGCGAGCGCACGCGCTCTTCCCACCTCAGCAGGCACATCGAAGAAGAGGTATGCATCAGGCCGAGCATTGCGGGTCACCGTACTCGTGATCGCCATGAAATACGATACCGCATCTTCGCGCTCGTAAGGAACCTGGATCGCATACGACGACCCATCGAATCGATCGGAGATCACATGCAATCCTGCGGCTCGTTTCGGGATGATGAATTTCGCGATATGCTCGGCGCGATCAGCGCAAAAGAGAAGGAACTGCGTATGCCAATGGTACTTCCCCGTCTCATTGTTCATGATGAAGCCGCGAATGGATTCATCATCGGGCTCCCTCGTGAACACGACCGGCAGATCAGCGAGCGCCTGCTCGAGATATTTCCTGACCGTTGTCTTACCGCTTCCCTCGATACCTTCAAGGGCAATGAATTTTCCGAACGACGGTTGTGTTTGCATTGTTATTCCTTTGGCTTGTAATCTCTCTAAAAGTTATCACGGACACCCCTCATGTCAATTTACGCGATGACCGCGGCGGGTTCCAATGATGAGAAAAACCGCTGGTGGCGGTTTTTCTATGCTTCAGCATGCAATAAGCGCTCGAGCTGTGCATAGAGCTCTTCTTTTGAGCCACTATTGTCAATAACAAGCGCAGCATTGCTCTTTAAGCCCTCAATGAGCAGCTCTGATTCAAGCTTATGGTCATTCACGAATTGCTCCATCGTCTTATCTGCATCATCGGCCTTTTCGCCACGAAGTTTCATTCGGGCGAAGCGTGTCGCTATTGGAGCATCGACATAAATGAGCTTGAAACCCGCCTGCCGTTCGAGAAATATGACGTCATCAGGTCGACGCACTCCATCAACAATGATGAGCGGAGCAGTAGAGCGCTCGACCTGTGTAGCCAGTGCTCGCGCGAGCGTATCTTCCCCAAAACCTTCGCGAAGGATTCGGGAGAGACGGGAGAGATGTTCGCGATCATTCGGAAGACCAAGGATCTCAGCGATCGAGAAAAGCGAACTTGAAAAACGAAAGAGTGTTGCATGATGCCTCTCTTCAAAATAAGACGCGATAGTGCCTTTTCCTGCCGCAATGGGACCAGTAATACCGATGATCTGCTTTGTCATATAGAAGAGTATAGCATATATGGAAGTCATGAGTCATAAGTCATGAGTCATGAGAAAAATCAAAGTATCATTGGCACAACATGTTGTAAAATATAAGTATTTTTGCGCTTCGCACATTCAATGACGCACAGGTCACACCCTGAAGATTGGTTCGTATATATTTAAACAGCAGCAGTCGAGGCGTCTTCGCCCAAACCACGCCGTGAGGCGGAATCAGTCAAGTGCGAAATGTAAAAAAATAAACACCGGGCATCCGGTGTTTATTTTTTTACATTTCGCACTTAATACCCATTGAGCGTGCGGTGCCGGCCACTATTTTCATAGCTGCCTCGAGGTTTGCAGCATTGAGATCCGGCATCTTCTTCTTCGCGATCTCCTCCACCTGTTTCTTGGTGAGGGTGCCCGCGGTCTGAGAACCAGGCTTGTTTGCCGCCTTCTCCTTGCCAAGCGCCTTCAAAATGAGACGAGACATTGGAGAGACCTTGGTAATGAAATCGTACGAGCGATCATCGTAAACAGTGATCACCACAGGAACGACATCGCCAACCATGTCCTTAGTTGCATCATTGAACTTCTTCACGAAGTCTCCGATGTTCACACCAGCCTGACCGAGAGCCGGTCCAACCGGTGGCGCTGGTGTTGCCTTTCCACCTGGGATCTGCAATTTCACCAACTTTACTACTTTCTTTGCCATATAATAACTTAAGTTATTCTTGGGGATAGAAGCGTGGGATGTAATCAGCGTTATACGGGTCTTCTTAAAACTTAACGCAGCTAACGCCACAAGCCGCTTATGCTTGCTTGTCGACTAAAACGTAATAATTTATGCTGCAAAGCATTCTCTGCGCGTCGACATATGGTATATGTCTCCTTGCATCTCATGCTTTTCGCAATAAATTATTAAGTTTTATCTCGACATAAGTTTTAGTCAGACCCTACACTGCCTCCCTTATCCGCCTTGAATAGAGTGCATACTACAGTATTTTCACAAAAAATCAACCCCGTCGGTGGTTTACTATGTAACAGAAACAAAAACACACAGGTTCCTGTGTGTTTTTGTATTCAATAGAATGACTTACTCGAGGCGCAAACACCGCTAGACGGCATCACCCATAAGTTCATCATTCGATTCAATACGGTCTTTTCCTATATGCTTGACGAGCTCACTCACCTGCATCCAGATAAGTGCCCAGATCCAGACAATACCAACCAATCGCCAGCTCGCAGGCGCCATAAGGAATCCTGAGAGCGCGAAGAGTGTCGCAATCACCTGGGTCGTAAAGAGCGCTATCAGTACGACCTTGCTTGGCAAATACTCATACCAGACACGTTTAGTATGCGCGACCAAGATGAGCAAGTGACCAGAAACCGTGAGTTTCAAGAAGAAGAGTGTGTAAATCACCGGCCAATCAAGGTGCAATATGTATCGCGCTAGATAGATGAAGATGATCGAATTAAGCACTCCTATGAAGCCAAGCGATGAACCGAGCAACGAACGTCGCTTCGTGTTGTTCTTTGGTAATAACCATGGAATATCGACACGGTTGAAAGCAAGCGAGATTATCGGAATATCATTGAGGAGAGAAAGTATGATCAACTGTATCGCTGATATTGGCTGTGATCCAAAGAGAATCGTCGCGAGAAGTATACCGAATATGAGTCGGAAACTCTCTGAAATACGATAGGTGATATAACCATTCAATCGTGCAAAGATCTTTCGCGCCTCGACGATCGCGTCCTTTATGCTCGCGACACCTTCATCAAGCAGAACGATATCTGCGCTTTCCTTGAGCGAGTCGACAGCATTACTGGTTGCAACGCCAACATCCGAAGCGCGCACGGGAGGAATATCATTGACACCATCTCCAGTCACCGCAACAATATGGTCCTTCTTGCCATATTCAACAATATGATATTTGTCCGAAGGGAACATCTCCGCGAACACTGCGACATCCTTGAAGTCTTCGGGACTCATGGATTCAATAGGATGCTCGATGAGCTCGTTCCTCGTGATGACTTTTCCATCGACACTCAGCTCTCTTGCGACACGCGCGCCGATCGCATGATTATCGCCCGTAACCATCTTTGTAGAAATACCGCACTTCTTCATGAATGCGATAACATCGGCCGCATCATCATAAGCAGAATCAGAGAGAAGGAATGTTGCGACGATCAGCATCGCCTCAGCCTTATTTCCATCTCTCGTAACCGCGACCGACATTGTACGATATCCATCTTCGGCAAACTTATCGATGGACTGCGAAAATTCTTCCATCTGCGCCGGAGTAAATGCGCAAAGTTTAGCGACCGCCTGAGGAGCTCCGAAGACGACAACGCGCGTCTCACCCTTCCAGGTGATCACCGTCTCACTATGTTTCGTGTCAGAATTATAAGGTGTGAACGTTTGCACTTTGATCTCCTCTTCAGGGAGACCCTTGCTCATCTGGTAGGCCTGGACGGACTGCTGGATGGGACCACTCCCCCAACCCTCTGCGGCAATAGCGAGATTCACCGCGTCCGATTCTGTCCACGAATCATAGACTTTCACCGATGCGATCTCGACACGATTCTTCGTCAACGTACCCGTTTTATCACTCAAAAGGAGCGAGACCGCCGAAAGGTTCTGCAAACTACTCAAGCGACGGACGATGATCTTCTTCTCAGCAAGGCGCATCACGCCTATACTGACGATCAAGCTCATCACTGTTGGAAGACTTATCGGTATACCCGCAATGAGCAAGCTGAGGTCCACAGTGAGCACCTCGAGCATTGGCTGGTGTTGGAACAGGAGGATTCCCGATATGACAACGATTGCGAACGCCGAGAGCACCATCAAGAGCCTCGTGACCTGCATGACATCCTCGTCGAGCTGGCTACGCTTGTGCTCGTCTTCGACTTGAATGATCGTCTTCCCCGTACGCGTGCGTCCACCAGTCGCTGTGATCACGATGATACATATTCCCGATACGAGATACGATCCGGAATAGACCATATCGTCAAGCTTCTTTTCGACGGGCAACGATTCGCCCGTAAGCGCAGATTCATTGCAACTCACATCTGATGACTCAATGATCTTTCCATCGGCAGGAATGATGGCGCCCATCTTGAGACGCACGACATCACCAGGAACAAGCTCTCGAGCATTCACAAGCTTCCAAACATTACTACGGAGCACCTCAACAGTTATCGCGAGTGATTTACGAAGTTTCTGGATCGTATCATCCGCTTTTTGCTCATGCCAAAAGCTGATGAAAATATTCAAGAGAAAGAGTGAGATGATGAAAAAACCATCAAACTCTTTCTTCGTTGCGAATGAAAGTGCAGCCGCCATAAGCAGCATCAGATTCATCGGAGAGATCACCATCTTAAAGATCTTCTTCAAGCGTTGCGATGGTGCTTCGGGAATCTCATTCATGCCGAATTCTTTCGTCTTCGCCTCCACTTCTGCATCGGTAAGGTATGGATAGTTCATGACCGTAATTATAACATGTACGAATGCGGGCGAAATACAAAAAAACACAGCTGTGCTGTGTTTTTAGAGCTTCTTGATCTGAAAGAAATCGAGCTCGACGGGAGTCTCTCTGCCGAACATCGAGACATTCACCTTCACACGAGCCTTCTCGCGATCGATCTCAGAGATACGGCCCTCCATGTCCTTAAACGGACCATCCATGACGAGCACCGTCTCTCCAACCTCCACATCCATGACTGCGCGCGCTTCGCCATCCTTACCCACGTAACCAAGGAAGTGCTGCACCTCCTTCGGTGTAAGCGGTACTGGGATGACACCCGCTCCGACGAATCCCGTAACACGTGGGGTATTTCGAACGACATACCATGATTCAGGATCGTAGGTCATGTCGACAAGCACATATCCTGGATAGATCTGCTCTTCGACTTCGACACGCTTGGTGCCCTTCATCTTCACCGTCTTCTGCTTAGGAACGACAACATCGAAGATCTTCGAGCTCATGCCGAGCGATTCGATGCGCTGCTTCAAGTTACGCACAACGGCATTCTCATATCCTGAATAGGTATGGATCGCGTACCACTGCCTGCCGCGAGCGGCAGTCGCCGCAAAGGTATCGTCCTTTGCAACTTCCTCAGGAATATCATGCTGGATTTCTTCTTGCTCCATAGTGATGTGTTATTTGCTAATCGTGTATCAACGCACGAATTAATGAACCGGACCGAAAGACTGCAGATTTTGGATGCAGGTTGTCATGCTGGAGGCCAGCGAACTCAAGCGAGATGGGCCTGTCGCCCATTGAGCGAGTCGCTGGTCGAAATATGGCAAGATGCGCCAAAATATGCTGTCTTCCTGCTAGCGAGCGCCGATAAAGATGGCGAGTGCCTTTCCGAAACCATTGTCGAGGAATCCGAGACCGATGCCGACAGCAACGGAAATCACAATAACGACGAATGTGTGATTGATGACCGTCTCACGAGAAGGCCATGAGATATGCACGATCTCCGCCTTTGCATCCTTGAGATAGTTGATGAGTGATGACATATGTTTAAATGTTTCGCCAATGGCCTTTATTAAAAACCGCCCACAGGCGAATGACGTCATCAATATACTCCTTTTCAATCGAGGCGTCAATGCCATGCCATCCAACAAAAAAGCCCCAAAGGGGCCATTAGTCAGAACAGCAAGAATTGCATGAGTTGACGAATTTCCGGCCAGAGATTGAGGATCTCCCGCTTTGCATCATTCGGCGATTCGCTCGCATGGATGATATTCCGCACGGGGCGCATTTCCTCGTTTGCCAGCGCCAAGGAATCCGAGGAAAGCTTACGAATCGTCCCCTCCTCTGCCGCCTCGGGATCAGTTGCACCTACGATTTCGCGAAGTACAGCATTCGCATTCTCGCCATACAAGATGAAAGCGTAAACCGGCGCACCGACGATCGTTCCCCGAACATCCGAAAGGATCTCTCGCCCGAGCTCCATCGGTGTCTTCGATACACCACCGAAACGCCTTGCGATGAACTCGTGTCGGCGCGTGCCGACGGATTTGCACCAGAGGTCATCCTTGTCGTAGTGCACCTTGGCCTGGAGGGGAGTGATGCTGAACTTCGCTTCGGCGAGGATCGTGAGCTTACCGCTTGCAAGAAGCATGCCACGGATCCTATCCTTGAGCTCACTTGCCATCCCGTCTGGCTTGATGAATGCGAAAGCAAACTCGATATCTGCCATGCGGCCTCCATAAAACGGCACGTGCCGTAACTGTCTTTGAGTGAAAATAACATGCTCATACAAAAAAGAAAAGGCCCCTCACTTGAGGGGCCATTCGTTCTGCGTCTACGCCGCATGATCTCCAGTGGAGACCTGCGGGACCTTGCGCTTACGCGCAAAGAGCAATGCGACACTGAGGCGTTCACCGTCCAGCATCTCCTTCCGCCTTCGCTGCACGACGAAGCGACGTGCGGGGATCACTCCAGGGATCACTTGGCGAAGACGCTCGGTGATGGACTTGAACTCGGGAGGTGTATTCCAGATCCCGTAAATTTGGGTCTGTAGTGCCTTCTCCTTATGCGTGAATCGACCGACGAATTCGCCGTGTGCCTCAAGAACGATGAAGGCGACGAGTGCCGGGGACTTCATGGACTTCGGGTACGCACGCACCCCGAGAATGAGCCTGCCCTTCTCTGTCACGATATGGGACTGGACGAGAAACCCGCGCTGCTGCTTCATCAAAAGGTAGTGCACGAGGTTCAGGTCCGAGAGCCGATGCGGCGGAATGATGATAATGTTCCGCTCCCTTGACGTTCGGGCAGCAGGGTCCCCCTGCGCCGTAGTCCCTATGGGATGGAATACGCGTCCGCCGCTCGGAGTGGGGGGCGCGTCCTGCTCGAAATTCGAGCGATCACCTTGCTGTTGCTGACTCATGAATGCCTCCAAAAGGAACGCTTAGGGTCATGGAAGGTACGAGACGTACACTTTGTACGGTGAGTGCATTATAGCATAAATATATAGTTTGTAAAGAGTCTAAAAACGTTCAAAAAACAGGGTTTTTAAACCCTGTTTTCGTTATTTTCCACCGCTGATCTCGTAGGTGATCGAGACGCTTGAATGATACTGATTTTGTCCTACAGGGAGTACGGGCGCAGGCGCAGCATCCACGGCCATCGCCTTACTGTATTCCATGCGACCTGCTGGGTAGAATGGAGAGACTCCATTCTCGTTGAAGTTCGTTATGCGCACCAAACTTACGCCGAGCTGTCGTGCAAGCATGTCGGCCTTATCCTTCGCCTGAAGGATCGCCTTCTCTCGTGCATCCGACTGCACCTTATCTGAATTTTCTACCCTGAAACTCAACTGCCCCACATCGGTCGCACCATTTTTGGTGACGATATCAAGGAAATTTGCAGCGTTATCAAAGTTCTTTGCACCACGCATGGTGATCTCGATACGCTGTGAAACCATGTAGCCGCGAAGTTGCTGTGATCCGGGTACACATGGTCGCATCATTCCCACAGTTGCTGGTGGACAAACCTGTTGAATATAATCGTACTGGGGCTGGAGGTCATAAGAAAGCGTCTTGATATCTTTCTTCTCGAGACCGGCAGCAGTGAGTGCGCTCACGAGTTTTTGCATCGTCGTATTAACTGAATCACTCGCGACTTTTTGCTCCTTCGCCTCATCGCGAACAGTGAAATCGAGCGTGACGATATCCGCAGTTGCATACGCATCCCCTTCACCGGAAACGACTATCGTCGGCACCAGCTGATCCTTTGCAGTGATGCGATCGAGATTGCGCAACGCCGAGATGCCCTCTGCACCCATCAAAAAGATTCCCGCGACTAATGCCGCGATGCCTACACGTACCAATAATGTTGATTGTTTTTCTGAGATCATAATATTTTACTTATTTCACCAATTATAACATGTTGTGTTCTCCGATTGTGACAATGCAAAAACACGCCGAAGCGTGTTCTTATCTTTTCAAGTGTTTCTTTACAAGTGCATTGAATGCATCACCTCGAGCGAATTCGTGCAAGAATTTCTCGAATGATGAACCCCCTGGAGAAAAGACGAGTACCGTCTTCGTTTTCACGGGGAGCTCTCGGATCAACGATCGGGCAAAGAGTACACAGTCTTCAAGCGTCGTGAACACCGGAAGTACTTCCTTTGTATATTTTAACTTCGCTAATTCCTCAAGGAGCTTCGAGGTTCCCGTCCCCTCAAGCAGTATGAGCTGCCTTGGTGGAAGTATTTTGTTTATGTCTTTGGCGAGTCCACTAAAGTCGAGCTGCTTATCGGTACCTCCCGCAATGAGAAAGAGTTTCTGTTTTGTATCCTTCCCGAATCGTGCAAGTGCGGCAGCCACACCGTCGGGGCTTGTTGCACAACTATCATTCACAACGACAAGGTGCTTATCCGTATGCACGATCTCCTGTCGCATCATCGGATCAGGAAGTTCAAGAATAGTTTTCTCAGTCATGCGTATTTCGGGTGCATAGAGTTTCACCGCAAGGAGCGCCTCAAGAAGATTCTGTAGCGCATGCGCGCCTCTTTCTTTCATGAAGCGGTCGACCCTTACGATCTTTTGCTCGATAGCATCTGCACGAAAGATCGCATAACCGTCACGCACGAATATTCCATTCTTTCGTAATGGCAACTCTTTTCTGCTTGCGTAAAATACCATGCTCTTTGGCTTCTGCTTCAAAAAGAATGCTGTCCACTTATCTTCTGCATTCAAGATAAGGAAGTCACCATCTTGCTGATTCTTGAAAATTCCACCTTTTGCGAGTGCATAGTGTTCGATGTTTCCATACCTATTGAGATGGTCGGGATAGATATTCGTGATGATCGCGATATGTGGAGCGCGTTTCGCCTGCGGCAAGAACTCGAGCTGCCAAGAGGAGAGCTCTGCAACGACGGGAGTATCCTTTCCTGCAATGCGCACTGCCTCTTTAAGTAGCGCATTATCTGGAGTATTCCCTGAGGGACGAGCAAGTGGCCATTTTTTTGAAAGCATCGTCGCGACCCACAAGGTCGTTGTCGTCTTTCCCCTCGTTCCCGTGACTGCAATGACGGGCTGCGTCGTCGTATCGAAAAAGAGTGTAACATCATTTACGATGCGCTTTCCCGCTTTCCGTGCTATCGCAAGATAGGGCGACTCACGTGGAACTCCAGGATTGGCTACGATGATATCATGCACTATAAAGTCTTTTTCATCATGTTTCCCAAGCACATAGCGCACCTTATAACCCTGCAATGCATCGATACTCGGCTGCAATACTTTGCGTGTACGCATGTCGGTGGCGGTGACTTTTGCTCCACGCTCAACAAGCCACTTTGTGGTCGCAACGCCACCACCGTGAAGTCCGAGGCCCATAACAAGCACCTTCTTCCCCTTAAGGTATTCCTTTTCCATGCGCATAATATAGCACACCGTAAAAAAGGAGCGAATAACAAACCCACTTAAAATAAAAAACGCCTAAGGCGTTTTTTATGAAAGACATCCACGCAGTGCCGACAAAATGCTCGCGGATTCATTCGTCTGAACAACGAATACCTTTGATGCACTCGGGGCTGAAGATATATCCAAGAAGACAGGCTCGCCGGGGGCACCGAGCAACTGCCCATTGCGTACGGGGTCGATCGAAAGACCAAGGCCTCGCAGTCCATCAATGATACGATCACGGACTACAGGGGCGCCCTCTCCGATCGCCGCAGTGAACACGAGCGCATCGAGCCCACCAAGAACTGCGACATAACTTCCCACGGTCTTTAGCACCTCATATACGAAGAGATCGAGCGCAAGCCCAGCCTTCTCATCACCCTCCCCGCTTAATCGAATGATGTCACGCATATCACTACTTGCTCCAGAGAGTCCGAGCAAACCTGATTCCTTATTGCAGATACTTTCGATTTCCGCTCTGCCTTTCCCTGCTGTAAGCAGCGCAAAGACGATGCTCGGATCGAATGAACCGCTACGCGTCCCCATCATGAGACCTTCAAGTGGAGTGAATCCCATCGAGGTATCTACGGTCGCGCCATCACGGAGCGCAGTAATACTCGCGCCACTACCAAGATGCAAAACGATCGTACGTCCGAGAGGTGCTTCTTTTTCATACTGATTGAGACGTTCCCATACTGAGGCCACGGAATGCCCGTGATACCCATAGCGCGCGAATCCATGCTCACTAACGATATGCTCCGCGAGTCCATACGTCTTCGCGACACGTGGCATCGTCTTATGAAATGCACTATCTGATGCGGCCACGATTCGTGCGCCAGGGAGTGCATTGCGGATGAGCGAGAGCTCGAGACGCACAGGGTAGATATGCAGCGGTGCAAGATATTCCTGTGCAGCGAAACGCTCCATGAACTCATCATCGACAATGCGGTGCTCGGCGAAATACTCCCCTGGTGCAACCGTACGCACGGCGATCGCGCCGATCTGGTCGATCCCTCTCAATTTACAATCAGCGATAACACGATCGATTGCATGTTGATACTCCTCGCTCGTTATGGCGTATTCACTACGTTCACCATCAGTGATCGCGAGCTTGAAATCCTGACCAACCTTTTCGAAATGCCAAACGAGAGACTTCTCGTCACCACGAAAAAGCGCGTACTTCTTTGACGAACTTCCTATGTTGACGATCACCTGTTCCATGTCCATGCGTCGATTTCTTCCGGATCCATTCCGTGCTCAATAATATAGGCACGATGCTGGCGAAGCTTCTCTTCGTATTTTGCAACGATGCCCGCTCCGAAATCTCGTGCGATCCAATCGCGCTCTGCGAGCGTATTAAAGATGTCGATGACGAGATGATATCGACTCGTCTGATTACGCACCATCATATCGAATGGTGTCGTCGTTGAACCGCTCTCACTGTAACCATGCACATGGAAACGATTTGGATATGATTCGTGAGGATTATCAAAGAGGATCGCTTTCACTGCCTCTGGGTAACCATGGAAGTTGAAGATGACTGGCTTATCCTGAGTAAAGAACTCATGGAAATGCGGTCGCGGTGGCTCGCAATCCGTCCCCCCGATACCATTCAATGCCGAAAACTCAAGTACATTCACAAATCGTGCGCGCAAGGTTGGGTACTCATTCTTTGCGATGTCGATTGCGGCGAGCGCCTCTTTGACCACATAGCTTCCCGCAGCAGCGATCACGATCTCGGGATCTTCGTCACTTGCGAATTTCCAAATACTGAGGCCATGCTTCAACTCCTCCTTTGCTTCATCCGGAGTGAGCCATAATGGCTCATCGGTCTTTCCTGCCGCGATGAGATTTATCGAATTCTTCGATGCGAGACAATGCTGCATGACGAGCACCGAAGAATTTGCATCTGCCGGGAAGTACGCATGGATGAAATCACCATGGCGGGAAAGCATATCTGAGATGAAACCAGGGTTCTGGTGAGAAAATCCATTATGATCCTGCCTCCAACTCGATGAGGTCAAAATATAGTTCGCCGAAGGACAGTCACCCCTCCATGGCAGCTCAATACAGATGCGAAGATACTTCGCATACTGATCGACCATACTGGTGATCACCTGAACGAATGCTTCATATGATGCGAGCACTCCATGACGACCCGTAAGAATATATCCCTGCATCATACCCTGAAGCGTATTCTCCGAGAGCATTTCATAGACATGACCACCAGGGGCAAGATCCTTATCCCATGGCTTACGCGGCCAATTAAACGATCTTGTCGTTTCCTTGAACACTGCGTCGAGCTTGTTTGAATAGGTCTCGTCTGGAGAAAAGAGTGAGAAGTTCCCCTGCTCACGATTCGCCTTCATGACCTCTCCCAGATAAAGACCTACTTGCTTCATCGAGCTTGCTACGGCAATACCTCGCTGATCGTTATCCTTGAGTGGTACCTCAGGGAGCGTAAGCGCGAGAAGCTGACGAGTCGCAGTACATGCGTGCTTTGTGCTCCCCATACGCAACGACTCATTCGGTACGAGTGACATGATGTCATCAATGAATTTACCGTCGACGAAAAGCTCATGGAAACGATACGATCGAAGCCAACCTTCGACTGCGCTGCGCTGCTCTGGGTCAGTGCGTGTCTCAAGACCAACCACCTGATGAGAGAGACAATTATCCTCATATTTTTCGCCCTGCAATTCTTTGATTCCCGTCCAGCCCTTTGGAGTACGCATGATGATCATCGGGAACCTCGGGGCAACAACCTCGACACCCGAGCGTGCTGCTTCTTGGATCATACGGATCTCTTCATAAGCCTGATCAAGGGCGCGAATCATCTGAAGATCGACGTCTCCCTTGTACTCATCGACGATCATCGGTGCATAGCCGTATCCATGGAAGAGATCCATCAACTCCTCGTCGCTCATTCGACCGAAAATCGAAGGACCCGAGATCTTGTACCCATTGAGGTGAAGAACGGGTAGTACTGCACCATCCTTCTTTGGGCTGATGAACTTGTTCGCATGCCACGACGTCGCGAGCGAAGCGGTCTCTGCTTCACCATCACCGACAAGACAAGTGACGATGAGCTCGGGATTGTCGAGCACTGCACCATATGAAGATGAGAGCGAATAGCCCAATTCACCTCCTTCCAAAATGACACCTGGAGTCTCTGGGCTAGAATGGCTCGGAAATCCGTATGGCCAGCTGAACTTGCGTGCGATCTCGCCGATCCCCTTCTCGTCACGCAATATCGTCGGATGAAACTGTGTGAGCGAACCCTCAAGAAAAACATTCGCCTGGAGTGCAGGAAAACCGTGTCCTGGGCCAAGGACGAACATCATGTCGACATTCTTTTCAATGATCAAACGATTGAGATGCGCGTAAAGAAAATTGATACCAGGAACACTGCCCCAGTGACCCAAAAGACGTGGCTTGATATGCTCCTCCGCGAGCGGCTCATTGAGCATGAAATTATCTCGTAAATAAATCTGTATCGCGGAGAGATAATTCGCCGCGCGAACATATTTCTGCAAACGAACAATGGTGTCATTTTCTGTCATGCGACTATTTTAACATAGAAAATGGTAGTTTTTACATTAATACACATGAAGAATAGATGATGGTTGCCCCAAGAAACATTCAACACGTGCCGTTTTGACTTTTACAGAAGAACCTATAAGATGACGAAAGATCGTTCTCATCAAGGAGCCTCAATGAGCCTCACGGTTTCACTCATGCAGTATCCCTCGAACCCTGCGACGCATATGGCCAAGCATGCCGCTGGTGTCTGCAAGAATCCGCACATCCCCGAGATGGGCGCGCCCGGCGTCGATGTACGCAAGGGGCTCTTCCAAGTCTCACACCATACGACGCTCTCACACACGAACCTCACGTTCGCTATCGACGGCCTCTCCGTCAACGGCTTTACCTTCGGAGCACACCTCGCGAACATCTACTACAATAGCGACCAACGTAGCGGTCGTTTCTGTAATGACATGTTCGGGAACCCCGATATCGCCGCACTCACCGAGCACATGCAGACGTATTGGACCCTGGATGCGAAACAGCTTGAGGCAGCCCTCAGCTTCATCAAGAAGGGCCTTCATCTCTATGCGTCACACCTCGATGAGAGCACGCAGCTCATGAAGCTATGGGCAAAGGAGGAACGTCCATACATAAAGATGGACGTCCTCGAAAAGAGTGGCGCGCGCAATTTTGCCCAAGAGCAACTGCGCATGCTTGTCCCGACGATATTCCCGAGTGGCACCGACATCACGCTCAGCCTCACGGCCATCTTCTCACTATGGCACACGGCACACTCTCCAGAGATGCGTGCGCTCACGGACAAAATGCGTGACATCGTACTCGAACTTTGGCCCGATATCGGCTATATGTTCGACGAGCAGTCTCGTCGTGCGTATGACTTCGTTCCGAAATTCACAGGCACTCCGCACCTCTCGAACGAACCCGTTGCCCGATTCATCGGACACACTGGGGATTTCCGTAAGATCATCGTCCCCGATGAGCAGGATATGTCTCCCGTAGACCTCCTTCCCTATCGGCCAAAGTACATGGACAACAATGGAATCGAAGTCCATTCGGAAATCGAATATTCCGTTGCAACTATGGGGCAAGACCAGAGGCATCGCTCGATCCGCCGTACGGAACCTCGCTTTACCGGTGGCTTCTATATGCCTCCTGTCATTGAAGCGTGTGTCCAGAAGGATGTCGTACTTGCCTACATGGAAGAATGGTATACCCTGCGCACACTTCTCCCCGAAAGCCTCGTACTCGCACTTGCTCCGTATGGCGCAGTAGTGAATTACCGTAAGTTCGCTCCGATCAACGGATTCGCGCACGAGCAAGCGAAGCGTGCGTGCAAGCTCGCTCAGGGCGAGATTCGCAAGGGCGCACTCCTCTTGAGGGAATCGATGCTTGCTTCAGAGGTTCCTGGGGTAGAAATCGCCGCCGAACTCATCGGTTCGCCATGCTGCCGTAATGGGGGCATCTGCACCGAGGGAGTCTACTACTGCGGCATCAGTCTCGCTGCTATTCGCGAGGGAGACCTCTCTGCCTGCTTCGGTCCTTTCAAGGTTTAACATAAAGCACACTCGCCTCACGGCGAGTTTTTCAATTAAAAAACCCGCGCTGCGGATTTTTTAATTGAGTAGCTGACCCTTGATCAACTTCATTTCCTCAACACGCGCCGCGAGATCCGATGTTGCTGCATACACAGCCTCGACTCCCGATTGCGAACCGTAAAAGAAATGTGAACTTGAATATGCTCGTAACGCAGAGAGATCCTCGTCAGGATGAGCACTCCCGATGATCACGAATCCCAACTTGCGCGTACCAAACTCACTAACTGGGGAATCATATAAAGCGAGTGTATTTGCACTACCATCCTTCTCCTTAACCGACAAACCCCCTTTAAACGTCGCATCATCAAGCCAATCATTCTTGTTCTTCCATGAGAAACGCGGCTGCCCGAAAGGTTCAAATGAATATTCATCTACGAGCGTTGTCTTCATGAGAAAACTTTTCTGCGTATCAGAATAAGTGAGCAATTTTGCAAGATCTCTTGGGGTTGATGTCGACAACGTCGCACTCGTACCACTAGACCAAGCAGTATGCACCATACCGATCGCTTTCGATTTTTCGTTCATGTAATCTCGAAAGACCTTATCTCCACGAAGTTTGACGATCCCTTTTGCTGCAACATCGTTACCGTCGAACAGGAGTGGGTAGAGCAATGCACCCACTTGAACTGCTCCGATATCAGTTGCTTTCGCAGCAGCAACATTCTTTCCTGTCAGCAATTTCTCGAAGTCGACATATTTATATTGATCAACAGTTTCCACAGATACGAGCGCGGTCATAAGTGCAACGAGATGTCCTGGGCTCACTGACTCATCTTCACCATGACTCCAGAGCACCTGTCCGGTCTCCTCATCGAACACAGAGAACGCCTGCGCACTTATATTCGGCAATGCTCCGATGTCCTTCATGTAATAGTGCATCGATTCATTCGAGAGCGGCAATGTACCTCCGATCACATGCACTCTTGTATTTACATTTACCATATCGAAGAGTGTCTTCGCATCCGTCGTTGAAAGTCGTATACACCCACCCGAATACCCCTTTGGCACATCGGTTCCATCTTGATATGTTGGCCAGCCATGGATGAAGAAGTTCCCATAGAACTGCATACTCCACGGCATCCAAGTATTTCCGATCGAGGAGAGATGCTTCACCTCTTTGGTCTTTATAGAATAGTCTCCAGCCGGAGTTTCCCAGAATGTCCCCGGTCGACCTATGGAGAGGATCGGAAATGCAGCGATGGTCGTCGTCCCCTCCGCGACGGTAAGTATCTTCTTATCGAGATCGACATCGATCATACGATCATCAGTGATCGGCGCATCAAGCACACTCACATGAGAACCGTCGAGCATGGATAATGCGGCGAAATCTTCAAGCGAGATCTTATTTGACTGAGGAAGTTCATTCGTAATAGGAGCACCATTTGCAACACTCGCGACGACCGACGTACGATCGACAGAGGGCAGCGACGCAGTAAATGCGAGTGCAAAAGCGGCACCAGAGCAGAGTGCCCCAGAAAGAAGGAACAATTTCGCGTGTGTCGAGGTGGTGCGCATGAGAAAGTTTGTCGCACGAAGCGGCTACTTATCTAGAGTTTACATGGTATTTCCAGCGCACACAAACTGTGGATAACAGTCGCGGGGCATCGCTACTGGTATATAATATGTGTATAATAGTTAACTTGTATAGCAATGTCGAAACATCTCATGCCTTATCACGACAACTTCTTCGACGACTTCTTTGGAAACGATCTTCGCTTTCCTGGAATCTTCGGGGATCGCTCGGGAAGGATCATCGGATTCCCTCGAATCGATGTAAGCGATAAAGGAGAGTCCATCATTGTGACTGCGAACGTACCCGGGGTCGCATCAAAGGATATCCATATCGAAGTTGAAGATAATCTCCTTACTATCTCTGGACATGTAGTTAAAGAGGAAGAGGAGGGCAAAAAGGATTCCGAATTTTATCGCCTTGAGCGAGAGGAAGGTGCCTTCTCTCGTACGGTATCGCTTCCCTCACCAGTGCAAAACGACCGCGTCGAGGCAAAGACAAAAAACGGAGTACTCACGATCACTCTCCCAAAGAAAACAGAAACCGAACGTCCGAAGATCAGCATAAAAGAAGAATGAAAAAACCGCCCCATAAGGGCGGTTTGCTTGGCCTACTCGTGAACGGCGATGAAGATCGCAGCCTTCTCTTTCTCGCCCCCCTTCTCCTTCACGGAGAACTGAAGCATGTGCGGGAACTTCACGTCCGCTGGGCACTCCACTACGTCACGCAGTGAGAACTGCGCCTCATGCACTCCCGATGTCGACGAGGACATCGGAATCTCGATCTTCTTCCCGAAGACCGTGGTCTCGAGGACGAGACTCACGTCTTCTCCCCCGGCCATGACGAGGCACGAGAGCGGAGCATCCATGAGATGTGCCCGAGAAATACTGTGCGTCGCACGGATTTCCTGGATGTTCATCGAGTCACCCGCTTGCACGCGCATTCCGTTATTGACTTTCGGCGCGGCGCCGACGTAGCGACCCTGCGTGACCACGTGAACATTGTCCGCAGCGCTCACCGGGCCCATCGTGAATTGCGTCCCGATGAGTGTCCCACCGGAATTGCAGTAGATCGTCGAGATGGAGTATCCATCTTGAAGGGTGATGTTGAAGACGGGTGTGCCACCCGAATTCACCTGGACACTCGTCGGGTTGATTGCGCTGCCCGTGTCGCACTGCGTCGTCACGGTGATCGATCCACCACCGTCAGTCGAGACGGAGCCGCGATCGCCACCACCGCCGCCACTGCCGCTGCACGCGAAGAGGACGGAAAGCATTGCCACGGAGACCAGAAGGGTCGCCATTTTTTTGATGTGCATGAGCACCTCCATGAAAGAAACCTGAACATACTCTAACACACAATCATATTTTTGGCAAGAGTAAAACAGGGCAAGCCCTGTTTTATTTTTACACGAACAATGCTCCGATCGCAGCGATACCGGCTATAGCCATCAAGATGATAGTCACCCAGCCGATGATCCTCACGAAACGAGAATTCACATATTCACCCATCAAGCCCTCATCACTACTCAACTTCACAATGAAGATGAGTGCAATTGGCGCGACGATGCCATTTGCAACCGCTGAATAGATGAGTGCCTTCATCGGATCGAGACCGATGAAATTGAGAATGATACCGATCAATACTGAAACAATGATGACCCCATAGAATGCGTACGCCTCCTTGAGCCTTCGATATAATCCATGTTTAAACCCGAAGCTCTCCGATATTGCGTAAGCGCTTGAACCCGCGAGTACTGGAATTGCGAGCATGCCAACACCAACGATACCTATAGCAAAGAAGTAAAATGCTGCTTCACCAGCAAAAGGACGAAGTGCGAGTGCGGCGTCTGCGGCGGTCGCAATATTATGAATTCCATGCGTAAACAATGTACCCGCAGCAGCAGCGATAATAAAGAACATCACCGCATTCGAGAAGAACATGCCTGTCCATACGTCCTTGCGCATCTTTGTGATCGTTCCCCTACTTATATCCTGCTTCCACAACGACTCGTCTTCATGACCCTGAAGATTTTGTTCTTCAACCTCCTGCGCGGTCTGCCAGAAGAAGAGATATGGAGAAATCGTCGTTCCGAGAATCGCACAGATCAAAAGTATCTGCTGCTTATCGAAAGCGATCGAAGGGATAATGAGATGATGCAGAGCACTGTTCCAGTCGAGTCGACTCAAAAGCGCTGCGAAAATATATGCGAGCAATGTGAAGGAGAGGTATTTCAGTACCTTCGCGTATCGTGCGTATGTCGTGAATATCTGTAATAGCACACTGAGCACACCGAAACCAATGACGAGAAATGCGAAACTCGAATGAGGGAAGATGAGCTGCACGCCCTGAGCCATAGCACCAAAGTCAGCGCCAATATTGAATGTGTTTGCGATAAGCAACACTGACGTCACAAGATACAATGCCCAACGAGGATAGCTTTTTCTGATATTTGCAGCGAGTCCATGACCAGTGACGAGCCCGATACGTGCGCACATCTCTTGCACGACCGCCATGAATGGGAATGAAAAAGCGGAGAGCCAGAGGAGTTGTGGTCCATACTGCGCCCCCGTCTGAGAATATGTCGCGATGCCTGATGGATCATCATCGGCCGCACCTGTCGTAAGACCTGGACCTATCGTCTCCCAATATTCTTCAGCGACACGAAAAGGCTTCTTGCTAACGAGCGCCTCCTCTTCTTTCTCGATGAACTCGATACCTTCCTCAAGCAGCTTTGCGGGCTCCTCAAACACCTTCTCGATCGCGCGTTCGAATTTCTCTTCATTCATATATATGGTCATATCATAACATGAAAAGAAAATGCGCCGACATTCGTCGGCGCAAAGGTATTACTTCACATTCGCATGAAACACGATCTCGAAACTTCCGATCTCGGGATCATTCGAAAAGAGGGTCATCGAGCTCTGATACTGCCCGGCCAGCTTCTGGCCGTTTCCGCTCGTCGTACCCTGGTAGGGTTCGAAAGCGACCTTGATGACCTTCGACGTCCCCGCGGGGACGGTGATCGTGCAGTTGAAGTTGGCTCCCTCCGAAAATGCGTAATCGGGGAAATAGAAGCCATTGCCATTCAGGAAATCTCCAACCTGGCCATTGACCAGAGCGGAATCGATCGCGCGCCAAGTCGTCTTGATCACGAGATCGCTGTTACCAGGGTTACTGATAACGAGATCCTGAGTGAGCGCTTCTCCTTGACTGTCCGTGTTGAACACGAAATTCTCGGAGAACTCCTGGTGGTAACGCTTCGCAGCGAACACCATCTGGGCATGCGGCTGACTGAGATCGGCGGCACGGAATTTCACCGTGGGGTCGCCGAAGTAGTGCGTCGGCTCTCCGCCGAAAGCGTACGGGTAAGAAGTCATGAGCGAACGCCCCACGCCGAGAACGAAATTACGCGTCCTGGCTTGTGTGGAGAAATACTGATCGCTAATGAGCGTCTCAACCGTATTAGCGGTCACGAGCAGCGTGTACGCGTTGCCCATAAGCGCATTCCCCGCGAGGAAGTTGTCGGTCGCGAAGTTCCCAGTGGAACAGCTGTCGAGCGAAATGTACTTCGCATGGATCTGCGGGTCCTTGAACGTATCCGAATTCACGAGGATCTCGTCTCCGGCGGTCTGGCCGCGGAAACCGATCGCCGTCGGAGCGCCGTGAATGAGAACCTGACTGATCTCCTCCCCGCGGTAAAGCGAGGCGAAGAACGCATCCTTAGTGGCCTGCGCAGTCGTATCCGGAACGAAATTGACTTCGCTCTGCGCGAACAGCGGATGCTGTACGTACTCGTTGAGGACTGCGGCACCATCGATGACGATGTCACTCGTCGCATTGACGAGCGTCGTACCGCGGACGTAGCCCGTGAGGTTGTCGCGCATGAGGAGATCCTTCTCCAGAAATGCGCGAATGTCCGTGAGCTGCGTCGAGGCAGTGAGACCGATGATGCGCGCGACGAGATTCGTCGGCCGCCAAGAATAATAGCGACCGGAATCAGTCGGCACATCAACGACGTACCGCCCATTGGCATCGGTGTACACCGAGCCATAGGGATAACGCAGCGCGCGGTAGTAGTGATCGCTCAGCTGAATGATGCCACCATTGTTGTGGTAGATCACCGGCACGTTCCCAATGAAGAACGCCATGCGGAGATCGGTGCCGATCCCCTGCAGGTAGTTCCGGATCTCGGTCGGAGTGGTCGGAGAGGACAGCAGGATGCTGTCGCAATTCGTATCCACAGACACCGCACTCATGAACTGATTGATGAGCGGAGTCATGTCCGTGAGCACATCGGGGGCGACAACGAAGACGATCTTCCCGCGGGTCGCAGGAATGTCGGTCACCGCAGGCGCCGTCGCAGTCGCATTGAGCGTCACATCCGCCCGCACGTTGGTGAGGACATAGTTGAGGCTCGCCGCGACACCGTTCACCATGAAATTGGTGTATCCGGCATCCAGCGTGAACGGGATCGTGATATTCCCACCGTCATTCACCGTGAGCGACGTGGACGCCGTATGGACGCCGGAGTCGAGGGTGATGGTGATGGTGTGATTGACGACGATCAGCGTGGCGGTCGCATTGAGCGTCACATCTGCCTTCACGTTGGTGAGGGTATAGATGAGGCCGCTGAGCGTACCGTTACCACCCGTCACCGCAAGGTTCGCGTAGTTCGTGTCGAGCATGAACGGGATCGTGATGTCCCCGCCATCGTTCACCGTGAGCGTCGTGGACGCCGTATGGACGCCAGGGCCGAGGGTGATGGTGATGGTGTGGGAGAGGACAGGTGCCGTCGCGGTCGCGTTGAGGGCGATGTTCGCGCTCACCTTGGTCAGCGTGTAGCTGAGGTTGGTGAGCGTGCCGTTGCCGCCGGTGACGAGGAGTGTCGTGTACCCCGGGTCGAGCGTGAACGGGATCGTGATGTCCGCACCGTCGTTCACCGTAAGCGTCGTGGAGGGCGTGTGCACTCCCGTGCCGAGGGTAATGGTGATGGTGTGGGTCAGGATGGGCGCCGTCGCGGTCGCGTTGAGGGCGATGTTCGCGCTCACCTTGGTCAGCGTGTAGCTGAGGTTGGTGAGCGTGCCGTTGCCGCCGGTGACGAGGAGTGTCGTGTACCCCGGGTCGAGCGTGAACGGGATCGTGATGTCCGCACCGTCGTTCACCGTAAGCGT
>JAJZQJ010000008.1:42155-62073 GCA_021851895.1 bacterium
TCACCTTGGTCAGCGTGTAGCTGAGGTTGGTGAGCGTGCCGTTGCCGCCGGTGACGAGGAGTGTCGTGTACCCCGGGTCGAGCGTGAACGGGATCGTGATGTCCGCACCGTCGTTCACCGTAAGCGTTGTGGAGGGCGTGTGCACTCCCGTGCCGAGGGTAATGGTGATGGTGTGGGTCTTCGCAGGCGGAGGAGGCGGGGGCGTGGAGCCACCACCACCGCCGCAAGCGGTGAGACCGAGGAAGACGAAGACGACGGCGAAGAGCCGCAGAAGCTTGGGAATCATGGTTCCCTCCTTTCGAAAAGGTGAAGTTGAGAAGGTACGAGCTGGGATAAATTATACACTATTTTTTGCCTTTTGGCAATAGTATGAAACTAACACGAATTTAAGCGCTGTAATGGCTTTATAGAGCCACAGCAAAGGAGGGGGTCCAAAGAAGGTGCGGTTTAGAGTCTCGCGATCATCGTCTGTTCGAAATCGGCAGCTGATGATATGCCCACTCCCCTTGAGGCAAATTCCTCCGCGTCAGACCATGTATACAAGGACACATGAGGAATAGGAACGGTGAATGCAACTCCGAGCAGCGCACTGAGTGCTGCATAGTATCTCGCAAGATCAGGGAGCATGACTCTCTCCACGATCGCTCGACGCATGTGTGGTCGCGCACCCACTTTCCCCGTCGAGAGCAATCGCTGCTTCGAGTACGATTCTTCGTGAACCGAATAATCACCCGTATGTGCATACTCCCATGAATATGTGTGAGCGAGAGTCTCTAGGTTTTGTAGTGTCTCCTCACGCTGACCGAGCTCATCGACAGCAAGTCGTACTTTTCGTGCATTCTCTGAAACGGTGACACTGATATGGAATTCTCGCTTCAATGCAAACCCGCGTCGATCCGCCTCATGAGTCACAGGCAGCGGAATCTCTTGCACAGGAAGAGACAGCATAAGCGTACAGTCAAAATGATCGAACTTCACCTCGAGCGGAATCATAGACCATATTATAACAAACAAAAAAGGAACGCTGTTCCTTTTTTAGATGACTCGAACTATCCTCGCAGGAGATATAGCCTTCTTCACAACAACGCTCTCCCCTGTCGCAAGGTGTATGAAGTCGTCCTGATTGTCCGCATAAATGTTCGCGGGACCACGAACGATATCTATCTTTATAACGCGATCTTCTCTCAGCACGACATGATCGGCCTGCTCCGTACTATTGTTGAAAGCGAGTCCTATCCCAGTCTCGAAATAGCTATCGGTGATACTTCGGTAATACCCCGTTGAGCCAAATGGCGTTGCAGCGACAACACCATCGCCGATGACTTCATGCAATTCCATACTACCATCGACAGTGATCTTATAACGTATACCGTGGCGCGGATCAACATTGTGCACCGTAATATCATTGAGGCCTATGAGCGAACGGCCGTTTGCCGTCGCCTCAAGCTTCCAGACATCTGCAATGCGATAAGATCCATTCCGTACGCGCATGAGCACTTCACGATTCTCGAGCGCCCCAGATGCATATTTACACATCTTACATATATTACTATCTCGAAGGACGATCTTCGGAATACCGGGATAAACAAATTCAGACAACACAAGTGTGCCATCTCCTCCGAAGCTGACGACGAACTCAGGATCCTTTTCTACGATCGTGAATCCTATCTCTTTGAGCAAATCTGTTATCTTTTCGGGATGGTTTCCGAAAATGAGTACTTTCATGCATATAGCATAGCACCAGAGACAGAGCGAGGAAAGCATAACGAATCTCTCATATTTATGGTATATTTATTTTATGAAAGAGCACATCGATAGCCTGGCCCATGTCGTTATGGCAATGCATGACGATGAAGCACTCCACTCGGGCTTTAGTAGCACCGCGGCGATCTTTGCGGCTGCGATCCCAGAGCGCAAGAAGATCCTCGTCGCAGGTAATGGCGCAAGCGCAGGAGAAGCACAACGCTTCGCACTTGCATTCGTCGTGAAATTCCAAAAAGAGCACGAAGCGTACCCTGCCCTCTCACTTGCGTCAGACCCTTCACTCCTTACCGCGATCGGTAATGATTATGGATTCGCAGAAGAGTTCGAGCGACAGGTAGAAGCATTTGGTCAACCCGGTGATATCTATGTCGCACTCTCTGTGAGCGGCAACTCTGAAAATGTCATTCGCGGTGCAATGAAAGCAAAAACAATGGGAATGAAGACGGTCGCCCTCATCGGTAAAGGCGGCGGCAAACTCAAAGGTATGTGCGATGCTGAAATGATCATTCCCTCTGATGATGGTTCGCGCATCCAGGAAATGCACCTTTTCATACTTGATGCACTCTGTGCAGAAATGGAGAACAGTTTCAAATAAAAATATCCACGATAACAATGGTGGATATTTTTATTTGAGATGTTATGAACAAGAAACAAATACCTTGTGACCTGTGTTTCAAGTACTCCTAATTGTAAGCCTCATATCGGAATTCGAAATTCCCAACAACTGAGTCATGTCCTCCCACATAGATAGCACTATCGCCTATACCAATAGCATTACACCCATCTTCTCCCGATGAAGGATTGCTTGCCTTTGACCAGAGGACACTACCATCGCTAAGGTAACGCTTCTCAATACGCATTTCAAAATTCCCAAGAATATAGTCATACCCACATCCATATGCGCCATCACTCCCGACCGCAACAGAATAATAACCGTCACTTCCCGTACTGAGATTATCACTCTTCGCCCAAATCAATGTTCCGTCAACGAGACTGTGCTTCTCCATACGCAGCTCCTGATTACCATTTCCTGGAACCATATCATATCCGGCGATATACACGCCATCGGCTCCGACGGCGACCCCATTTGGCGTATCGGCATAACTTGAAGGGTTACTTGTCTGGGTCCAAAGTGCTGCCCCGTCAGTGAAACTACGCTTCTCCATATACCAATATGCGTTGCCCGATGCGTAACCTACAGTATAGACACCATCAGTACCAACCGTCATCGCGGTAGGCGCATCGCTTCCCCCAGATGGGTCGAGCGACTTATCCCATATGATCGCGCCCGTCGAAAGATTCCTCTTCTGTATGCGCCAACTCGTATTATTATTGACCGACCCTGCGACATACAATCCATCGCTTCCAACCGCGACCGCGCGGAGAATATCGTATCCCAACGGAGTGACATGCTGCGTTTGTGTCCAAATGATTGCTCCCGTACTCAGATTTCTCTTCTCGATACGGAATTGATAATAACCACCTCCGTTATAATCATATCCAACGAAATACACCCCATCAGTACCAACAGCAGTGGCATATGGCTTATCACCAAGACCCGACGGTGCGGAATTGACGCCCCAGATCAGCGCCCCATCCAATAAACTTCTTTTTTCCATACGCCACCCCCAGTTACCACTCGCAATCGCAGCTTCACCCACCCCATAGAATCCATCACTTCCAACCGCGAGTCCGTTGAGCACATCATTATTCGTCGATGGGTTTGAGGTTGTTGCGAAGACGAGATTACCCAGCGCACCCACAAGAGAGCCGCCACCTACCCCTCCACCACTTACTGCGGCGAATGCATCACCCCCTGAACCTGCAACGTAATTGAAGCCCTCAGCAATTGCATTCGCGCCATCGCAAGCACTGGCGATGGTAGTTGTCGCAGTCTGCAAATATGGCTGTTCGACTTTCAAATAGAGTGCATATGCGCTCGTTGATGTACAAAGTCCGAGATAATAATTATTATCTGCATAGACAGGATCGATCAAACTACCGGAACCGATATAACTCGATGAAGCGAGTTCCGAAATTATCGAATTCGTATATGCACCACCTGACTTCACCATATAACCGAAGCCATTCCCTCCCGATCCTGCATTCGCAACTTTATACGTGCCATTGGTGATCTCATATTGCTCCATAGCAAGTCCGATCTGATGCGCATTCGCAATACGCTGTGCATCGCGCGCCTTCATACGAGCACTTGAAAGTGCCGCAAGTACCACACTCGATATCAAGGCAATGATCGCGATTACTACCAAAAGTTCAATGAGCGTAAAACCTCTTTTCTTCATATACATAGTATAGCATAAGGGAATACCCAAGGCCCTGCACCAAACTCACGAGTTCCATCTCGCATGGTATGATGTCGACAATGACCCAAACGGATACCAAACTACCTTCCATCGAGCAACGACTTGCAACACTGCTCTCAGCAAAAACCACCCAGATCATTGCAGCGATCAAATTACTCGATGAGGGAGCAACGGTCCCATTCATCGCGCGCTACCGCAAAGAAGTGACCGGTAGCCTCGACGACACCCAACTCAGACTTCTTGAAGAAAAACTACACTACCTACGTGAACTCGAAGAACGTCGCACAGTGATCATTGCCTCTATTGAAGAACAAGGGAAGATGACACCGGAACTTCTTGTCTCTATCCAGCAGGCAGAAGACAAGACGCGCCTCGAGGATCTCTATCTCCCTTATAAGCCGAAGCGACGCACAAAAGCGCAGATCGCAATTGAGGCAGGGCTTGATGTACTTGCCGAGCGCTTGTTCAACGACCCCCGACTGGATCCTGAGACTGAGGCAAAAAAATTCTTGCGACCTGCCTTCAAGGTCGAGGCTGGAGAGAATCCTGGAGTTCCCGATACAAAATCGGCACTCGATGGCGCTCGTGCAATCCTCATCGAACGCTTCGCTGAAGAAGCGGAACTCCTCAAGTCCCTACGTGGCTACATCGTGAAACATGGCGTTGTTGATGCAAAGCTCAATAGTGGAAAAGAAAAAGAGGGAGAAAAATTCGCGGACTACTTCAACTACACTGAGCCTCTTGTGCACATCCCCTCTCATCGCGCACTCGCACTTTTGCGTGGACAGCACGAGGGCATACTTTCAATAAACCTACGTCTCGACAGCGAAAAGGAGCGGCCAAAACTTTCCGATCCACATAATCCTTGTGAAGAACGCATTGCGGATCAATATCGCATCGAGGATCGCGGTCGCCCCGCAGACTCTTGGCTGCTTGATACTGTCCGACTCTCTTGGAGGGGAAAGATATTTCCACACCTCGAAACCGACCTCATGGGAAAATTGAGAGAACACGCCGAAGAAGAAGCGATCAATGTGTTTGCGCGCAACCTCAAAGCATTACTCCTCGCAGCACCAGCAGGGCATCGAATAACAATGGGCCTTGACCCAGGACTTCGCACAGGAACGAAAGTTGCCGTGGTTGATGCAACAGGAAAAGTCCTCGATCATACCACCATCTATCCGCACCAACCACATAATGACTGGGAGGGTGCACTGAAAACACTGGCAACGCTCGCCAAGAAACACCATGTTTCACTGATTTCGATCGGAAACGGCACAGCATCCCGTGAAACAGATAAACTCGCGATTGACCTCATAAAGCGAGAACCTGATCTCAAGCTCGCAAAGCTTGTTGTATCAGAGGCAGGAGCTTCCGTGTATTCCGCATCAGCTTTTGCAACGAAAGAACTTCCCGATCTTGATGTCTCAATTCGTGGTGCGGTCTCAATCGCACGTCGTTTACAAGACCCGCTTGCAGAGCTCGTGAAGATCGACCCGAAGTCGATCGGTGTCGGACAATATCAACACGATGTGAATCAAACCGATCTCGCGCGTTCACTCGACGCGGTCGTCGAGGACTGCGTAAACGCAGTTGGCGTCGATGTGAACACCGCCTCTAGTCCGCTTCTCGCACGTGTAGCAGGACTATCTCCAAGTGTCGCGCAGGCGATCATTGCACATCGCGAGAAGAAAGGAATGTTTCGCGTGCGCAAGGAATTACATGATGTCCCCCGCTTAGGAGACAAAGCCTTCGAGCAAGCAGCAGGATTCTTACGTATTGCAAATGGAGATGATCCGCTTGATGCATCGGGGGTACACCCAGAATCATATCCCGTCGTAAAGAAAATACTAAAAGACCTGAAACTTGAACTTAAAGATGTCATCGGAAACACAGACATTCTGAAAACGATCGACTCCACGAAATATGTTGATGCACAATTCGGTATTCCAACGATCACCGACATCATCAACGAACTTGAAAAGCCTGGCCGTGACCCACGACCAGAATTCAAGACCGCAACATTCATGGAAGGAGTGGAGACACTCAAAGATCTCAAGAAAGGCATGATACTCGAAGGAGTCGTAACAAATGTCGCAGCCTTCGGAGTGTTCGTCGATATCGGAGTCCACCAGGATGGGCTGATCCACATCTCGCAACTTTCGGACACCTTCGTGAAGGACCCGCACACTATTGTCAAAGTTGGTGATGTGGTAAACGTGGAAGTACTGGAAGTAGAAGTAGAGAGAAAAAGAATTGGACTAAAGAAACTGCGCTAATTGTTTTACGTACTCGATACTAACTATTTTGTGTATTTGTTATATAATAGAATAGTCTCTGATGCACACACACCAGATGCGACGCGCTTATGAAACAATGGAAATACACGACTGGTTTTACGTTGATCGAACTCTTGGTCGTCATCGCGATCATTGGACTACTCTCTTCTGTAGTTCTCGCATCACTTGCGAATGCACGAAGCAAAGCGAGGGACGCAAAGCGAAGATCCGACATGATACAGTACGCTCGCGCCAACGAGATGCTCTTCATTGATACCAATATGGGAGCGACGACGACAGGATACATCGAGGCATATGACAGTAATCTTTATCCTGCATTTGTCCCGAAGTACATGCCAAGCATTCCGACTGACCCCGGAGGCAACGGAGGACTCCTCTATATGTACTACAGAAAGGACTACACCGCCAACGGTTGCGGCTCGACACCGGAACCAGACAAATATGCCTTCTATGCTCGCCTCGAAAACCCGACTGCCGACGATCTCGCAACACTCACCGACGCCTATGACACCTGTGTAAAAAATAATTGGCATGTGAACTACCGAGTCGGAAACTAAAAAAGACGCAACGCGTCTTTTTTAGTTTTCCTGTTCAGACACAGCAAGCGGGCGTTTCCACCACTTCATCGAGAGACGATGTTCCTTGAAAAAGAAATGATCGAGCGTGAACATCTCGGGCTGCAAAAGGAGATTGAATGAGATTCCATAGAGCAGAAGATGCGGCCACACCAATTCCCTGAAATAGAGCAATGATAGTGTGATATAGAAGAGACTAATGAGCACCGTGAGTCTGAGCTCGAAACCAAAGATGATGAACAGGCCGATCACCGTTTCTACTATTCCTGCGCCGAGTGTAACCAGGAGTGGGTCCGACGGAAAGAGCCAGTGGAATTGTGTGAGATGCCATGACTCAACAACAGAGACCGTGAGATCAGGACGGAGAAGCTTCACCGTGATCGCTGCATAGACGAGCGCGAGGCCATACAAGACACGCACAATGAGCGTCCCATAGCGCTCAAACACAACGAAGCGCTTCAGCGGTCCGAGTAAATATTTATCGAGCGAGAACATGCGCATGCCAAACAAAGAGAGCACAATGAGTTCACCAAGATAGTTGAGGTAAGTGAACACATACGGACCGTAAACAAAGAGACTGCCGACGAATATGATGACCCCAACAAAAGCGGCGAGCTCTGTCATGAAGCCGACTGCGATCATTCCGCTCATCGCGAAGAGGACCGATCGTACGAGGTACGCATAAGGGAATGCGCTAATGTGGAGCTCCGGACCAAGAAAGCTATTACTCAATGCAGAGAAAAAGAGTGCGAGCGCAATCGTGATACGTACGAAATGTGGACCGTATTTCGCGAAACGCTCGAGGAATGCATGGGCCTTCTGCCCCCATGTACTCATGCGGAACAAAAAGTTAAGTCCAAGGAGAGCAAAGACAGAAACCACAATGATGCTCGTAATGCGAATATTATTCGGATCACGAAGTGCGGCGAATGCATGGGCGCTTAACGGTTCATGTATACCATCCCAAAATTTCGTGTAAGGGAGAACATATGCTTCGTGGGCGTAAGCAATATGAGTACCCATGAAATATGCAAAAAGAGAAAATACAAACCCCGATATTTGCTTCATAAGAAAATTCTACCAGTCCACCCAAAAATGTCATCTAAGTGTATAAAACGCCATAAAAGAAAATGGCGAATGGTCTTTCTTGCGCAATGGATACTGTTACGCTAGAGTAACCACAGACAGTTACTTCACCCACAAGGAGACAACATGCAGAGCGCAGCGAACTGGGATTTTCTCAAGAAACCCATCACCTGGTTCTTCGATCTCGACGATACCCTCGCGTGGAACTGCGTAGTCTACAACCGTCCGATCCTCGACTTCGTCGAGTATCTCGCGGTCATCTTCAAAAATCGCGTCCCCTCACCAGGGACGATCATTCGCATGCAAGAAGATATCGATGCGGGGCTCGGCAAGCAAAACGACCCTCGGACGGGAAAGCCCTATGGCTTTTCGAAGCAGCGCTTCCCTGACGCCATCGCGCTCACTTACAAAGCCCTCTGCGAAATGGGCTTCGGCACCTACAACGAAAAGATCGCCGAGGAGTGCCGCGAAATCGGAAGACGTGCGTTCGATCCCGCGAACTACCACAAGCTCGGACTCGTGGAAAATGCAGGAGCCTTACTGCGCGCGCTTCGTGTGCGCGGTGATCGTATCGTGATCGTCACCAAGGGCGACCAGGAAGTGCAGAACGAGAAGATCGAGGCGTATCACCTACAGAAAGCAGTTGATGCGGTCTACGTCGTGGACCACAAAGATGGTTCGACCTATGTCGACATCCTCATCGACCAGCACAGGAAGGGTGTCCGCCCGAATGTTTCCGTTGAGCCGTGGGAAACGGTCGTCGTCGGCAACAGCTTCGCATCGGACATCGTGCCCGCGCTCAAGTGCGGGATGCACGCGATCTTCATCCCCTGCCCCACCTGGAAGGCGGAGTGCATGGATACGAGCAAGATCGATACGGAAGAACGGATGCGCGTGAGAGAAGTGAAGGAGATCGCAGAGATCTTTGGAATGATCAGATAGGGAAAGCCGCCTGAGGGCGGCTTTTTAGATGACAAGGAATGCTTCGCATACAAAATCAGAGGCAGGGATTTGGTCACAAGTCACTAAGTCTTTTGCCTGCAGAGCCGGCAAAAGCCTAAGTGCTCGCGACCCCGGCTCGGCCACGCCCGCTTCGGGCGGACCCTCAGCGGACGGCTTCGCGGCCTCCGCCTTTCAAATCCCTGTAGGGATCCCGGTGAATACAAAAAAGACGCTTACGCGTCTTTTTTGTTCACTGGGTCCCTACAGGGATTTGAACCCTGGCTGAAGGTTCCACAAACCTTAGTGCTAACCGCTACACCATAGGGACCATTCGTTTTATAACACTGCGGGCTCTGCCTTTGGATATGAGCCTTTGGCTCTTTTCCGAGGGACCATACCTACTTTGGTTATGGAGGGATAATAACAGGTATTTCTGAAAAATCAAGGACTATAAGGATAAAACAAAAAGCATCCTTCGTGAGAAGAATGCTCGGATGATCAATACATCACGTTACTGCGCGAATGGGTGCAAGCTCTTTCCGCATGTCATCCACCGCGGGGCGCAGTTCCGGAAGAAGGAACCAGATATCGTAGAGCGTACGCCGGAAACGCATGCTCGTATCACGGAAAATACGGAAGGAATTATGCTGTCTCCCGACGTAACGACGGATGATCCAAAGTGTCGCTATCCCCGCGAGTGTGTGTGCATGTTTCGGTAAAACATGTTTTTCATCATAGACGATCTTCATGAGCGTCTCAACATCGTCGATGAAAAAGGCGACGAGGAATGCACACAGCCAATAGCACTGCTGGAAGAAGTCCAGCACGCAGCCACTGAAGTCACCTTGCGAGAGCAGGCAAAGCTGCCAAAGAGAATCCACACCGCCTCCACTCTATGCCATTAGGCATATTTTAAATTTTATCTAGATAAGGTCTACCAAAAACGTTAGTAACTGTCAAGTAATTTCTTGCAAACACCTTCGTCCGTGTTACGCTTACGACATGAAATTTCTATTCTTATTTGGAGGAGGAAAATGGGATGAGGACGCCCTCCCCCTAAAAGACGCATACACGACAAAGCTCGCGCGCACTGAAAATGTAGAAGAGCGCCTCATCACTGGTAAAGGAAAAACTCCAACTGAGCTCCGTGATGGAGAGAGTACGGCAATGCTGATCACGATCAAACCAAGTGACTTTCTGATCATTTTCGATGAACGTGGGAAGAAACTTTCATCCGAACGATTCGCTGACCTACTCTCCCGCGCAGAGCAAGATGGGAAGCGCATTGTCATCGCGGTTGGCGGCGCCTATGGCATGAATGATGCACTTCGAGAGCGCGCACAACAAGTCGTTGCTTTTAGCGATATGATCTTCCCACATGACCTCGCACGCATCATGGCAATGGAGCAGGTCTACCGAGGACTCGGCATTCGCAAGGGATCCCCCTACCATCACGCAGGGTAAATAGCATATTTTGGCGCATTTCATGTTGCTTCGCCGCAAGATTCATTCAATGTATAAGCATACATCTCATTAGAATTCTTGCGACTCCAGCAGCACGAACTGCATCCAAAATCTCCTGTTTGCGACGACACAATACACGTACTTAACAAAATGGAATGAGCACGCAGGGGGTGTGTTTTCGATTACCAGAATTCTTTGCTGCAGAAGCGTCGAAAAACTGATACGGTTCCTGTTTTCATATCCCCTTTTCAATTTCGTAAAATAAAAAAGACGCACCTCGGTGCGTCTTTGTTTCAAAGGATGTTTTCGATACGCTTCGGGCGCTCGATCGAACGCTCTGGGACACGAATGATGTATTCATCCCAGGAACTCTCCGAAGAGAACCAGAGCGCAACACCCTCGATCTTCGTGGTGCGTTTTTCGATCACACCATCGCTTCGCTGTTCAGGGAGAAGACGAGCTTCCCCCTCGGAGAACACGACAAGTGCAGGAGCACCCGCTTTATTCACCGAGACAACATGGAGATCCTTCTTGTCGCTCTCACCTTCTTTCACTGATATCGCAAGGACATAGACCTTCTTCTGATCGCTACGAAGTAGCGGCTTTAGGGGAAGTACTTCTCTGACGTAAGTGCGCACAGCGAAGATGTGCACAAAGATATATGCAGACCCCCACGTCACCGCAGTGCAGACGAGAGCGAAGATGATGTGCTGTGCCACACGGCGTTCAGCACGACGAATTCTCGCGGAAAGGAATGAAAGCGAAATGAACAAAAGAAAACAAAGAGCATAGGTCGCCAGATACACTGGACCTCCTGTAGGAAAACTGCCTGTACTGTTATAGCATTTGCGAAAGTACTGTCAACGAAAGAAAAAACCGATCGATCATTCATCGAACGGTTCAGGAAGTTCAGGGCTTCGCTCCCAAACAAAACGTTGACGCAACGCGTATTCATCGATAGTGAGCGCATTTGAGTCACTTGAACAAAACGCCTCTGCGTCGAGCGCGAGCTCTCTCTGTGCAGTCGAGAGGCCGACGATCATATGCATCATCTTAAAATATGCAGCCATGTGTGCGTGCGGAAGATCCTCCTGATGCGGAAGATACTGTTCTGCGTATCCGAATAGTTCAATAGTTGATAGCTTTGGCGCGGAGAGCATGCGCGCGACAGCCGAAGTGTGCGCCCCAAAATCACCATTAGCATACATGGTTCTGAATACATCACGAGAGGCTGCGAGAAGATGATTGAGTGGCGGCATGGGGAGATGATAGCAGAGAAAGGAGGAAATGCGAAATACGAATACAATACAGAGGGAAACATAAAACCCTTCGGGTTATTGCTTCATTGAGCGCCTTGCGCGCAGAGTAAGATTCCGGACTTGGCACTGCTCCCAAAGTATTCTGCTCCGCCCTGCTCGCAGAATACTAAGTGGCCGTCGCCACGGCTCGGCTACAGCCGCTTCGACTGGGAAGCCTCAGCGGCTGGCTTCGCAGCCTCCGCCTTTCAAGTCCCTCCGTACCTCGCAACGACAAACAAAAACAATGCTTCCGCATTGTTTTTGGTCGTTGTGGGCACGGAGGGACTTGAACCCTCACCTCTTGCGAGATACGCTTCTGAGACGTACGCGTATACCAATTCCGCCACGTGCCCAACTTCTATTTAATTTTGCAAACAGGACGTTATCTACGCATAACAGACGTCTCCGCAGGTACCAATTCCGCCACGTGCCCGATTCAGTAAATGCAGTCTAGCATATTAGAAGAATATTTAAAGGCACTTGATTTCTTCCTTGGTTCTGCTATAGTGATTCCACAATAAATGTCCGGGTGGCGAAATTGGTAGACGCACTACCTTGAGGTGGTAGCGGGGAAACCCGTGGAGGTTCAAGTCCTCTCTCGGACACAACGATACAAAAAAGAGCGTAAGCTCTTTTTTGTTTATCGTTGCGATCCGAGAGAGGACTTGAAAGGCGGAGGCTGCGAAGCCAGCCGCTGAGGCTTCCCAGCCGAAGCGGCTGTAGCCGAGCCGTGGCGACGACCACTTAGTATTTTCGGTGTGCATACACCGAAAATACTTTGTGCGTCGTGCCAAGTCCTGGAATCCTATTTAGCGCGCGCAGCGTTCCATGAACCAAAAACCGGAACGGTTTTTGGTTCCTTCTGCATTGTATTAAACCGGAACGGTTTTTTGTTCCTTCTGTATCGTATTAAAAAAAACCGGGCTCATACCCGGCTTTCTTTTACTCATTATTGGAGCGTAACACCTTCCGCCTTCTTTCCTGCCATCAAGCTCAAAACGAAAACGATCGTATAGAAGATGAAGCCGACTGAACAAAGTGGCAAACTCTTCATGAATGCGCCGAAACCATTTGTAAATAAGATGGAAAGCTCTCCTGCAGTGAGGTATCCAGAGAACAATGCGCCGAAAAGTGAGAAACCAGTGACTGCAGTGAGTAGACTCTTCGTGAAACCATTCTTCATTTGTGCCGCGATCATGATTCCTGTAAGAATCGCATAAACTGCGAAACCGGTATAACATGCGGGGTAGCCAAGGAAATCTGGACACTGTGAACCGAAGGCACAGGTCGCAGTAAATAACTTCACCCCAGCGAGATAACCAGAAAATGCGAGTCCTGCGAGAATGAAACCGTAGATCGTCTTAAACAATGTAGATGACTTTTCCATAATATTTAGTGTTAACTTAACCCTAAGTATACCACGTCACTGCTTAAGCAGCTCCTTTATGGTGGATAATGGAAGGAGCGCGCACTTCTCGCGCATATGTCCGATATCAGCATGAAATAAGGCAAGCATATCCTCACGCGTAAGCGCCGCGACCTCCTCCTTCGTCTTCCCTTTAAGTACCAGCGAGAGCATAGACGCACCGGACTGCGATAGCGCACAACCATAACCAGAGAAAGATACGTCAGCAACACGCTGCGACCCACCCTTCTCTTCCCACTTCACATACCACGTAAGATCGTCTCCGCAGGAGACATTCTTTCCTCGCTGCACCACATCAGCATCATCCATCTCACGCTTATTCCGCGGATGCTTATAGTGATCCAAAATATGTTCTTGATAGAGTGAATCCATATGATCAATCAGCGAATAACGCTCTTACTTTTTTAACCGCCTCAACGAGTCCACGCACATCATCCTCATCATTATAAAGATAGAAACTCACGCGTGTCGTTGCAGCTATTCCCAGCTCGACATGATACGGCAGCGCGCAATGATGACCCGGGCGCACCGCAACACCATTTCGACCAAGTATCTCCGCGACATCATGGGGATGTGCGAAATCACAAACGAATGAAACGTCACCGATATTCAGCTCGGTATCACGCTCGGCGACAACATGCACACCAGGTAGAGCATCAAGTGCTTCTATTGCACTCTTTGTCAATGCACTAACATGACGATGAATCTCCGTAAGTCCGACGGCATTCAGATAATCGACTGCCGCTCCGAGCCCGATCACTCCTCCGATATTCTTCGTCCCTGGTTCGAAGCGATCAGGAATATCACCCCACGTCGCATCATCTTTCGTTACTTCGCTGATCATGTGACCTCCAAATACTGCGGGCTGAAGTTTTTCAAGCATCTCCTTCCTCACCCAGAGCACGCCAACCCCCGTTGGTCCAAGGATCTTGTGCCCCGAAAAGAATAATGCATCTGCCCCGAGATCATCGACATGCATAGGTATATGACCGATCGCTGCGGTTGCATCAACAACAACGAATGCACCGTGACGATGTGCGACCTTTGCGATTTCAGAAATGGGATTGATCGTTCCTGTTACATTTGACGCGAGCATAACAGATACGATCGCCGTCTCATCAGATATCAAGCCCTCGACTGATTTCACATCCAGTCGAACAGAGCCAGGGGACAGTGGAATATGTGAAAGCATGCACCCTTTGCGCTTCGCCAACTGCTGAAGCGGTACGAGCGACGCATGATGCTCCATCACCGACGTCACTATCTCACGTTTTCCACTCCCCCAGAATGCAGGGGTCTCGTCGAGCATGCGCACGAGCATGTTCGATGACTCAGTAGCACCACCCGTAAGTATGACCTCCTCTCTCTTGGCCCCAATGAAATTCGCGATCTTTGTTCGCGCATCCTCATAAAGATCAGTCGCAAGTGCGGCCTCCTTGAATATCGCACGATGGGTGTTTGCACGCGCTTTGAGATAATACGCATCCTGCGCATCGATCACTGAACGAGGAGTGAGCGATGTCGCCTGTGAATCGAGATAATGTTCACTTCCCCCCTTAAGTTGCGGGAAGTCTTCCTGAATCTTCGTAATTGAAAATCGCATACATGGATAGTATACGCCTCCTGCGAAAATAAAGAAAAGGCCTCATGGGCCTTTTTCTTTATGGATATTATTCCGCTGTTTCGAAATCGCTTGATGAACCACCACCGATAACGGTCTGCTTCATCTTGCGGCGAACGTCACGAACCGCCTTCTCGCGGACGTAGTACAACTTCGCGCGACGAACGGTCGAACGCTTCACGAGCTCGATCTCATTGATGAGTGGAGAGAAAAGTGGGAAGACACGCTCCACACCGACACCACTTGCGACACGGCGAACAGTGAAGGTTGCACCTGCGGTGCTGCCGTGCTTCGTCGAGAGTACGAGACCCTCGAATGCCTGCAAGCGATACTTCTGCTTCGCCTTATCCTCAAGAACCTTCACCCATACGCGTACCGTATCACCGGCAGTGAGCTGGAGCTTCTTGCGCGACTCCATGTTTACTGGGGTCGTCGTGATTTTGCTGATCAATTCCGTATTCATAGTGGAGTCAATCTATCACAAATATCGATTTCTGGCAAGCTCCATAAGGCTTTATTACTTACAGATGCACAGTACCTTGCATGACATAGTACCATATGCTAGTCTATGATCATATGGACCAAGAAGCAAAAGCGCAATTACGCAAAGGCCTGCTTGAATATTGCATACTCCTTGCCGTCGGAAATGGAAAGGCATATGCGAGCGACATCATCGAAGCACTCAAGGTAGCCGACCTCATCATCGTCGAAGGAACGCTCTATCCCCTGCTCACACGAATGAAGAACAATAGCCTCCTCGAATATAGCTGGCAAGAATCACCAAGTGGACCGCCGAGAAAATACTATGCACTGACACCGCAAGGTAAAGCGCTCAAGCAACGCCTCGACAAAACCTGGGATGATCTCATCGCCTCTGTCTCATTACTTCGCCGTTAATTGAATATCATGGAAAAGATAACTCAAATCTCGATCAACTCCGTACTCTTTGCCCTCGAGGAAGGGGCATACGAGAAACTCTCTCGCTACCTCGAAGAGATACGCTCCGCATTTGCTAATGAATCCGGAGGACAAGAAATACTTAGGGATATCGAGGCACGTATCGCAGAACACCTAAAGAATCGCAACGAGGCAGTCGTCACCTCAAAAGCCATCGATGAAGTCATCGCGGTTATGGGGACAGTGTCCGAGCTGACCGGACAGATGGATAGTGACACTACAGCAGAAAAGAAAACTGACCGTAAGGCGCCGCACACAGAACGCCGCTTATACCGAGACGAGGAACATGCCATTCTTGGTGGTGTCTGCGCAGGAATCGCAGCATATCTCGAGCTCGATCCAACGTGGGTCCGCATCGCATTCGTCGTGCTCATGTTCTTTGGTTTCGGATTGATCATTCCGATATATATCATTCTCTGGCTGATCGTTCCCCCAGCATCGACAACGGCAGAAAAACTAGAGATGCATGGAAATCCAGTCACGCTACACACCATCGTCGATACTGTACGAGAGCGAGCACATGATATATATGGAGGAAAAGAAAACAAAGAAAATCATGAAAAACGTGCTCCTCAAAAGGAAGACACCGGCGAACGCATAAGAATGCGCATGCATACTGTTGCGGCACGTATCGCACGAATATTCGGCACTAGTTTTCGTATCATCTTCGGCGTCATACTCGCACTCATCGGTCTAGGCATGATCATTGGATCTGCCGCAAGCACAACTGCATTACTCTCTGTAAGCCGGACGAAAGAAGTTGGAGATTTCATTGCCTATGCGCACGCCGCGCCGTTTCTTAACATAGCGATCGTTGCACTCATGCTGCTCATTGCTATCCCTGGAGTCTTCGTCCTCCTGGGCGGAATGAATGTATTGCGCAAAAAAGCGATAGTTCTCGTTCGTTATGGTCTCGCGGTCTTTGGTATCTGGATGTTTGCACTCACCATCATCGTAATACTCGTGACACATTACGGAATTCGCTATGCGGAGTTCATCGCCAATACGCGACATAATATCCAAGTAACAACTATTCAAGAAGAGCTCACCCCTCCCCAGGCTCCACTACCACCAAATGGGAGCACCAGTACGCTCATTATTGGAGCGCAATAAAAATATAAAACATCCCTTCAGGGATGTTTTATATTTCAATATCAAGCAGACCGAGCGCGTGCTTAAAATCATGAGGGAGCGGCGCGATGAATTCAAGCGCCGTGCCGCCTAGAGGATGCGTGATCATCAATCGCTCCGCATGGAGCGCAAGATGCTCCATGCCTAAAGCGGGCGCAGTACCATACCGACTATCCGTGATGATCGGAAAACCCATCGCCTTCGCATGAACCCGTAACTGATGGGTGCGACCAGTCTTTGGAAGAAATCGAATGAGACTGAATGTCTTGCCATCAGACACACCGATACCGAGTAGCTCGTATACAGTGATCGCAGATCTGAGCGTTCCGCGCGCGTGGGGAGGCACGGTCCACTCTCGATAATCCGCACGACTACGCCCAATAGGGAGCTCAATGGTTCCCTGCTTTTCTCTTGGTGAACCCTCACAAATCGCAAGATACTGCTTCGTGGCGGTACGTGCGATAAACTGCTGCTGCAGTGGCCAAAACGCAGCATCACTTTTCGCAATAAGGACCACTCCGCTTGTCTCACGATCGAGACGATGCACGATGCCCGCGCGGGGGGCATAACGGCCACTATCGAGTGTATGGAGTCCTCCGATATCTGCATTTCCCGGATAGCGCGCAAGCACCCAGTCAGTAAGCGTGGGCTCATCGGTACGTCCATCACTATGTACGACAAGGCCCGCAGGCTTGTTGACTGCGAGGAGGCTCTCGTCTTCGTAGATGATGTCGATCTCGGGAATCATGTCTCCACTATAACGCACATCGCATGTTGTGTAAAAATATGCGAAAATACAAAGATGAAAGTACGCAGCACGATCACAAAAATCACCCTTATGGTCTTCATGAGTACCATGCCACTATTCGCCCTCGCCCGCGCAGGAGGCGGAGGTTCAAGCGGAGGTGGAGGAGGCGGTGGCGGAGGTGGAGGATTCTCTGGAGGAGGGGTCTCTCATGGTAATGGATGTAGCTTCCAGGAATGCCCCGTGCAAAACACATTATTTTTCATAGTGTTTTTTGCATTCTTCGGATATGCGGTCTTCGCTGCGATCAAGCGACGGCGCGCTGGCCAAGCAGCAGAAGTAGCACATATCGCGGAAGCTGATGCGGCGCTTTCTGCTGCGAGCACGCAAGATACTGCGTGGGATAAAACAACGCTGATCACACTCGCACGCAATACCTTCCTCGAATTTCAACGTGCCTGGGGAGTCATCGATATTCCTGCACTCGAAAAGATCCTCACCCCAGACATGTACAAACGCATTGCCCTTGAACTCGCAGTACTCAACAACGAGGGTCGCCGTAACCCAACCGAGATCACCGAGATCGTTGAGGCGACGATCTTTGATGCGCGCGACGAAAGCGAGAATAACAAAGACCGCTTCAGCGTACGCTTCACTGCGCAGGCCGATGATAAACTGGTCGAGGTAGCAACTGGCGGTATCTTCTTTGAAGATACGAGTGCATTCACCGAAATCTGGGACTTTGCGCGCGAAGGAGATTCATGGAAGCTCGCAGCGATCCACCAGGCGACAGAGGATGCAGCATCGCTCATGGGAAGCATCCAGGAGTTCTCCGCGAAAAATAACTTCTTCTATAACCCCGATTTCGGCTGGTTGATGCTCCCCAATAAAGGCGTACTCTTCAGTGAGGGCCGATTCGGAAATACTGATATCAATAATCACGTCATCGGCTACTTCCGAGACAAGATCGTCGAATTCTACACGATGGATATCTGGAAAAATAAGCAGAACAACCAAAAGACCAGCTATTTGATCGCACAGGCCATTCTCCCTATCCAGCATAATGACATTCTCATACGTAGAAAACACTTGCTGCAATTCACGCCAAACGGCATGGTGAAGCATGAGATGGAGAGCAATGAATTCATCAAGGAATTCCAAGTATGCTCTGATCCGAATGACAATATGGAAACCTTTGAGCTCCTCACTCCGAACTTCATGGAGATGATCATGAAATTACCGTTCGAGCTGACCATAGAGGTAGTCGGAAATACGCTCTATCTTGCAACAGAGAACAAAAGCCCATCGCTGACCACGATCTTCGGAGCAATTGCAGAAGCTGCAAAAGCAGGCAATGGCACTACTCCGAATATTCCTGCGGGCGAGGTGAATTATGATACGATGCTGAATATCTTGTCTTATGCATTCGATGAGATGAAGATGTAGGAAAAGACCCCCTGAATGTGGGGTCTTTTATTATTTTGAATACATAGGGAGCCGAAAAACCGTTCCGGTTTTTGACTCATGGAGTGCTCCGCACGCAGAATAGGATTCCGGGACTCGCCCCTCTGTCACCTCTGTATTTTCGTTCGCTAGCGCTCCGAAACTACAGGGTGCAGGTAGGGCCAGGACTCGCCGACTGCGCGCGGCTGGATTTATCACGAGCGAAGCTCGGATAAAATCAGCGCCGGTGCGGCAGTAGCACCGGCTCCGTCCTTCGAGTCCCTCAAGGCGTGCAAAATGAAACCACCGCGAAGCTTCGCTTCGCGGTGGTCATTTTGTGCGGGACTCGGCACGACTCACAAAGTCTTTTGGGTGCGCGGCACCCAAAAGACTAAGTGGTCGTCGCCACGGCTCGGCCACGTCCGCTTCGGACGAGTCCTCAGCGGTCGGCTTCGCGGCCTCCGCCTTTCGAGTCCCTCAAGGCGTGCAAAATGAAACCACCGCGAAGCTTCGCTTCGCGGTGGTCATTTTGTGCGCCTTGAGGGACTCGAACCCCCGACCTTTTCGGTGTAAACGAATTGCTCTACCAACTGAGCTAAAGGCGCTTGTGTCTGAATAATCTATCGTATTTTGCGAAAAAAAGCAAATTGGGTTATGCTGGACCCACATCGATGATACATCGAGGACCTCTCCGTAGTTCAACGGATAGAACAGCAGCCTTCTAAGCTGCGGATCCAAGTTCGATTCTTGGCGGAGAGACAGAAAAACAAAAAAGCACTTTGGTGCTGTTTTGTTTTTCTGTCTCTCCGCCAAGAATCGAACGGGAGGGGGGTGGGGAAAGG
>JAJZQJ010000009.1 GCA_021851895.1 bacterium
ACGAGACGGGAGTTCGATTCACCCTACCCGAACAAAAAGAAAAACAGAGCGAAAGCCTCTGTTTTTCTTTTTGTGCGGGTAGGGAGAATCGAACGGAAAGGGGTCGGGAGAGGAGTACCTCTCCCGTCGAGGAGAGCAGGTGTTTCTTGTTTCACAAGAAACACCGTCGAGAACCGTGGGTTCTCGAAGAACTTTGCCGTGCGGGTCCCTTTAGGGTGCGCGAGCAAAGTTCGCGAGATATCTCCCCTTCGGATCCAAGCAAGGCTTGGATCCGAAGATTATTGAGTTGATAAATATGCATTTTGTCCTTTATCCCCATTATCCACAGGTTTATTCACAGACATTATGTGGAAAAAACATCTCAGAACTAGCTAAGCAGGAAAATTTCCTTTAAATAAGCCACCATACAATAAGACATTGTGGACAAGCCTGTGGATAACGTGGATAACTGTTCTTTAAAGACGCGAGAATAGTGTAAAAACACGGTTTCTTCAGGGATTTTTGGCATTCATACACCACAGAGTGTCTTCATGAGATCGTGAAAGCGCCTTAATGTTCCCCTCCCCGCAAAATAATATGTCCTTTATCCCCAGTGTACACAGGTTTATCCACAGACAATATGTGGAGAAATTTGCTATTGCTATGAAATATGCTGAAAAAAGTACGTATCTTAGGGGTAAAATTCATGCAGGCTGTGGAAAAGCATGTGGATAGAGTGTATAAAGGACATCCTGAAACTTCCCCAGGCTTCTCCTTGAGCCATGTTTCATGGGAAACATATTGGTATATACTAATTTTGATGCATGCTCGACTGAGAAATATTGATATCGGAACTATCGGTGAATCACTAGCTTCTCGCTACCTCAAGGAACATGGTTTTGATATTCTCTTAAGAAATTATGCAATTTCCGGTGTTGGAGAGATCGACATACTCGCATATAAGGATGAAACGTTGTATTTTGTCGAAGTCAAAACATCGGAAGATCGTGCTATTACGAGCGAATATCATGCAGTAGCGCATTTCGATGTCCAAAAAAAGAAAAACTCGCTCAAAACCATGAGAAAGTTCTGTTCATTAAAAGATGTGTCAATGAGGCGGACACTAAGCTTACTTACCGTTTCATTTTCACGTGAAACATTGAAGGCACAGATACTGTTCGAGCCGTTTATTGTCATAGACACTATATGATAGCATTCTGTCCTGTTTCACGCGAAACATTGTATCGTACTGAATTCATGTGCAAGTTACGTAGGAACACCATATGTTACACGTGGAACTTTGCCATTCTTATGCTGGCTAAGCCCTTTGAGCATACTGTGCTGTCGTCACAATGTATATGTTTATGGGCGTAGTGTGTTTCACGTGAAATTTGCAACTATTCTATGTTTAATATGTTTTGTTCGCGTATCCTCCGATTGGCTAAGATCCATTGTCTTGCGGTATGTAACTTCGCGCCGGCTTTTACTGAATATGATCATATTGATTTGTTAATTGAAAACCTCACGTTATTCCTTGGGTACACGCAGTTGTGTCAATTTTGTTGGGAGGGGGCGGATTTCACGTGAAACGGTGTGGGAATATAGACTTGTAACTACGTAACATTGTTTCTTTATCTGTTATTTAAATAATATGTCTTTTATTTTACTTCCATACTGAGCGTGGTATAATGGGTATGTCCTATAGAAAAGCTATATATGTCACATCACCCATTACTCATTGTCAAGGCACGTCATGTCGTTAGGCATTCGCATCTTTCGAATGTTGATAAGCAGCTTATGTACGAGCGCATCCCTTTTCTTGACCTTGGAATGTTGGCACTTTTCATTGATTCTGCTGAGGAAAATCCGTTTGCTCTCGATGCGATCGTTTCAAGCATGAAGAAAAAGCTTGATGCGCGCGGCAATCTCCATCGGCTCCACGAAATACTCGAGACCGAGGCAAAGGAGATCGAGGCAAGGGACAGCGAAGATACAGATGAGACAAAGGTTGAAAGTGAAGATGAGTCTAAGCTTGTAGCACACTAACTAATAGCACCATGAGAGAGCAATTTCACAAACCACAAGATGAGTTTGTCGCCGCTTACGGTGGAGACGAGGGTGTAGCGTTTGAGCCGACTGCGCCGCAGGGGGAGCAGGAGGGCGGTTATGAAGGAGAGGTGGGTGGCAAAGAATCAGAGGCTCAAGCGTTTCTTGAGCGCCATTCAAGCGAGGAGCGCAAATTGGCTGAAGATATAGTCGGTGCCATAGAGGGTATTTCGAATCAACTTGAGTCGGAACATATAGTCTCTCGTGAGATGGCGGCCGAGTCTATGATCGCAACGGCATTTGCTGCTGCGCCTACTTCGGGAGTAGAGGATGGCGAGACTTCTTTGTGGAAGTCTGTATTGCGCGGCGCATCATTGGGTGCTCGTAATGCGGTAAAAGCCGTTGCGCTCACTTCGATGATGTCTGCTTCGCCAGCTTTTGCTCAGGATTATATGCATCCGAGCCCCCAGATTCAAAAGAAAGTCGATTATCTTTTTGGAAAGAACATATTCGAGCGATTTGCAAATAAACGCGCATCATATAAGGAAGCATATACGCAGCTTGAAATGCATAAGGAGGAGGTACAGCATCGAATCGACGAGCTGAATGATCCTCGCCCGAGAAGCACTGCGGAGGAGGCACACATCAAACGTGTTGAAGCCGATAGGGATGCGAAACTTGCCGCGCTGAGAGTGGAGCGCACTTTAGAGAAGGCAGCATTTGAAGATCTTCATACGAACGATCCGACAGAGCGCGCCGAATATGATGCGAGGATCGCTGCAATCGCTGCGCGTGAGGCAAGGGTCGTCGAAGATTGTGAGGCGCTACTTCTTGCAGAACATCGCAAGGCTGCCCCTCAGCAAGAGCTTCAAGATCTCTATCGTGAGATCGTGCGCATTGAGAGGGAAGAGAACGAACTTGTCCGAAGGTTTTATGCACTGAAGCGTAGTGCTTATGGTTCGTACTGGTCTCGTTGGTGATGAGTAATAAAAAATAACAGAGCAATCGTGCTCTGTTATTTTTTTTATTTTTCATCGTCGGTATATTCAAGAAAAAGTCTTTCTTCGAATCCTCCGCGTTTCTCTCGCTTCGATCGCTTCTTCTCCATGAGAGCATTCGTGTCAATGTGATGATGCGCAACGATCGCATCTACGATCTCAAGTAGATCAGAGATCTCGTTGATCATGTCGTCATTCGATTTTGCTTCGAGCAACTCCATTGCCTCTTCGACGATCTTTTGCTTAAGCGCGAGGGCGAATTGTTCATCACTCAGTACAGAGATCTTTGGTGTCGCATTGTCTGCGATGATGATATCAGGTATTTTGTCTCTGATGAGTTTATTGTAGGTGATGCGTGCCATGAGATCATTGTAACATGGAGAGAGGGAAGGTGAGTGCATCTTAGATATAAAAATTTGATAGCGTAAAAACAATTCCGGGAAATCGAGCAAACATTTGAACGCGCACTCCTGAGGAGCTCATTCAAAAAAGAAGAGCCGGGAAATCGAACAACCTTCGGCTCGCGCACCCTAAAGGGTCCCGCGCGGTCGAAGGTTTCGAGAACCCACGGTTCTCGACGCTCGAGGACTCGCTGCTCTCCTTCACGGAAGAGGACGGTGTCCTCTTCCGACCCATCTCCTGTTCGAATCCCGGCACGCCGACAAAAAAAGAAAAACCTCTTTGCAGAGGTTTTTCTTTTTTTGTCGGGGCGCCGGGATTCGAACCCGGAGTCATCCGCTCCCAAAGCGGACATGTTAGCCGTTACACCACGCCCCGAATTTTCGAGACCACTTCTGGTCGCGTTTTTGCATAGTAGCATAGTTTCCAAAAAATGCCAGCCCTCCCAAGTTTGCTTGTGCCCATTTTGAAATGCAGTACTATTGAGTCATACTCCATGAACTCAAGTGAGCGACATGGAACACAAATATCATGAACGATGTACAGAGAAAAAAGCATGCCGCAGATGTCCTGCGAAAGCTCAAGAAACTATTTCCGCATGCAAGGATGTTTTTGAATTACACGACCCCTTTTGAACTTCTTGTCGCAGTGATGCTCTCTGCGCAGTGTACTGATAAGAAGGTGAATGAGGTGACGCCGGAGCTCTTTCGCCGATTTAAGACCATAGATGATTATGCGCAAGCACCAATACGAGAACTTGAGCGACTCGTCTATCAAACCGGTTTTTATCGAGCGAAGGCGAAGCATATAAAAGAGGCAGCTATCGTGATAAGGGACGAATATGGAGGAGTGCTCCCAAGGACAATGCGCGAGATGGTTTCCATTCCTGGTGTTGGAAGGAAGACCGCGAACGTCGTACTCGGAAATGCATACGGAGTAAGTGAGGGCATAGCGGTCGATACGCATGTGCGACGGCTTGCAGGTGTTCTCGGACTCTCAAAGGAAAAGGCCATCCCTGCGATCGAGCGTGACCTTATGAAACTTTTCCCAAAGAAAGAGTGGTTCAGGCTGACGTATTATCTTATCGAGTACGGTAGAAATTATTGCCCTGCAAAAAAGCATGATCATTCGAAGTGCCCACTAGGGCATAGTGCCAGCTAATGCAATTAAATTGCATATGTGAGCAATTATCGTTTTACTGTTTCAGGTAAATGCGGTTTGTGAAACAAGTTTTACAGAGAAAAAACACGATATTTTGAAAATAAAATCACTTAACACTCAAATTTAGAAGAAATTTTCAGCAGAAATGTGTTGTGAAACATATCTGGGGCGCTGTGGCGGGGTGTACAATGTTTCACGAGAGACTAGTCACTTATAAAAAATAGGAGAAATAGAAAAACGCGAGCATGCTCGCGTTTTCAATATGATGATTCGCTACTGCTGGCGACTTAAGATCTGGTCGCCTTTGCGGTCGAGAATACCCTTGAAAATGTTCTCTTTCTGGAGCCCCATGAATATAATAATGGGAATGATGACTTGCCTCGACTGCGGATGGGTATAGATGTAATTCAACCCGCTGCAAAGAGGGCACTTTATCGAGCACGTCGGTAGCTCTGACGGATGCCAGCAGTCAACGAGGTTGCCCGTCTTCGAGCTGTGCCCATAGTGGTCTTGGATGAATTCCGAGTTGCCGAGCGAGAAGTCACTGAGACAGTGTGTACACATGATCATGGTCTCGCGCGCCCGCTTGAGTTTCTCTTCTGGAGTAATCGTGTCGCGCGCATTTTCGCGCGAGTTATCGAGCTGAGTATCCATTTCAATCCTTATTGAGCAATATATCTGAAACGAAACTAACATACTGAACGGGAGCGTCAATAAAATCATCCATTGCAAAATTCGTGATTTTTGTTAGTATGGCTTTACTCTCATCATCGATCGAGCATTCATGCGGGTGTAGTTTAGTGGTAAAACTCCTGCCTTCCAAGCAGGTGTCGGGGGTTCGATTCCCCCTGCCCGCACAAAGTCAAAAAATCTGCGTAAGCAGATTTTTTGTTACTTGTACGAGGCAGGGGGAATCGAACCGGCCACAGACGGGCACCCTCGCTCGCGCGTCTCCGCGCAGCGCAGGGTCGTCGAAGCGGGCTCGCGAGCACTTTGTTTTCTGTCGCGCGAAGCGCGTCAGAAAACTTAGTGACTCGTGAGTTCGATTCCTGTTTCTTGTTCTGTGCGCGAAGCGCTCAAATTGATCAGAGCTCAGTTCATGACAATTCTTGCCGTGAGCACTTAGTCGCAGCAAGATGAAGCTGACGCGAAACTTAGAAACTCGTGACCGATTCCTCAAATCCGATTTAGCGTGCGAAGCACTCAATGAAATAAAAATACAAAGTATTTTTATTTCCCCTTTCTTCAGACTAATTTTATATTTTCCTTTCGCTCATTTCATGACATACTTTATCCATGTCTACCCAGCACTCCACTGCCTCCTATCTTCTTCAGCTTTTTGGTACCGATCGCTTCTCCACTCGTGCCATGTTCGGTGAGTACGCATTGTATTGTGATAGTAAAGTTGTCGCACTAATTTGTGATGATCTTCTCTTTGTGAAAATACTTCCTCAGAGCAGTGGGCTTGAATCCATCTGTGAAAAAGGTGAACCCTATCCTGGCGCACTGCCGCACTACCTCGTTGAAGAACCGCAGTGGAAATCCATCGATGGTCTTCGCGAAATGCTGATCGATATTGCAGAAGTGCTTCCACAGAAAAAACCTAAGAAGAAAAAATAAAAAAACGGCATTGCTGCCGTTTTTGTTCATCGTGTTGCGCGAAGCATGGCGCGACCCATGTAGTAAATTCCATCCTTGTCTTCCATGAAGAACTGGATATTGAGTGCGTCGCCATTTTGCTTTGCCTTGAAATATCCGTACGCTCCTACCATTCCACCTGGGCACCATGTGCCCGCATAACCTTCAACGACACCTTTTTTCGTGATGATGAGGTCTGTAGTATTGAAGATCATGAGCATGCTGTATTTTGTGTAAAGCTGAAACTCAGCGTATGTGTGCATATCTGATCCGACGGTGCCGACGTAGTAGATGGTGTGCCTACCAATCCCGTTGAACGTCTCACTGAACTGCATCGTTCCAAAATAATTTGCGCCACTCTCGATCGCAGCTTTGCGTATCGCGAGCAGTCTTTCGTCAAATGCGTAATCTTTGTTTTCTTCGACGAAGGAGTATCCTTTGCGCAATCCCATTTTCCTAGAGGCTGCGAGTCGAGCAAGAAAATCATCGTGGGCGTATTTTCTATTCGATTGGTTCTCGATGCTCGAGGGGTGCAAAGTTTTTCCCGCGCCCTCGTCCTGCTTATGAAACAACCATGCGACGAATATGACGATAATGACTGCCGAGATGGCCAACGTTAGTAACCAAAGCAGCAATTCTCTCATTCCCGGCGTCATCTTGCCCAAGAACTTTGAAGCAAGGTTGCGAACCGAACGGTATTTCGCGTGTTCTCGAACCCAAGAGGCATCTTCGTTGTTCATGGAGTTCGTGAAAACGAGATGGTTGAAGATGCGCAGCGCCTTCTGCTCGTCATCTCCATGAGCGAGGGTATAGCGGTCGGAGTCGTTTATCATGGTATCCGCCAAAGCGTTCTGAGAAAAAATTAACACACACATAGAGGATAGTCAATTAATTGACACCAACTATAATATGTTTTATATTATTGTTAGATGAACCTTCAAAAAGGAACTTCCCATGTCCAGCGAAGACGGAAATAAGTCATTTTTGAATGTAGGCATACCCTCAGCCGGTATTTGGGGTCCGATGGGTGAAGGGCGAGTGGGTTACTATGCCCTCCGCACTATCGACAATGATTATCGAATCGGAATGCTCGCAAGCCGTCTCGGCACTGAAAAGCTCCTCGCTAAGACCTTGTTGTCTCAAGTCGAAATGGGCAATGTCCAATTACAGTATCTTGACCGTCAGGCGAAGGAGCAAGGCATCATGAATGTGGAGCTCCGAGCACTACGCGGAGCATCTACGGCGACACATGAGGCGTTGTCCGACTTTGCAAGGCGTTATGAGGTGCGCGCTGATGCGTATGTCGAGGAAACTGTAGGTGCGATTCGTGAAGGAGCAGATCTTATCTCTAGCGCCATCGAAGATGGGTTCGATCGCACGATCGATGCCATCTACGAAAACGGCAGAATGGTTGCCGACGCAATTGGCGCTTCAACGGAAGTCCTCAAGTCCGCTCTGGACGACATCGGCGAGCAGTTACGTTCATCGAACGACACACTGAAGCAGATCGCGAAGTATCTCGAGACACCCGGTGATACTCGAGTCAAGGAGCTGCTTGCTCGTTCGACGCAGCTCGTTGATGAAGGCATGAAAACCCACGGTAGGTGGCGCTACGATAATTGGCGAGACGCCCTCGTTGTATTGAGAGAGGCTGCGAGCTGCGCGATTGGAAGTACCAATCCCATGGTCTGGCTACAGATCGGATTCCTCACTTGGAAATGCAATGAGCGATCGAAGATGGAAGAGCAGCGCCGGATGAAGTTATCCGAAGCGAAAGATGCCTTCGGCGCCGCAGCTCGTCTCTTCACGGAGAGACAGGCCTCAAATTTTACGAGGTCGATTCGACACAAAGCCCATATGCATTATTTGCTCGGTGATCATCGTGGTGCTCTTGCCACGGTGAGCACATTGCTCAAGAGGAACGCCTCTTCAGAAGTTATGATCGAGGCAGCTCGTTATAATGAGCTCGTCGGTAATAGGCAGGAAGCGCTCTCTTTGATCGAACGCTGCATTGTCTCTCAGCCATCATATGCGATCTCTATTTTCGGTGAACCCGATTTTGGCGATATGACTGGTGAGCTGATCGTACTCATTGCGGGCGTTCGCGAAAGGATCAAGAGCTCCCTGTCTCAAAAAATTTCGGCGATTGCGGAGCGTTCGCTCGCTTTCGATCCTCTCGTGAGTGTCGATCGCGGTAAGAAATCTGGCACCTTCGCGCTTCATTTGCGCTTAAAAGAGGTGGCTACACCCTTCCTGCAGTCGAAAAATTATATCCACACCCATCGTCTGTCGGCAGAGCTTGATTCGATTCTTGCGCAAATGGAAACATCGGATCCGTCCCCACTTGATCATGCCCGAATCCTCGTTCTCTATGGTGCTAATGGTAAAGCAGTTGAACTGCTTCAAAAGCTCGTCGAGACCGATAGGGATATTGTGAACACGATCGCGTCAGATGGTGCGTTCGCGTCGATCATCGATGCGATCACGCCGTGCATCCATCGATCCACGATCGATGCGAAGGCGGAGGCGGTGCGTGAGTGGAAGAGGATGGAGCTCATTGTTGATATTATCCGAGGTCGCCGTGCGCATGCGCAAATCAAATCATCGTTGAGTCCGGAATTCATCGCGCTCTTCCAGGAGGGTGAGAAGATCGACAAAATGGGATATGCGCAGGCTGTCGATTTCATGAGGCGTGCAAGGCAGATGCGTTTCGACGCGTTCCGCGAGCTGCCCTGTAGAAATCCCTCTTACACGGCAAATCGATTTTCGCTGAAGTTCCCGTTTGTTGCTCTGCATGAGTTTGGAACTGGACCGCTATCTCGCTCGCTTGCCCAGTATTACTTCGATTGCCTAATGACCATGGTCGAAGAATTTCCTGGGTCTGTAGTAGAGGATGTGGCGCAGGCGAAGGCACTCCTTGATGCACTCGAACGCTATAACCAGGATCGTGTGCTTGGTCGCAATAAGCTCGAGAAGAACGACCGTAATGGCCTCGGCTCGAATTGGATTTTCCATGTCGCGATCAAGGATCAGAAAGGAAGATTCGTCAATTATCCTTTCTTCGTTCCGCATGGAAAACCAAAACATTTTTTCGGTCGCAAGATCGAATTCAAGGTAGGCGATCGCATTGAGCTCGAAGCCCTGCTCGTGCAGTGGGTAGAGAAGGTGCGTGACCCTGCGTTTGCCCGAATTTTGAGGGGCATGATTTCTTGATATTTTGCCGCAACCTCGTGTTGCGGCATTTTTATTTGTGATGAGGTAAAACAAAAAACACCCGAGGGCGTTTTCTGTTGTATGTTTGAAAGCTAGCAGTTAATTACTTAACCGCGTCCTTGAGTGCCTTCGCTGCGCGGAACTGAGCTTCTTCGCGCTTAAGCATGTCGCACAAACAAAAAACACCCGAGGGCGTTTTCTGTTGTATGTTTGAAAGCTAGCAGTTAATTACTTAACCGCGTCCTTGAGTGCCTTCGCTGCGCGGAACTTCGGAACCTTCATCGCTGCGACCTTGATGGTCTCACCGGTACGTGGATTACGTGCGGTGCGTGCTGCGCGAGTGTTCACTGAAAAGATGCCGAGGCCTGCGATCGAAACTTCACCCTCCTTCTTGAGGCCATTGGTGATCGTCTCGATGACGGTCTCAACAGCCTGCTCAGCAGAAACCTTGGTGCCACCAAGTTTCTCGTGGACTGCTTCGACGATTGACTGCTTGTTCATATTTTTGGGAGCAGTATTGCTACTAATTGGTGCAATGGCGCACCGTGCACAACAGCATTCTATTTGAGTATTGCTGTGCACGGTACACCACCACTCCAGCGGAGGCGACCCTCCTAACTTCATTGTACCAACTAGAATTATCCGCGCAACAGAGCCATAAAATTCGAAAACAAAAAATGTGGAAAACAATGGCTTAACCACAAGGGACACATAAAAATACGGCCTTGTTGGGCCGTATTTTTATGTCCAATAGGAAACCTTGACTAGTGTGCAAATTCAACGCATCGTGTTTCGCGTATAATACACACCTTGATTTCTCCTGGGTATTTAAGTTCTTGTTCGATATCGTGGGCAATTTCACGTGCGAGCTGCAGTGCATGGTAGTCGTCGACGCTCTCGGGGCGAACAAACACGCGAATCTCGCGACCCGCAGAGAGAGCATATGCTTTTTCCACGCCCTCTTTGTTTCCTGCAATGCGCTCAAGATCTTCGAGTTTCTTGATATACTGCTCAACAGATTCGCGGCGCGCTCCAGGTCTACCTCCAGAGATCGTGTCGGCCGTTTGGACGATGATCGCCTCAAGCGTTTCATAAGGGTATTCCTCATGGTGCGCTTGCATGGCAAGGATGATGCGCTCGTCGACGTTGAATTTTTTAAGTATACGTCGACCGATCTCCACGTGCGTACCTTGTACCTCGTGGTCGACTGCCTTTCCGATGTCATGAAGCAGCGCACCAGCTTTTGCGATGGAGACGTCTGCTCCAAGCTCTGCTGCGAGATATCCGGCGATGTGCGCCATTTCGACAGAGTGCTGAAGCACGTTCTGTCCATAGCTTGTGCGGAAATAAAGTCTTCCGATGATCGATATGAGTCGTGGGTCGATATTGAGGAGACCACACTCTGCAGCAGCTTGCTCACCCTTCACCTTGATGATGTGATTGATGTCCGCCTTTGCTTTTTCAACAAGCTCCTCGATCTTTGCAGGTTGGATGCGCCCATCAAGTATGAGGTTCTCAAGTGCGATGCGAGCGATTTGTCTTCGCACTGGGTCAAATGCAGAGATCGTAATGATGCCCGGAGCTTCATCGACGAGCAGTTCTACGCCCGCAATACGTTCAAACGTACGGATGTTGCGCCCTTCCTTACCGATGATCTTTCCTTTGAGGTCTTCGCTTGGAATGGTGACATGTGTGGTCATTACCTCACCAGCGTTTGAAGAGGCAATGCGCTGGATCGCGGTCGCGAGAATATCCTTCGCACGTCGCTCGAGTCGTTCGAACGAATCCCTTTCGAGCTTGATGGTTCGGGCCTGAAGGTCGTCATTTGCTTGTTTTTCCACCTTTCCGATAAGTTGCTCTCGGGCGTCCTCGGTCGATAGGCCGCTTACACGCTCAAGTTCTTTTGTTATCTCTTCTTTTTGCGAAATGAGATTTTCCTTTATTGTGCGTACCTCAGCGACCTGATTCTCTAATTTCTTGCGGTCCTCTTCGAGCTTTTGTTCGCGGTTGGCGAATGCAGTTTCTTTTTGATAAAGGTGTTCCTCGCTTTTTTGCAGCTTTTGCGTGTGCTCACGCTCGGTCTCGCGAAGGCTTGCAATATGCTTTTCCGCTTGCGCTGTTGCGTCCGCAATGATCTTTCGTGAATCTTTTTGTGCATCGAGACGTATCTTTTCCGCATCGAGGCTTGCGGTGCTGTTCCTGCGAATGGTGAGCACAAAGTGGAGAAGGTATCCCGCGATGAGGCCCAAAAATCCACTTGCTGCGGTGGTTGCGATGATGTTTCTGAGTTGGTCCATGGTCTAAGGCGACCTGTGGTTGAGGCTGAGCTCGATAATAATGGTTTCAGCCCTTACGCTGTCGACAAAATAGCGCTGCAAAAGTGTTTTGCAAAGAAAAGTTCATGAATACGTTTTTTGAGTTTGCATTCGTCTTCTGCCACATAGGTCGGTCACTGCTGTACAGTGGTATAGTAATTCTAGCACGAGCCCAAAAAATGGCAAAAAGGGAGTACTTTAGACTACTTTTTGCATATTGGTGTCTATTAAGCACAAAAAAGACCGCCAGGGTGGTCCCTAGCGGCTTTTTGGTTTGATGACCTCGTCGACAAGACCATACTTCTTTGCCTCATCAGCAAGCATCCAATAGTCTCTGTCTGAGTCTTTCTCTACTTGTTCAACGGTCTTGCCTGTGTTTTTTGCGAGAATCTTGTTGAGATTCTCCTTGGTGCGCAAGATGTGTCGTGCAGTAATTGCGATGTCCGAAGCCTGACCTTCCGCGCCACCCATCACTTGATGGATCATGACTTCGGCATTCGGTAGGCAGTAGCGCTTACCCTTTGCTCCTGCAGAGAGGATAACGGACGCCATGCTTGCGGCGATACCGATACAGATCGTCGCGACATCGGGCTTGATATGCTGCATCGTATCAAAGATGGCCATGCCTGCCGTAACTGATCCGCCTGGGGAATTGATGTAAAGTTTGATCTCTTTCTTCGGATCTTCCGCTTCAAGGAAAAGGAGTTGTGCGACGATGAGGTTCGCCATCATATCGTCGATTGGACCCTGGAGAAAGATGATGCGCTCCTTAAGGAGTCTTGAATAGATATCAAAGGCTCTTTCGCCCATGTTTGTCTTTTCTATGACTGTTGGTACTAGGTATGACATATATACGCAATTATTACTTTTCGAACGGTAATGTCAAGCGCTCAGATCGTTCGCCATAATATTTGTTTTGACTCGATGTTTCATACATGGTAGTACTTAGACGAGGTTCTTTACAGGAGGCCATCAATGGCTAAGCCCACGAAGAAGGATGGAATTATTGCGCATTTTGGCGCACCGCGAAGGCTTGAAGACCGGGGGGACAGTCAGTTTTCCGAGAAGCGTTTCATGGAGATCAGGCACCTTCGTAAGACGGTGCAGGTTCCCTTGGATTATGACCAGGAAGCGCAGCTCGGTCGACATATGCCCACGACGCGCTTGGGGTCAAAAAATTACATCGACCCGCTCGCTGTGCGCGCGGCACAAACGTGTCCTACGGATGTGATCATTCCTGGGGCGCGCTATGACGTCCGGTTCTTCGCGCTCGGGGGTAAGACGACTTCGATCGAATGCGTTAAATTCCTTCGCAGTGAAGGTTCACTACAAGTCGGAATCCAAGGACTTTCGCTTTTCTATGGACTGATGCAGGGTGGTTTCCCGCCCGACCGTTGGGTGGTTGCGATTGACGATCGAGGACATCTGTTCGCAGACGACGAGGGAAGCTTCAGGGTTCCCATGCTTCTGCAGCCGCTTGTGGGAAGTTCCTCTCTCTCACTTGGCCATTTCAATTGCCCCTGGCACAACAAGCACGTGCTTCTTCTTTCGAAGCGTATCGGCTAAGCAACAACCACCTCCGGGTGGTTTTTATAAAAAACACCCGCAATGCGGGTATTTTTTTTTATTTTTGCTCTTCGAGGAAAGAGAACACCTTTTCGTTTTCGAGTATCATACGGACGAAACCCTCGATACGCTGCTTGTCGGTATTTGGATAGCGTGCGGCAAGTGCAGTAACTTCGCGATCCATGTCTTCCTTGCTTGGCTCGAGCTTTTCTTCTTCTGCGATCTTTGCGGCGATGATCTGTGTCTTTGCACGTGCAATCGCATCATTGCGCCACTCTTTGTGCATATCCTCCCGTGTCTTTCCAACCTGAGTCAGATATTTTGGGAGATCCATGCCCATACGCGCGATATCGGCACCGAATTCCTCCTCCATACGCATAAGCTCTTGCTCGATGAGTATTTCTGGGAGTTCCATCGTTGTCTCTTTGACGAGCTCTTGCATGATTTCGACGCGCACCTTGTCGCGTGCTTGACGTGTCTTCTCTGCAAGAATGTTTTCCTTGAGCTTCTCCTTGAATTCTGCGACATTCTCAAATGCGCCAAGTGCTTGTACCCATGTGTCATCAATCTCTGGAAGTGGAAGTGATTCATCATACTCCTTTCCTTCCTTCTGTGCGTCACTCTTCGCGCGGAGGCGCTTAAGCTCCTCGATCGTCTTCTCAACCTCGTCTTCGCTAGCGGTCACCGCTTCCTTCTTTGCAACGATCTTCTTTGCGATCTCCTTATATTCAGGAAGTACGAACTTCGGGAAGATAGCGGTGGTGATCGTGAACGAGAGTGGTGATCCGATCGCGAGTTTCGTTACCTTCACGTCGGGGCGCCCAATGACATCGAGTTTATTGCTGATCACTATCGTTGGGTACGCGCGACCGATTGCAACCTCAGCCATCTCTTCGAGGATCGCTGACTCACCAATGCGTGCGAGAAGGATGGACTCGGGAACCATGCCCTTTCGAAAACCTGGAAGGTCGGCGTGCTCTTGGAGATGTTTTATCGCCTGTGGGCGAGCCGCAGCGAATTCGTCTGCTGAGATCTCTGCGGTGATTTCGATGCGAGATCCCTCGAGATCCTTCATCGTAATATTGTAGTTCTTTTCCATAAGTACGCCGATGCTAACATAAAAACGGTGTTTAGGAAATGGGTAGAGAAGCTATGTACAAACAAAAAGACCGACGCGTGTTGTCGGCCTTTTGCTGTATGTTTTCTTCTGAAACGATTAGATGTCCTTGAGATCATCTATAGTGCGAAGATTCGCTTCCATCTCTGAAAGACTTAATTCTATCGTTGGAAGCTCTGCGCTATTTGCAAGGGGAACCGCGACTGTTGCTTTGGTGGCGTCCGTTGCTTTTGTCTCTCCGTTTTGCGTTGTATTTTGCTGTGGAAGTGGTGGGACAGCTGTGCTGATGCTTGTGTCGCTGATGTACCAGATGACACCTGCAGTTACGATGACGAGAGCGAGGATGCCAAAAAGCATCGGCTTATTCTTGAGCATATCTTGCCCTTTTGGCTCATGAGCAGGAAATGGATTTTCTCCGTGTGGTGTTTGTTCCATGATAGGGAATTTAGTTCGTGAATAATTATGGTTTCGCTGTCGGGGTCGTCTCCATAGGACGATTGACGGTTACCGCCTTAAGCTTTTGGATGCTTTCAATGAGCAGGTCTCTTGTCGCTCTTATCGCTGTGATCGTCTTTGCGACACCATCACGGATGGCTGCGGTCTTTGTTTTGTCTTTAAGGTCGACGGTGTTCAGCATGTTCTCGAGGCTTGCGATGTCGCTCTTTACTTCTGCGAGTTTCGTTCGTGCGCTTCCGAGCGTTGCCTCTGCGCCAGAAACATCGCCTCCCTCCTGCTTGAATTTCGCAGATTGATCGGCAATTTTTGTAAGTGCGGTATCAAGAAGCATTTCATGATTCTTGAGCGCGAATATCACGTTTCCGATACGCTCTTTGAGTGGGTTTCCGACCGTAGTGCCTTGCGTTGTTTGCACCGTAGGTCGAGTTGGTTTTGCGGCAGCAGGACCAGTTTGTGCGAATCCTAGTGCCGGTACACTTAATGCAATGAGTGCCATTGCTGTGGTGATGTGCTTGTTCATAATCAATATGTTCACGGTTATGTCAATATTATAGCACTATATAGAGGAGGAGGCTTGTGTTATTTGTGTATAAGTGAGGCCAAGGTGGGGTGACTTGCTTTTTGGGACCTACTTGCTATAGTGATACGGTAAGCGAGCTACTGTAAGGTATCTCGCCGCTTCTTTTCTTAGGCGCTTGAGCGTCCTACTGAAGCGATTAACATACAATTGAATAACAATTAAATATATGTTGGATATAAAGACAATGAAGCTTGCCATCGAGCAGCTCGAAGAAGAGAAGGGTCTTCCAAAAGGGAAGCTCATCGAAGCGATCGAGGCATCACTTGCGGCCGCATACAAAAAAGACTTCGGCAAGAAGGGTCAGATCGTTCGCGCCGTACTCGACGAAGACTCTGGTGCAGTGGAATACTCACAGGTAAAGATCGTCGTCGATGATACTATGGTGCGGCAAGTTGAAGATGGTGAGGAGTTGGGCGACGAGATTTCGCTCCCTGTCATTCCAACCCAACAAGCATCGATCGTCGTTCCTCAGGGCGAAGAAGATATGAATGGCGAGCCGATCGATCTTCGCGTGCGTTTCAACCCAGAGCATCACATCATGATCGAGGATGCACGTCTCTTTAAGCGAGGTGCAGCCCTTGGCGAGGAGATCATCTTCCCACTCGAAATGAAAGATGATTTCGGACGCATTGCAGCACAGACTGCAAAGCAGGTCATCATCCAGAAGATTCGTGAAGCAGAGCGCGGTGCGATCCTCGAGGAATTCGCTCAGCGCGGAGACGAGGTGATCACCGGAACCATTCAGCGTATTGAACGTGGAAATATATTTGTGGATCTTGGCCGTGCAACAGCGATCCTTGCTCATGACGACCAGATTCCCGGTGAGCGTATTCGCATTGGTGATCGCATTCGTGCATACCTGTATTCAGTAGAGGAGACACCAAGGGGAGTTTCGTTGCGTCTCTCTCGCGCACATCCATCCTTTGTTAAGGCACTTTTCGCGCTCGAAGCTCCGGAGATCGCAAATGGAGTTGTAGAGATCAAGAGCATCGCTCGCGAACCAGGTTCTCGCACAAAGATAGCGGTCACTACCTCTGATGAGCACATCGATCCTATCGGTACGTGTGTCGGCCAGCGTGGTACTCGAGTTTCAACGATCATCAACGAGCTTGGTGGCGAGAAGATCGATATCATTCAGTGGTCACCGAATGCGGAAGACTTCATTGCTGAAGCGCTTTCTCCTGCGCGAGTTGGAGAAGTTGTCATTGATGAAGATGCAAAGCATGCTCGCGTGCAGGTTGCCGGAGATCAACTCTCTCTCGCGATCGGTAAGAGCGGACAGAACGTACGTCTTGCAGCGCGCCTTACGGGGTACCGCATCGACATCAATTCACATGAGTCTGAGGCGGTACTTGCAGAAGAAGACGCTCCTATGCACGCAGAGACTGCGACGACCCCAGAGGAAGAAGTTGCTGAATTCATCGCTTCCGATGATAATGCTGAGGCTGTCGATAGTGAAGTTAGTGCAGTAGAAGAGCGCATCGACGACCGATCTGTGGTTGAAGAGAATACGAACGACGAGGCATAGAATGCTCGTTGGTCGATGAATTATTACGATAAACAATTGAGAACATTATGCCGTTAAATCTTTGGCACGATATACCCCGTGGAACAGCGGAAAATCTGAACGTCATCATCGAGATCCCGATGGGCTCTCGTGTGAAGTATGAACTCGACAAGAGTACTGGCCTCATCAAGTATGACCGCGTACTCTACTCGCCAATGCATTATCCCGCAAACTATGGTTTTGCTCCGCAGACATTGTGGGATGATGGTGATCCTCTTGATGTGCTCGTATTGGGCGCAGATGAGCTCATCCCTGGATGTCTCATTGAGGTGCGTCCAATTGGTGTCCTCGATATGATCGATGGCGGAGATGGTGATGCAAAAGTCCTTGCTGTCCCAAGTCATGACCCTCGCTGGAATAATACGAAGAACATCGATGACGTCGAGTCACACATCCTCGAGGAGATCAAGCATTTCTTCAAGGTCTACAAGGATCTTCAGAATAAGCAGGTCTTCGTCGGTGAGTGGCGCGATCGACAAGAAGCAACGAAGGATATCGAGAAGTCATTCGAGCTCTACGAAGGGAAATATAAGAAGCAGTAGATAAACGACCTCATCATGAGGTCGTTTTCATTTGCGAAATCATGCTGTGCTATAATATGTACGATATGCTCGCCGAGGAAGTAAAATTAAAGAAGTTCATCATCGATTCTGGCGTCGTTACTCGAGCCGATGTGCTTGCTGCGGAAAAGGAGGCGGAAAATAGCAACTCCACGCTTGCCGACGTGCTCGTCCGTCAGGGGAAGGCCACCGCAGATGATATGCGTCGTATGCAGGCTTATGTCCTCGGCATACCTTATGTCGATCTACGCGGGCAGAAGATCGATGCGGAGGTGCTTGCGCTCGTTCCTGAGCCGATCGCTCGCCGACATAATATCGTTGCTTTTAGACGAAGCGAACAAGGTGTGGAGGTTGCGATGCTCGACATCAATGATTTGGAGGCCATTGATTTTGTTCGTAAGAAAGTTGGAGTTCGCGTACTCACGCGACTCACTGATCGCGAATCGATGAAGTCAGTGCTTTTGCAGTATCAGAAATCACTCAAAGCAGAGTTTGGTGACATCATTCAGCAGGAGGCGAAGGCAATGAAGGTCATCCGTGGCGAATCAGGAGATGAGCCAGCATCTGAGATGGATCTCAAGAAGCTTGCTGAGGATCTTCCTGTTGTGCGTATCGTTGATACTCTGCTGAATCATGCCATTCTTCAAGGAGCATCAGACATTCACATTGAGCCGATGGAGAATCAGTTGTTGGTGCGCTATCGCATTGATGGTATCTTGCATGACGCCATGGTGCTTCCAAAAGATACCGCTCCAGGTATCACCGCTCGCGTGAAGGTGCTCTCGAATCTCAAGCTCGATGAGAAGCGTTTGCCGCAAGATGGACGATTCAAGATACAACTTGATGCGGAAAAGGTCTCATTCCGTGTGTCAACACTGCCAACACACTTTGGAGAGAAAACCGTTATGCGCCTTCTGCGTGAATCTTCTGGAGGGTATACGTTGGAATCACTTGGTTTCCACGGCTATTCGCTCGAGACATTACATCAGGCGACTAAACAACACATCGGTCTCATCCTCGTCACGGGTCCGACGGGCTCTGGTAAGACGACGACGCTTTATACGATGGTGGATATCCTCAATACTCCGGATGTGAACATCTCGACCGTCGAGGACCCTATCGAGTATCAAATGCCACGCATCAACCAGACGCAGATCAGGCAGGATATCGGACTCACCTTTGCGGCAGGATTACGTTCGCTCTTGCGTCAGGATCCCGACATCATCATGGTCGGAGAGATCCGTGACGGTGAGACCGCCTCACTTGCGATCAACGCAGCGCTCACTGGACATCTTGTGCTTTCAACTCTGCACACGAACTCTGCATCTGGAGCAATACCGCGCTTCATCGATATGGGTGCAGAGCCGTTTCTCATCGTGTCCACGGTGAACGTCGTGGTTGCGCAAAGACTCGTGCGCCGCCTAACGGGTGCAAAGGAGCGCTATACGATGACCCCAGAAGAGTTACGTAATCTCGCACGCGGCGTGAACATGGATCGCCTGCTCGAGTCACTGATCGAAGAGAAGGTCGTTCCCGAGGGGACGCGCTGGGAAGAAGTGCCATTCTATAAACCGAAACCTGGAGCGGACAGTGAAGATGGCTATAAAGGACGTGTCGGTATTCATGAGGTACTTAAAATGTCGACAATGCTCCGCGAGCTCGCACTCAAAAATGCTCCCGCTGAGCAGATAGAGTCGCAGGCGCGAAAAGAGGGGATGTTCACGATGCTTGAGGACGGTATATTCAAGGCTGCAATGGGACTGACCACCATCGAGGAGGTGTATAGAGTCGTTAATGAATAAAAAAATGTAGCTCTGCTACATTTTTTTATTCATTCGCTGTATCAATAAATGCTGTTTCAGTTTTTGCGTGTGCATCATTCCACAGTGCATCAAAAAGTGTTTTTTGCATGCTCGCAATATGCGGGTCGACGATGAGGACGCCGACCATGGGGTCGCTCAGTGTGATATAGGAGACTTTATTGTCATAGATCTGCATGAGTGTGTGCGTGGGCGCCTCGTGCATCGGGAATAAGCGGACTTCTGTGATGTCAGAATGTCCGTATTGGAGAACAAGTGTGCGGTTCTCTGTGGTATCCGCGACAAGATTTTTTCTACGTAATTTGTAGCGCGCGCGCAGCTTCGTGAATTCTGCTGAAATATCAGGAATACTTGACGCGACCTGTTTGAGATCGATGTATGCGCGAACTTCCTCTTTTGCATCAAGCGCATCAAAAAGACAATTCTTCACTCCTTCCTTTCCTTCGAAAAATTGCACGCCAGGCTTTCCGCTGCGAATATTGAAATCCGAGATGAGTTTCGTGACAACGCCATCGATAGCAGTTTTCGCATCCTTTGCCTGCTCTATGCGCTTCTCGCCGAGCTCTTTAAGTGTCAGTGGATGTGCTGCTTCAAAAGTAATCACCTTCCCCTTCTTTTCAATGCGTAGTACGAGGCCCAGATCGATGAGTTCGCCAAGGAAGTGATATGCGATCGTGCGCGAGATGCCCGCAATGCGTGCCGCAGAGCTCGCGGGGAGGGCGCCGTGCTTCACGAGAATCTCATAGAGCTTCGCCGCTTGCTCGGAAATGCCTGCTTGGGTAAGGGTTTGCGTATAGATGATGTCTGCCATATGGTCTTATTTTAGTACGTTCTTGAAATATGTCAATTATAAATTGACAATAATATGGCCTTAATCAAAATATATTGCAAAATATAAGCATTTGCTCATACACAGAAGCAAATAAACGTAGAAAATGTATTGACATAACGCTATGCACGTGGTATACTGGTCTCAGAAAGATAAAGAGAAAGTTCATTGAAGGCACAAGCAAACAACGTCGCTGAAGGTGTGGCGAAACAGACGCCAAGGTTACTGCAGCCTCTCCCGTAGGGAGCAAAGAGCAGCAAGAAAACCTGAGACGAAGTGGACCTTGTGTTTGCGCAAACCCCAGCTTGCATGCTTCTCCTCCGCGCAAAAGAGTTGAAGCACAAGATGAAGCCGAGTGTCCATCTTCTCCAGATGTTCCGGTAGGCAAGGGGACCCGGTCTTGAAATGAGATCCGCTTGCACTCATCACCTAGTGAATGATGGGTGCAGGAAATCTCCTTTGAAGAGAGACAAGATATTTGGGCACATATGGCATCGCTTCGGAGTGCGACTCACTCAATGGGCACGAGCCCATCTCCCTCGAGTTTCCACTCCTCCAGCGGATGCCATCTGCATCCCAAAGCTCTTATCTCGATAATGGAGAAGTTCATTGAAAATGATACAAGTCGTTCCTGACCATATACACATCATTCCACTGTGGGGCTCATGGTGTGTAGGTGGTCAGGAATGACCGCAATATCATGTTGATATTGCGCGCGCCTTGGAGGGCGTATGAATACACTGAATAGTTTTAAAGAACTCATGGCTGCCACGCTCGAATGTCCGCTTTCGCAAGCGGTGAGCATTGTGCGAATCGCCTTTGGAAAGGCGGAGGTTGCGCTGGAAAATCTCCGGAGATTCGAGCCGTGTTCCTCGAAGGCGAGCTGGTACGTAGCCGACCGCCAACGGGCATACGAGGTATATGAGTGGGCGCTAGGAGAGGCGTCAAAGATTAGCGAGGCATTAAAAGAAAGGCAAAGAAAGTTTGAAAATAACAGGCTCGAGAACCTCGCCTCGAAGCTAGGCTGGGAGCCCGTCTATCAATATGATAGATGTAAGGCACTGCGAAATGGTGAGGGAATTCAGTTTAAAGTTGAGTTTCATGATGATCCAATTGTCGTTGTTGAATTATGCTATGGCAAGTGGATTGGGTCCGGCGCGGGGACAGAAGTCCTCGCGGGAACACTAAGGATTCCCGAGGGCATGCGTGCTCTTGAGGTGGTTGTGGGGCAAGGATCACATGGTGAGAGACTCCAGTTCATGGCAAACGATGCGCACGAGCTTTCCTGTTTCGTCACCAAGTCCGCTTGGGCTTGTGGTTGGGACACCTACACCTCATGGGTGCTTCACATTTTTAATTAGGGGAATCTCGGAAATCCAGTGCAGCTCGTACCGGCGAGCAACAACACTACCGTGCGCTCCGGTAAGCGCACATTCACTTTTCACTAAAAGGAGGTGTTTGGGAAACTACGGTTTCCCTTCATCATTCTGTAATTCATCTTGTATGGATTCCAGATCATGAATACCCATCTTCCATAAAACAGTAAGGCGAAATATCTTGTATATCATTCAACATATATACATTTATGACATTTGCGCATGTCGTCACTTTCTCTTCGTGAACGGTCGGTGCACAAATGGCAATTCATTGCTATTTCTGCGGCGACGTTCACGTTCGCCTTACTGTTTTGGGGAGGATTCGCAGAACGGGTATTCTGTATTATGATGAATGTATGTCTGAAAGTTACTTGGGAACCCCGTCAGCAGAAGAGCATGATGAGCAGGCTTGTGAAATTCAAGAACAAGGAGAACGTCTCAGTCGCGAGAGTGCGCGCAAATTGCTTGATTCCTGCATGCAAAGCCCGCATGGGTATTTTTGCTTTCTGAATGTATTGCCACGAAATGAAAATATTACTGCCGATGCTGAAAGTTCATGGGCTGTAGGGTTGAGAGCTGCAATCGATGGACTATGCGCATTGCCTGAACTAGATCAGCATAATGGCAATTGGTCTGACCCCGCGATGGAGCATTACCAAGAATATGGGGAATTGATTGGCGCAATCATCCAGAATCCTCAGATGCTACATCCAAAGCATTATTTGGAGATCATCTGTGATACGCTTGCTAATCCTATTGCGCGAGACCGTGTAAGTTATCGCTTATTTGAGGGAATGAACTATGCGCTGAGAATGTTCAGTCATGACCCTCGCTATCCCGAAGCAATTAGGGAGCAGTTAAATTTTGTTGACCCTCAGTCATTTTCGCATACTGCCTATATGCTTGAGTTTTTGTCTTCCCTATATGCGATGGGTGGAGATGCTGATAATTATGGTGATGGCGAATATATTTTTTCTGTAGTACGCGAGCAGTTGCAGGATGCAGTTGATTCGAACAAAGGGAGCTATCTCCTTCATGAAAGAGCCGCGCTTCTCCTCGATAGCATTAACGGGGTGAGGTCTGAATTGCAGGGCGACCTGTCTCTTCGACATATTGCTCGAGGGGCTATTGGAATTGTTGATAGGAAGGGGGTACGTATTTTCCCGGAGACAAGTCAGGCTGAGGTTAAGAAAATATACGAAGAGCTGGAGGGTATTAAATCCCAATTTTCTCAAGGAGGCTTGTCAGAGCGAATGCGAATAAATGCAAGGAGAAATGAGCTTACACAAGCGCTTCAGGAGATTCCGTCGCGTATGTTAAATAGTGAAGATGTAAGTGTTCCAGGGAGATTGGCAGATGAACGCGCATTTCGAGATTGGGAATACCTGACAACCCATGCAATGAGGACTACGATCAAGGAAGATTTTGGCGTTGAGTGTGACGAGCTAACACTGCGTGAGCAGTTTGCGTTCCTAGATTACCTAAAGGCTGTTCCTGTAGAAGACGCAAGTCAATTGAAAGCATTTACTTTTAGGTATGGCACATCAGCCTTACGTATATTTTTGAGCGTAGGAGATGACCAAGCACTTCGTCAGCGTGTCCAATCTTTTGCGGAGAGTTCTGATGAGGCACTCGTTAAAGAAGTATTTTCGGGATACGGGAAACTCGTCGAACACATTGACGATGCTGGCGACTACTTGAAACAAAACTTCGGTGAAGGAAGTGCTTCCCATGCCAATGCGGTCGTCGAGCAACTCCTTACCCGCGCGCGTAAACTCCTTGAAGAAGCCGTTGAGGTGAATGATGAATCAAAGGAGGCATTTCTTGAGAAGGTGCGCATGGTTGACGAAGATGTCGCACTCTTCACGAGTGCATGTCGTACATTGAAGAAGAGTGGTGCACTGAAGCTCGAAGATGTCGAAGGGGTCAGTATTTCTGAGAAGCCGGCGGGTGCGTTGAGTGCGGAGGAAAAAGCAAAACTCCTCTCTCTCCAAGATCAAGCCTATCGCTCGCTCTATACTCCAGAATTCCTCGCCTCACTCCGCGAGGTGCTCAAGACCACTCTTGAAAACCCTCATACTCATTTCTATTTCTTGAGAAAGTCTGAAGGTGAAGAAGATGCTATCGTCAGCACCCTTCGTTTTGATGAGAAGGATCCTGTGGCTAATACCAAACATCTCGCCTCTTTCTTCACGGACCCTTCCTATAATGGTGGCGCGATCGGAGAGGCACTGCTCGATGAAGCGCTCATGCGTGAGCAGGCAGATGGCTCCGCGATCGTACTCGAATGCTCGCCGCATCTTCTTGAGTTCTATATGAAGCATGGATTCAACGAAACGGGACGTTTCGAATTCAAAGGGGAATCAGGTATCTCGATGCGCAAAGATCCCGTCATGCAGCCGTATACAAAACCCTCCGATGAGGAAACGTTTGCCGAACAAAAAACCGCTTAAGGCGGTTTTTTGATATTTACCAAGCTCGTGTCGAGCTGTGGTATTATTAAGTCAATGACGAAGTTCCAGTACAAGGCACAGTTGATCGCGACGGCAGGGGAAGTTGGCGGTGTGGCTGAGGCGAAAGACAAATTCGAGCTCGCACACAAACTCAAAGATGAGGGCAAGTTGCTGATCTCCGCGACCCCTGTCACTGGGTTTCATTTCAATATGGACGCGATCAATGCGCATCTCACGCGCGTTGATCTGCGCGACAAGATCCTGCTTGCGAACAATCTCGCCACGATGATCCAAGCGGGACTTCCGCTTTCTCGCGCACTTGGCATCATATTGAAGCAGACGACGAATCCAAAGATGCGCCAGGTCATCGGTAGTCTTGTCGAAGGAATCAATAAGGGTATGACGCTCTCCGATGCGCTCGCAAAGTTTCCAGACATATTCCCCCCAGTATTCATTTCGATGGTGCGCGCAGGTGAAGAGTCGGGAGGACTCGTCGAGGCACTGCAGGTCGTGGGTAGTCAGATGGAGAAGACCTATATGCTCACAAAGAAGGTGAAGGGGGCGATGATGTATCCGCTCGTGGTGACTTCCGTGATGATCGCGGTTGGTGTCCTCATGATGATCTATGTCGTCCCGGGCCTCGCACAAACATTCAGCGAGGCAAATGTCGAGCTCCCAACCCTTACGAAGATCTTCATCGGGACTGCGAATTTCTTGAAGAATGACAGCGTACTCGCTGCACTCTCGGCTGTTGGAATCGTCGTGGCATTCGTGCTCTTCAAGCGAACGAAGGTCGGCAAGCGGAGTCTCGCATTCCTGGCGTTGCGCGTTCCGATATTCGGTGTGCTCGTCAAGCAATATAATTCAGCAATCGTGACGCGTACGCTCTCCTCCCTCATTTCTTCTGGTGTAGACATCGTTCGTGCAATCGATATCACTCATGACGTCGCAGGTAATCTCTATTATCGTGAGACGCTTGAAGCGGCAAGGGAAGATGTTCAGAAGGGTATTCCACTTTCACAAACTTTCGTGAAGAATGCGCATATCTATCCAGTCATGGTCGGCGATATGATGGAAGTCGGTGAGGAGACGGGACAACTCTCAGAAATGCTCAAGAAGATCGCGGGCTATTATGAACAAGAAGTCGATCAGGCGACGAGCGATATGAGTAAGCTTGTCGAGCCATTCCTCATGGTCATGATCGGAGCATTCGTTGGACTATTTGCAATGGCAATGATCAGCCCAATGTATTCGATCATGTCGAGTATCGGATAATAAAACACCCACATACGTGGATGTTTTATTTTGCTACGGTGTGCACGATGAATTGCGGAGAGGTCTCCAGCCCGTTTTGTAGCTTCGCCTTCTCAGTGCGAAAATAGAAGGTGTATGCGACTAGTGGAATCGCCGAAATGACGATAAGTAGGGTGCCCAATCCCGTGCCGATCTTTGTTGCGCGTAATGTGTGCATATATAAAGAATACCATGGCACCATGTGCTGCATACTTGTCGAAATGGCTTAAATATTGGTCTTTTTTTATACAGACAAAGTTGTAATTGCAATTGTGATTATATATATGTATATGGAGGCCACGCGTGTGCATGGGTGGTATAATGTTTTGATATGAAATATATCGTGGGAAACTGGAAGATGTATCCGCGGAGTTTCGCGGAAGCGAAGGAAATCGTCACAGAGATACGTCCGTTGGCGAGAAAGGCAGTACAAAAAGGAGTGCAACCGGTTATCTGTCCTCCCGCGATATTTCTCTCGGGGCTCATCGGGAGCGGCACGGCATTGCAATTCGGAGGCCAGAATGCCTCAGCATATGGCGAAGGTGCGTTTACGGGTGAGATTTCTCCCGTTCAGTTGGCCTCACTTGGTGCGAAATATGTCATTCTCGGTCATTCTGAGCGTAGGGCACTCGGTGAGACGGATGCGATGGTTGCCGCTAAGGCGATTGCTGCTGCAAAGGCTGGGCTGATGATCATCCTCTGTGTGGGGGAACGAGAGCGTGATAGTGATGGAAGATACTTTGCTGAGGTCGCGAATCAGCTGCGTGCTTCACTCGAAGATTTTCCTGAATCAAAGTCTGTGCATCTCATGATCGCCTATGAACCCGTATGGGCAATTGGCACTGAGGCAACAGGGGCCGCAACGCCGCGTGACCATGAAGAGATGAGCATGCTCCTAAGGCGCACGCTGTCCGAACTGTTCGGAAAGCAGAAAGGATTTCACATACCACTACTCTATGGTGGTTCGGTGGATACGAAGAATGCGCAGAGCTTTCTTGATGCCGGTGCGGATGGTTTGCTCATTGGGCGCGCAAGCTTGCGTGCAAAAGATCTCGCTTTGATTATTCACAACGCCGTACAAAACAATGCATAAAGGATTTCCACTCATGACTGCGCACGCTGATCTCTTCAAAGGGAAACGTGTGCTGTTGCGCCTCGACCTAAACGTCCCATTGGCGCTTGATACAATTCGCAGCGATTATCGCATACGCGCATCACTTCCCACGATCAACTTCTTGCGCACACATGGTGCACATGTGATCATCTTGAGTCATATCGGTAAGGGCGCGCCCAAGGATACACTTCGTCCGATCGCAGATCATCTTTCGCATATGATGCCACTCTTGTTCCTCGATCGATTTGATGCTGAAGAGAATAAAAAAGTCATCGATGCGATGAATGATGGTGATGTCGTCATGCTTGAGAACCTGCGTCTGCATGAAGGCGAAGCGAATAATTCACCTGCTTTTGCACAAGAGCTCGCTTCACTCGGTGACTACTACGTGAATGATGCTTTTGCCGTGTCGCATCGCGCCCACGCCTCGATCGTCGGTGTGCCTGCGCTCTTGCCATCCTTTGCAGGAATGCGCTTTGCAGAGGAAGCAGCAGAACTTTCTCGTGTCTTTGACCCACAGCATCCGTTTCTCTTCATCATGGGTGGCACGAAGGTTTCCACAAAACTCCCATTGCTTAATAAGCTGAGCGTGCTCGCAGATCATATTTTTGTTGGTGGTGTCGTTGCAAATGATTTTCTCCGTGCTAAAGGCTATAATGTCGGATGCTCAGTTTGTGATTCGGACCTCGGCGATGGGCTCATGAAATTGAGTGAGGATCCTCGTATGATCATTCCGATGGATGTCGTTGTGAAGGGTGGTGGAGGTAATCGTACGGCACTTGCTGATGACATTCTCGACGGAGAGATGATCGTCGATATTGGTCGCGAGACGGTTACCGCGCTCGAGCGTATACTCGGTGAGGCGAAGCTCGTGGTATGGAATGGCCCCCTGGGATTCTATGAAGAGGGTTATACTGATGGAAGTCGTGAGTTGCTTGAGCGTATTCTTGGAAGCAATGCGTATGCCATCTTGGGTGGTGGCGACACGGTCGCGCTCGTAGAGTCTATGGGCAATATCGATCGCTTCGGCTTCGTGTCGACCGGCGGTGGTGCGATGCTCGAGTATCTCGCCAATGAGACACTTCCGGGACTTGAGGCCCTCCGCGGCATTAGTGAATAACAAAAGACGCCAAACGGCGTTTTTTGTTATACAATACCCATATGACAAGTGAACAGTTAGCACGTGAATTACAGACTTTGATCAAGGGTGATGTCGTCTATGACGACAAGACGCTTGATCGTATGAGTCACGACATGAGTATCTTCGAAATGAGGCCACTTATCGTTGTTTATCCTAAAGATGCCGTTGATGTATCGATCATCGTGAGATTTGTGAAGATGAAGAAGGCGGCCGGTGAGGATATCTCTATCACCCCTCGGGCTGCTGGAAGCGATATGTCTGGTGGTGTACTTACGACGAGCGTATCTATCGTATACACGAAGTATATGAATCAGCTCAAGGAGGTTGGTGATGACTATGCGGTCGTCGAGCCCGGCATGTTCTATCGAGATTTCGATGTCGAGACAAAGAAGCATGATGGGCTTATCCTTCCAAGTTTTCCTGCTTCGCGTGAGATCTGTGCGCTTGGCGGCATGATCAGCAATAATTCTGGAGGTGAGCTTAATCTCATGTATGGAAAGACGGAGCGTTATGTGCAAGGTCTCTCCGTGACACTCTCCGATGGTTCCACGGCGGAATTCAAGAAGCTCTCGTTGCGTGAGCTTGAGGACAAAAAGAATGGAAGCACGCTCGAGGCACAGATCTATCGCGACATGCATCGTCTTATCGTCGATCATCGTGATGAGATAAGAGACGCTGCTCCTTCGGTGACGAAGAATTCAGCGGGCTATGCATTGTGGGATGTTCTTGATGAACAGGCAGGTACATTCGATCTTTCTCGATTGCTCGTCGGCGCGCAGGGGACACTCGCACTCATCAATGAGGCAAGAGTTGGTCTCGTCAGACCAAAGAAACATCGTGCGATGATGGTCGCATTTCTCAATGATCTCAAGGATGTGCCCGAGGTGATGCATCGGATACTTCCACTTGGCCCAGAATCATGCGAGTCGTATGATGAGAATACGCTTAAGTTGGCATTACGCTTCTTCCCGCAGCTCTTCTCTCAGCTCGGAGTGATGAATATGATAAGGCTTGGCGTGTCGTTCGTTCCTGAGCTTATGATGTTCATACGTGGAGGAGCTCCTGATCTCATCATCATGGTGGAGTTCGCAGAGGATTCCGATGAAGAGGCACTCAAGAAGGCACGTGCTGCAGTGTGGGAGTTGCGTGATATGCATGCGACAACTGAGGTGGTGCATACCGCTCTCGGAGCGAAGAAGTTCTGGACGATACGTCGCGAGAGCTTCAGCTTACTACGCAAGAATCCTAAGGGTCTTAAGGCGGCACCATTCATCGATGACTTCGTTGTGCACGTCGACGATCTACCCGAATTCCTTCCCGAGCTCAGCGCATTGCTTGCACCTTATCATCTCACGTTCACTATTGCAGGGCACGTTGGTGATGGAAACTTCCATATCATTCCGTTGATGGATCTTACTGATCCTAAGGCACACGATATCATCCTCGAGCTCTCGATGAAGGTGTATGCGCTCGTGAATAAATACCATGGCTCAATAACCGGCGAGCATAATGATGGTATCATTCGCACACCTTACCTCCCGATGATGTTCAATAAGACCATGCTCGAGTTGTTCGCACAGACGAAGAAGATCTTCGATCCGCAAAACATCTTGAACCCTGGAAAGAAGGTTGGAGGATCTGTTGATGACATCAAGCGCTACATGATCGTTCATAAATAAAAACAAAAACCGCTTCAGCGGTTTTTGTTTTATTTTGTTTGGGATATAAGCTTTAGATTTGGGATGCGATTATTCCTAACTTCAGAATTTAAATGAAATTTGCCCCGCTGGAGACATGTGAACTCTAGCGAGCCGTATGGGTTATACGGTGAGCGAGTCACATGTTGAAGCGAGGCAAAGTTCGTTAAATTCGGAAGTTAGATCTCACAGACACCTGAGGAGCATGCCAATTCCTTTGCCCCCTGTGTCTCATCGACACGCTCATAGGATACGATCTTTGAGAAGTCGATATGCTCCCATTTCTTTAGAAGTTCCTCATACTGCGCCTTCGAGATCTCCTCATATGGAGCGAGCTGGTAGACGTGATTTTCACGAGGAAGGAATGCAAGTCCTCCGATGATCTCCCAGTTTTCGTAAACCCATGTTGCTACCTTGAGCCATTCGTCTTCACCGATAGAAACGGTGACTGATGGATTGTGCTCGGTGTAGTGCTGCTTTACGATCTTCCAGTGGTCAAGCTGGTCGATTGCGCTAATGTCGTTCTTGAATGTAGAGCCGCCAGGAGCCTTTACTGGGAAGTCGATGACGTAGGTCGCTGCATTCTCCGCGTTCTGTCCGACTTCAGGTGAGTAAGGAACTCCTTGGTCGCGAAGCATGCGGAAGAGGCTGTCTGTTGCAGAGATGCGAATGCGGCGAATGTAGTAAGGTGCATGGCGTGGGTGCATTCCAGATGATGCATCGACGAGCTGTGACACCGTACCTGATGGCTTCACACAAGTGACTGCGGTCGATGCGTTGATGCCAAGGCGCTTTGCATAGATCTTGTTGGTCTCGATCGCTGCATCACGGAGCTCGGAGAGAAGCTCAGCGTCATGCATTGGATCTGGATTATCCCATTGGCCCGTCAGCGAAACGCCGAGCAGGCGCTCTTCCTCACAGTTCTTCTTCCACTCCTTTGAGAGGTAGCGGAAGTTCGTGAGTGAAGACTGGTAGGTTCCCAGCATTGCTGCGAGGCGCACCTTGCGGAGCAATGATTCCTTGGTGTCTTCAGCACGTACGACGACTTCTGAGAGGTTGCAGAATTGCTTTGAGCGGAGAATGATCTCACCACAAGGATTTGTACCCGCGGTATCGATGTAGCCACTGAAGTTCTTCGCGCGACGTGCGGGGAGTTGCTTCATGAGTGAGCCGCGATTGAAGATACCGCGCTCACCCGATCCTGACTTCATGAGCGCTGTCCACTCGTCAACGAACTCTGTGATCGTCGGCTTCTGTGTATATGTCGCAGAGTTGTTTGCGATCATGCGCTGCGGTTCGTTCAGGTAGAACTGTCCACTCTTTGCGTTACGCATATCATGGTCTTCAAGCTCCGAGAGGGAGATGAGTGCGCTTCTGCGGACTCCACCAGAGACGACGACTTCACCGATCTTGCAGATGATGTCGTGAACATCGATGTTCGTGAGTCGCTTACCTTGGCGGCGGAAGATCTTTTCGCGAGCGAAATTGATGAGTGAACGCAATGGCTCTGGGCCAGAGGACTTGCCACCCATGGTCATGAGGCGAGCACCAGCGGGACGAAGTTGCGAGTAGTCGAAATCGATATCTTCACCTTCGTACCAAGTCTTGAGACCTATCGCGAGTGCATCTGCCCATCCCTCCTTCGAATCGCCGACGACATGTGTTTTTGCTTTCTTGCCTGTTTGTTTCTTGATCTGTGGGAGTTGTTGTACCGTGTTGCTCTCAACAGAGAATCCGACTCCGGTGCCACACATCGAGAGGTACATGATCTCTGCGAAATCTTGAAGTTTTGTTGGAGCGATGAAGGAGCAGTTATATCCCGTGACATTCGTCTTGCGTGCTGCAGGTCCTGCGCTCCACATGAGTCGCATCGATGGCATGATCTCGTGCGCAAGGATCGCTTCACGAAGCTCTGCATATTCCTTGTCCTTGAACTTGCCATCGATATTCTCTTTCATGAAAGCAATATAGCGATCGACGGTTTCGATCCACGTTTCGCGGCGGCCTTCCTCCTCTATCCAGCGTGAGTATGAACGATAGTAGACGAACTCTGCGAGTGCATTGCGGAAGTATTTCTTGCTTTCGACTGCGAGCTCTCGGACGCGTGATGGGACGATACCTGTCGTCTCGCGGATCTTCTTGTGCTCCTCACGGTAGAGGATGTATGCCTTCGCTGTGCGTGCGTAACCACAGAGTATGAGCTCTGTCTCCACCGCATCCTGAATATCTTCGACATCGATAACGTATCCCTTCTTGCGTGTCTTCTGGATTTTCGTGAGTGAAGTGACGATGCGGTTTGCAACTTTTTGTGCGTCGGCCACGGTGCCTTCGCCTACTGCGGTCATTGCGCGCTCGATCGCGCTGATGATACGAGTCTTATCGAACGGGACGGTGGCATTATCGCGCTTGCGAATCATGTCGAGCCCGGCCTTCTTCGATGAAGTTTTTGCTGGTGTGTTCTTCATGGTGTGTAAAAGGCTTGCCTTGGTCATCGGCAGGCCTGCTATTAAAAATGCAGGAATGTCTCTCCTTGCGGCGCAAGTTTTGCCGTAAGGAGAAACATCAGTGCCTCCCCATTGTACACCAGGGACCCTATTCGATATGTGGACAGTAATATGGCCTTATATATAGATAAAATCGATAAATTAGGTCATAGAATATTACGGTTCGCAAGGGGCTCTCAAATAGTGAAAAACCACCTCATTCGATCGAGGTGGTTGTTTTCATTTTTGCACGCTCCTGAGTGTCGAAGCGAGTGTCATCGCTGCAATTGCAGCGGTCTCTGCACGAAGTACGAATGTAGGAAGCTGAATAAGTTTTCCTCGTGATTGCAGGGCATCGATCTCGTGCTCGGCCCATCCTCCTTCCGGTCCGATGAAGAGGGCGAGCTCATCCCGGGTAAATATCTGAGGATCGAAATTCGTTCCGGTTGGATCGAAGCCGATGATCGCAGTATTGCTTGGAAGTTCGTCGAGCGCATGTTCGAAGTCTGTTGGTATATGTACTTTCGGTATATCTGTACGACCGCATTGCTCTGAAGCTTCGATGAGGATACGCTCGGCGCGTTCTTTGTTCAAGCCTTTTTTCTCACTGCGCTCACTGATGATAGGGATGATCTCTGTTGCACCGAGCTCCGTCGCTTTTTGCAGTATGAGATCGAAGTTGTCTTTTTTTACGAGTGCAGCACAGAGGATGAGTGGTCGCTGAGCGCGCGCTCCATGAGCGGTGCTGCGTACACGAAGTGTTGCTGATTTTCGATCGATCGTTTCAAGTGCACAGATATATTCTTCGTTTGATGTATTGAAGAGTATAACTTCATCTCCTTCGTGCATTCGAAAGACGTTCTTCCACTGATGGATGAGGTCGATGCTGTTGATCGTGATGTTTGCTCCCGATGGGTGTACATCTCCGATATAGAAACGGTGAAGTCGCATAGTTAGTGAGAAGTAAGAAGTAAGAAGTAAGAAGTGAGGAGTAAAAAGGAAGGGGGAGCAGGCAAGATGTATTCGGATCTGACCTCCTTGCTCCTCGCTAGCCCCCCGCACTCTACTAGAGCTCTTTGCGAATAGCGATCGCTGTAGATGCGATCTCCTCGGCGGTGAGTTTCTTTCCTTGCCAATGTTCATGTCCATCTCCGTCGAAACGAGGCATGACGTGTACGTGTGCATGGAATATGACTTGGCCTGCAGCAGATCCATTATTAATACCGATGTTTATACCGTCTGCGCTGACTGCGCGTTGGATGACCGGTGCAAGCATGCGCACGGTTTCCATGACCGCGGCAAGATCATCCTTGCGGATGGTCATGATATTTTCCGCGTGATGTTTCGGAATGACCAAAGTGTGACCTTTGTTTATTGGGTTGATGTCGAGGAATGCAAAAGTATGGTCGTCCTCGTAGACTTTTTCTGAGGGAATGGTGCCTGATGCGATCTTACAAAAAAGACAATCTTCTGGTGACATAATTGGAGTTTTTATGGTTATGTTACAATTATAGTCCATATGATCTTGAAAACAAATCTCCATCTTCATACAAATGACGACCCCGAAGACGGTCTCCAATATTCCTTCATACAAGCACTTGATGAGGCGAAACGTCTCGGTTTTGGCTGCCTCGCGCTTACCTGTCATAATAAATTCATCGATGATCCGACGTATGCAGCAGCCGCGAAAGAGCGAGGCATACTTTTCATTCCGGGGATAGAATTATCCATCAACCGACAGCATGTCGTCATATTGAATGCAGACAAGAGTGTTGAGAAGGTGGGGAGCTTGCAGCAACTCGCGCGCTATAAGGCGGAGCACCCTGAGATCTTCATTCTCGCACCGCATCCATACTTCAAGACCGCCTTTTGTCTCGGTGAGGAGCTCGAGAAGCACCAAGAGCTCTTTGATGCGATAGAGCGCTCATGGTTCTATACAAAAAGAATCGACATGAACGTGAAGGCTGAGGCATTCGCGAAGTCTACGAATAAACCATATGTCGCGACATCGGATCTCCATGACCTACGTTTCATGGATGTGAGTTATGCGAATATCGAAGTAGAAGAGCAGAGCATCCACGCTGTGTTCGCAGCCCTTCGCGCACAGAAATTCAGCAATGTCTCATCTCCGAGGAAGTTATTTCGTGAGCTTATTCCGTATTTCTTTTACCGCATACTTCTCTAAAGAGTCGAAGTGTGTTCTGGCCTCCTTTGGGAGGTTTTGTTTATGCTAAGATATGCGACATGCATCCCCTGACTGACCAACTCCTCCGCAATCGAGGAATCATCGACCCTGAAGAACAACAGCGTTTTCTCGTGCCTGATTATGGTCGTGATGTGCGTGATCCTTTCGGCATACTTGGCATGGACAAGGCAGTAAGTCGTATTCTTGATGCCATGCGCGGGGGTGAGGAGATCGTCATATTTGGGGATTACGATTGTGATGGAATTCCTGGATCAGTTATCTTGCACGATCTGTTTACGAAGATAGGCTATGCGAATTTTCGTAATTATATTCCTCATCGCCATAATGAGGGATACGGACTTTCCGTGGCTGCGATCGAGCGCTTCATTGAAGAGGGTGTTGGTTTGGTGATTACGGTTGACTGCGGTATCACCGATGTTGCCGCAATTACGAAGGCCAAAGAGGCTGGCCTCGATGTCATCATTACCGATCACCATCTCCCTGGCCCTGTACTGCCACCTGCATTCGCTGTCCTCAACTCAAAGCAAGAAGGGGATACCTATCATGACAATATGCTCTGTGGCGCGGGTGTCGCATTCAAGCTCGCTCAAGGCATCCTTGCGCGCGGTGGGTTTGATGATATACCGACGGGGTGGGAAAAGTGGTTGCTCGATATGGCTGGCGTTGCGACGATCGCAGACATGGTGCCGCTCACAAAAGAAAATCGTGCATTGGCATATTTCGGTCTCAAGGTATTGCGTCGCTCAGGGAGACCAGGCTTGCGTGCTTTACTCTCGACAGCAAAAGTCGATCAGCGATTTATTACCGAAGAGGACGTCGGCTTTACGATCGCTCCAAGGATCAATGCGGCATCGCGCATGGCAGAGCCTATTGCAGCATTTCATATGCTCGCAACCGAAGATGAAGCAAAGGCCATAGATCACGCACGCGCACTTGAGAAATTGAATGATTCTCGAAAGCTCGCGACGAAAGCAATGGCAAAAGAGGCGCATGCGCAGATAGGAGAGCGGAAGAAACTCCCCGAAGTACTTGTTGTTGGTAAACAGGGATGGGCCGTCGGTGTCGCAGGCATTGTGGCTGCGCAGCTCGTAGAGCATTATCAGCGCCCCGTCTTTGTCTGGTGTGGAGATGGTGACTCTATAAAAGGATCTTGTCGGTCGGATGGTACGATAAGTGTCGTTGAGTTGATGCATGCAGTTACTGATGAGGTCTTTGTTGCACGTGGCGGACATGCAAATGCTGGTGGTTTCTCGGTAAACCCCGCACATATCGACGAGCTCGAAGATGCACTGAACCGAGCGTATAAGACGATCGAAAAGCATATACTCCCAGAGAATCTTTATGAGCTTGATGGGCAGCTGCAACTTTCCGAAGTGTCTCGTGATACATTTGCCGCAATTGCTGCACTCGCGCCATTTGGAGAAGGAAACCCTCGCCCCATCTTTGCTTTTCGTGGAGTGCGCGTCGCTGATGTGCAGATGTTTGGAAAGACGAAGGAGCACTTGAAGGTTACACTTATCGACGAATCGGGAAGTATGAGTGAGGCGATCGCTTGGTATAAACATCAGAAGAGTTACCCACATGTCTCAATAGAGAAGGGTATGAACATTACGATGATCGCACATATCGAAGAGTCCCGCTTCCTCGGGAAAGTACAATTACGATTGCGTATCGTCGATGTGTTACCAGCATAAAAAAGAGGCGCTTGCGCCTCTTTTTGCATTTATAGTTTCACGCCCCAGCTTTTGAGTATTGCTTCCTCCTCAGCTTCAGTAAGCGCTTTTTTATATTTCACTCCTGGTTTGCCTTTGACTCTCGCCTCGCACTCTGCCCATGTTTTGTGGCGCTTCACTTTTCCATCGACGAGTGACAGATAAGAATATGCTGGCCCCGAACGTTTCTTGATCGAGTCTTTCTTTTCCATTGCGGTTGGATCGATACCGACATTAAGGATGTCTATCGCATAGTCAGAGAGTTTCCCGTTGTAGAGTTCGGGGTCGTCTTTGCGTGCGAACGAGGTCGCGATCGTATCACAGCGTTCATTTCCAGACACTCCGACATGACCGGGGACATATTGGAAATGCACCGCCCCGTGTTTCTTGTGTGCATCAATGCGCGCATCGATCTCTTCAAAGAGCTCGCGATGTAAGACGGGTTGCTTCGTTGTCGTCTTCCATCCATTCTTTTTCCATCCGTGGAGCCATTTCGTCACTGCGTTGATGACATATTGAGAGTCTGTGCAGCAGAGTACATCGCCTCGTTCACCTTCAATACGGCGTAGTCCCATGAGGAGCGCCATGATCTCCATGCGGTTATTTGTTGTGTGTTCCTCGTAACCACCGAGCTCAGTGATCAGCTTCTTTGATAGGATGACGACGGTGCCCCATCCTCCGGGGCCTGGATTTCCGAGTGCAGCACCGTCAGAGAAAATGATGTGCGTATACTTTTCAAGCATTTCTAGAGTATACCATTGTGGACAAGCAGTGGGTAGTTTGGGGATACTATGTATCTTGCATGTTGGTAACTTATATTATACTTGTGAGATGCTCCGCTTGCGCGAATACATCCTACCTGTGCTCTATGCATTCGCTCTTGGTGGTGTTGTTGGCGTCTATGCGTCATATCCGATCACTCTCGGCGTTGTGCTGAGTATGCTTGGTCTCATATTGCTCGTGCGTGCATTGCGCGGACAGTATCCGCTCACGATGATAATAATTACCGCAATCATCGGTTGCGGTGTCGGTATCTTTCGTGGGGCCGCATATGCTGAAACGTATCGTTGCGGTATGCTCTGCGCGAAGGTTGGTATTTATACTGAGTTCACGGGTCAGGTCGTCGATGAGCCGAGTACTCTCGGCGGTGGTCAGCGGTTTTATTTTAAGCCGAATGCATATGAAGGGGAGGGTACGCTGCTTGTTTCGTCGGGGCGTTATCCAGAGGTTGCCTATGGAGATATCATTCATATCGGTGGAGTGGCAAAGTTGCCTGAAGTCATTGAGAGTGAGCGTGGTGCGGATTTTCGCTATGACGATTTTTTGCGTGCGCGGGGGAGTATCTTGCTCTTTCGTGCGAAAAGTCTGCGCGTTGTAGAGCCGCGCAAAGGCAATGCTATCGTTACGAAGCTCCTTGACCTCAAAGGAAAGATCGCAAATGTTGTAAAGCGCCTGCCCTCTCCTGAGAGCGGTTTACTGATGGGCATGATCTTTGGTGGAAAAAATGGATTGCCAAATGATGTACAAGATGATTTCCGCGTCGCTGGCCTGATTCACCTCGTCGTGCTTTCAGGGCAAAATCTTGCGATCATTGCAGCGCTCGTGACCCTTTTTATTCGGCGTCTACTGGGATTCATATCGGGGACGTTCGTCTCATTGGGCGTCGTGCTCGCATATGCGATCATCGGTGGTATGCAACCCGCGACCATGCGAGCGCTTTGTTTCATTGCACTCGTACTGCTATCGATCCTTTTGAAGAGAGAAGCACATCCTCCGCGCTTGTTTTTTGTGACACTTTCAATACTCCTCGTGCTCGATCCGTATATGCTCCTCGACGATCCCAGTTTTCAACTTTCTGCTCTAGCGGTTGCGGGGCTCTTCTTCATCGGACCGATCGTCGAGCGGATCTTACTTGCGCGGCACTATCCAGTGCTCGTCGTTACTTATCTCGCGCCACTTTTCGGTGCGCAACTTGCGGTGCTCCCTTATCTCGTTTGGTCGACGGGCCAATTGGCGCTGTATGCGTTTCCTGCGAATCTCGTCGTGCTTCTATTTGTCGGAGCACTTTCTATTGGAGGACTTTTCGTTGTTGGGGTTGGTTTGTTCTTTGGGGCAGTGTTCTCCCTTGTCGCGCTTCCTGTAACGGCAATGCTCTCCGCAGTACTTTTCGTTGCGCACTTTTTCGCACATCTTCCTTTTGCAAGCATACCTTTTGCACTGTCGGCAACAGCAATGCTTGCTGTTTATGCATTCATTGCGGTGTACCTCTTCTTCCGTTGGCGGCACTTGGATATGACTCCGCTTGCGCGTTATGCCTTGCGTGAGGAGGTGAAGGCGCTGCGAAATAAAAAAATCCCATGGACTCCTCCGCTTCCGGAGGAACATGGGATCACACTTATGGGGAGTACGTGCTCGTTCGTATTCGAGAAGACCAACTCTCATACACGGGAAGACGTCATCGATTGGAGTGAGTGATCACGCGATCTCTGTTCTTTTGTAACTTCTCCACAGAAAGAAGACCACGACGATCGATATGAGTGCAAGCGCTCCGGTGTAGGGCTTCCAGATCTCGGTGTTTTTGCCGAAGAACATTCCGATCTCTACGAAGATGAATGCCCAGATGAGTGAAGCGAGAAACATCAATGATGCGTAAGCAATGCGTGGCGCCTTTCCAATGCCTCCGAAAATAGGTACGAAGACTTTAAGTGTTGGCAATAGTTTTGCAATGAAAAGGAAGCCAAGCCCCTTCTTCTCGAAGAAGCGCTCGGTCTTCGCAACATGATGCGGCTTCATGGGGAGAAACTTGAGGGCTGCATTCATGCCATGCTCACGTGCGATCTCATAGAGGGCGATGTTTCCTATCGTGTTTCCTATGGCACCGACGACGATCGCAGTAGGAAGCGAGAGCATTCCTGTGCCGACGAAATAGCCGACGACGATATAAAGTACCTGGCTCGATGGGAAAGAAAAGATCCCGTTCGAGAACATGAGTATGAATACTCCAAGGTAGGAGAGTGCGGAGATGATCTGCTCGATTTCCATCGAATTATTGTAGCACGAGAACGGGGAGTCGGCTTTTTGCTTTCCTTACGGTGTGTGGGTCGCGCTCGACATGGCAATGGGTCGGTGTCAACGGTTCCTGTGAGTGGGAATGCACTATAATATGTGCATGTCAGTATCGCAGCAATTTGATGAGGAATACAAGAAGTTGACCCCACTCCAAAGAGAGGTTGTCGACACTATAGATGGCCCGCTCATGGTGGTCGCCGGCCCTGGAACAGGCAAGACCCAGGTGCTTGGTCTCCGTGTCGCGAACATCCTGAAGCAGCGTGATGTTGCACCGAACAACATTCTCTGTTTGACATTTACCGATGCGGGTGCAGTAAATATGCGCGAGCGCCTTTCGCGTTTCATCGGTTCCGATGCATATCGCGTCGGCATCTATACGTTTCACGCATTTTGTAATGCAACGATAGGTCGGTATCCTGAATATTTTTACAATGCAGCGACATTCAGTGCGGCTGATGATATCGCGCGCGCAGAGATCATGGAGGCATTGTTTCGTAAGCTTCCACACGGTCATCCCTTGGCGAGCTATCATCCCGATGAGGGCTTCGTGTATCGAAGAGATGTGATCGATCGTATCAAGCACATAAAATCCGCGGGATTCACTCCAAGTGAATATGCGCATGAAGTCGAGTCTGCGATCAAGGAGATGCCGAAGGCAAGCAAGGTGATCGCATCATGGCCGGAGCGTCTCTCTATAAAAGCGCTTGCCCCTATCGAATCGATCCTTGCGGAACTCCTCGCACAGAACACGAGCTATGCGCTTTTCCTGGCGAAGACCCTCTCGGTTGCTTACGAAGAAGCGCGCGACCTTGGTAAGACTGGTCCTTTGGGTGACTGGAGGAATAAATTCACTGAGAAGGGTGACGACGATGTGCGTGTGCTCAAGGACATCGGTCGCATCGAGAAGATGCGTGCAGTTGCACAGGTCTATGAGGAATATGAAAAGGCGCTGCATGAACGAGCGCTGTATGACTATGACGATATGATCATCGACGTGCGTTGTGCGCTCGAAGAGAATAGTACGTTGCGCAACATGCTCGAGGAGCAGTATCAGTATATCCTTGTCGACGAGTTTCAGGATACGAATGAGGCGCAGATGAAACTGGTTTCCGCACTCTCTTCGAATCCTGTTCATGAAGGGAAGCCAAATGTTATGGTCGTTGGTGACGATGATCAAGCGATCTTCAAATTTCAAGGTGCCGAGTTGTCGAACATTCTCAATTTTGAAAGGATGTACAGAGACGTGGCGACCATCGTGCTCGACAAGAATTTTCGTTCGCATGAGAACATACTCACTGCTGCACGAAAGGTCGTATTGCAGGGCTCGTATCGTCTCGAGAATGTGAAGAATATCTCAAAGGAATTATCTCAAGGAAATAAGGGACTCAAGGAGGGAATCGTCGATTACAAACAATATGGTTCTGATGTAGAGGAGTTTGCTGCTGTTGCGGCGCGCATACGTACGATGATCGATGCGGGCGAGGATCCATTGGAGATAGCGGTGATTGCACACAAGCATGCGCAGCTTCAAGAGTTCTTGCCATATCTTGAGCGTGAGGGCGTCCCTTATGCATATATACGCAGAGCAAGTGTCTTTGATGAACCACATGTTCACGAATTGATCACCGTATGCGAGTATGTTGCTTCATTATCTGGCGAGGGTGGGCGGAAGGATGATCTGCTTCCACGCTTGCTTTCGAGTCCGACGTTTGGCCTCTCGCGCATACAGCTTTTCAAGATCGCAGTCCGTGCAAAAGATGAGGACATGAGTTGGGCAGAAGTCATCGGAACGATGGATGACCCGGCGATCGTTAGCGCGTTTGAATTGCTCGCACGTTTAGGTGGGAATGCGGAGAGTATGCCACTCGAGCATCTTCTCGATGAATACATGCGGGAATCAGGATTTCGCCTGCATTACTTTGGCAAGGATGCGCTCAAGGAAAGACCAGCGCAGTATGTTGCATTTCTTGCATCGCTGAAGACATTCATCGAGGCGCTGAGAGGCTGGCGAGAGGGCGAACCACTCTTTGCACGCGATGTCGCTCCTTTTGTCGCGTTACATAAAGAGCAGGGCATAGGATTGATAAGTACGTCACCTTTCGTGAAAGGAGGTCGTGCAGTGCAGGTCATGTCTGCACACAAGAGCAAGGGGCTCGAGTTCGGTAGTGTGTTCATCATCGGTGCTCATGAGTCCGTCTGGGCACGATCGGGTAGAGCAAACAAAGCCCCGGTTCCCGCATCGCTCTTGCCGCGCATCTCTCCTGCGGGAGAAGACGAAGATGATTTCATCCGCATACTCTATGTTGCATTGACTCGCGCGAAGCATACATTGTCCGTCACTGGACATGACAAGCTCGTGAAATATCTCGGTGCTGTCAGTGATACTCCCGAGGAGGGGGAGAAGATCGATCTTGCGTCTGATGCTGGCGAGCGTGCGATACTCGCGCATGAGCAGGTTCTTTCTCTCGTTGCCCCACCATATGTCGAGGATGAGTTTGCGGTGCTGAAGGAGGCACTCGTCGACTACCGACTTTCGGTGACGCATCTCAATAATTTTCTCGATGTAACGCAAAACGGTCCAGCATATTTTCTCGAGCAGAATCTTCTGCACTTCCCTCAGCCGATGAGTGTCGCGGGAACATTCGGTTCCGCGATCGATGCCGCGCTTACGGAGCTCATTCGTTATCCGAAATATAATGCGGGTGAGTCTGCACCGCTCGAACGTCTCGTTGCGGTGTTTACACACGAGCTTGCAAAAGGCCGCTTGCCGAAGGATGAAGCGAAAAAACAGATCCGTCGTGGTGAAGAGGTGCTCGCTGCATATATGCAAGAGAAAAAGGGCTACTATCGTATCGAAGATGAAGCCCAGGTTGATTTTCGAAATGAAGGCATCGTTGTTGAGGGTGCACCATTGTCGGGAAAGATCGATCTCCTCCGGGAAGAAAAGGGCGCATTCGATGTCATCGACTTCAAGACAGGAAAGACGAGTCCCGCGTGGGAAGCTTCGGGTATGGATGTGCATGAGAAGATAAAATTGCACAAGTATAAGCAGCAACTCTTGTTTTATAAATTGCTCCTCGAGAAGAGTACTCGACATGCGATTCCCGTACGTTCGCTCTCACTTGAATTCGTGGAGAGTGCGATCGATGGCGATGTGGTGCGACTGTCTTATACGCCGACGGAGGATGAACTCATCAGACTGACAAAGCTCATTGGTATCGTGTATAAGAAGATCATGGCACTCGATCTGCCTGACGTAACACAATACGACAAGAGCGTGAAAGGCATCATCGCATTTGAGGAGGATCTATTAAGCGGAAAGATCTAAAACACTGGGCAGTAGCCCGGTGTTTTGTTTGTCCCCTTAGGAAGCCGGCGCTCGTGGTGTACAATAGTATCAATGAACATTGACTGCAGCGTAAAGGAGGATCGAGGTTTCACCTTGATAGAGACGGTTGTTTCCGTCGCGATTTTCGCTTTCGTTGCAATAGGACTCTATATGTCATATGCGCAGGTGATGAAGGTTGTCCATCGTGCGCAGTTGCGCGTGGCGACTACGGCACTCGCGACCGAGCAGTTCGAGATGATAAGAAATCTGCCATATAGTTCCGTTGGTTTGAAGAATGGAATTCCAAGCGGAGTACTCTCTCCACTGCAATCACTCGTGCGCAGCGGCATGACGTTCAATGTGGCAACGATGGTGCGCAATATCGACCTTCCCTTTGATGGGCTTGCTCCTAGTGATACGAATCCAGCAGACAATAAATTGGTCGAGCTTGATATCATGTGTACTTCGTGTAGCGATCAGATCCCGATGTCCTTCACGACACAAGTTGGGCCGAAAGATCTCGAGGCGTCATCGACGCTCGGCTCACTCTTCGTGCGTACCATAAATGCCACAGGAAGCGCACTGCCTGGCGCAACGGTGCACATTGTGCTCGCTTCATCTACTGCACCTGTTGACTATACGGACATCACTGGAGCAAACGGCATGTTGCAGCTCGTTGGTGTGCTTCCAGCGGTGAATGCATACCAAGTTTCAGCGACAGAACCTGGTTACTCCATTGATCAGACGTACTCTCCTTATGGTCCGACGACAACGCACCCCGTCCTTCCTTATGCAACGGTTGCTCCGGGGACAGTGACGCAGCTCACGCTCGCGATCGATAAACTTGCTGATCTCAATGTGACGAGTGTTACTCCCGCATGTACGAGGATCCCTGGGGTGCCATTCACATTGACGGGTGCGAAGTTAATCGGCACCGAACCCGTCTATAAATACCAAGCGACGAGTACAACCGATGGTGGTGGCGGGCTTGAGTTGCCAAATATGGAATGGGATAACTACACTGTCGAGGCATCGAAAGCAGGGTATGATCTCGTTGGTATCAGTCCACTCTCGCCGTTTACACTTGCGCCTGGTTCGACGCAAAATCTCCAGCTCGTACTTATCCCGCAGACGGGGAATCCTAATGACAATACGCTCCTCGTCACTGTTACAGACGGTGTGACTGGGCTCCCGCTTTCGGGTGCGGATATCGTCGTTGAAAAGGGAGGTGAGGTTACGCAATATCTTACAACTGGACGTGGTTTCTTGAACCAGACTGATTGGTCAGGGGGTTCTGGGCAAGATATGTTCGTCGATCCAACCGCTTATTACAGTGATGATGGCAATGTCGATGTGAGTGGTACTGCGGGCTCGGTGAAGCTCAAGAAATTCGGTGGTGGTTACGCTTCATCAGGAACACTCGAGTCATCGGTCTTCAGTGTTGATACAGCAAGTAATTTCTATCAATTGCGCTTCTCACAGACGACGCAGCCAGCAGGCACTGAAGCAAAATTCCAGCTCGCTACAGCGAATGCGACCTCGGGCCCATGGATATTCATTGGGCCGAATGGTACGACGACATCGTATTACACCGCGACGACGACTGATATAAGTCCGGTATCCTCTGGATATAAATATTTCAAATATAAACTCTATCTCTCGTCGACCGATTCGAATAAGACTCCTGTTGTTGATGATGTTTCATTTACGTTCTCTTCTGCATGTGTCTCATCCGGTCAGGCGTATGCTCAGGGGTTGCATAATGGTACATGGACCGTTACGGTCTCAAAATCCGGCTATGCGACAGAAGTTCAGAATGTCGTCATGAGTACGACCAAACCGTGGGGAACGGTATCGTTCCAATTGAATCCAGCCTGATAAACACGATCGTCTTTGCGATCGTGTTTATTTTCGTCTTTGTGTCGTGTACAATGATGAGGTATGTTCGCTCCGCAAAAGAAGAATTCGCTTTCCGATACTCGTGGTGTGACGATCATCGAGCTTATCGTAGTGCTCTTCATCCTCTCGCTTATCGCTGGGGCGGTCTATGCGTTTCAGAAAAACGTGTTTAGTACATCACGACTCTTGCAGACAAGTTTACGGAGTGAATCCGACGTGCGGAACGTCTTTAAGAATTTCACTGCAGAGGTGCGTCGCGCGTCACCAGGCTGGAATGGTGCATATACGATCGAAACTGCTGGTACTTCTACCTTTGTGTTCTATACGACCATGGACGGTGATACGTATACCGAGAGGATGCGTTATCAGCTTTTCGGAACGACGCTTTTGCGTGGAGTCACGAAATTCAACAGCACTACAGGCGCATATGATCTCCCTGAATCAACGAGCACGGTGATGTCAGGAATCAATGCGGATCCTTTCGGTAAGATATTCACTTACTACGACAAATCGTATGATGGTACCGCTACCTACCCAGCACTTACTGATCCCGTTGATATCGCGCGCGTACGACTCGTGCGCTTCGATCTTCCCGTGGCTCCGCTCGGAACATCGGCTTCCTCGACGAAGGTGAATTCTGTCGAAGTGAATTTACGGAATCTGAAAGATAATTATTGAGTATGCAATCTATTCAATTACAAAAAGGTGCGCTACTCATACAGGTCGTCGTTTTCCTTGCGATCGGTCTTATGATGCTTTCGGGTATCATGGGTTGGGGTGTGAGTGCTGTGCGGCTCGCGCATCATACAGAGAATCGCGAGCAGGCCCTGCAGGTCGCTGAAGCGGGTATTGATTATTATCGTTGGCATCTCGCTCATGACGCTACTGATTTTTACGATGGAAACGGGGCAACGAGTACAGGTCCATATGTGCATGACTTCTTCGATAAAGACGGGAAGCAGATCGGGCAATATGCATTGACGATCACTCCACCTCCTCCGGGATCTTCGCTGGTCACTATCGCGTCCACGGGTACGGTACTCGTGGATCCTACTGCGGTTCGCGCAGTCGTTGAACGTGTTGCGAAACCTTCATATGCGAAATATGCATTCGTCTCGAATGCTGCAGGAACGTATTATGGCTCGGGCGATGATGTTTATGGAGAGATCTATTCGAATGGCGTGCTGCGTTTCGATTCTCCTGCGAAGGCACACGGTCTCGTCTCGAGTATGCTCTCTTCAACGACCGATCCCTATTATGGAAAGATCTGGGGAGTGTCATGTACGGGAGATCCGACACCACCGACGATGTATACGAGTGCGTCTTGTCCGAACATCTTGCTCGCGGGTCGTAATATCAACGCACCGCAGATAAGTTTCAGTAATCTCGCGCTCGATCTGTCGTCACTGCGCACCAAAGCGATCGCAAATAATAATTACTATGCCGATTCCGGTGCAAAGGGATACCTCATCCGATTGAAGACCGATGATACATACGACCTCTATCGCGTGAATACGGTGAAGTCGACACCAGGAGGATGTTCGAATGCCTATAGTGAGACAGGGTGGGGAATTTGGAGTGTGAATACAACGAGTTACATCGGAAACTATCCATTCCCCTCAGATGGCATCATCTTCGTTGCGGACGATCTTTGGGTCGAAGGACAGATCAATGGTGCTCATGTCACTATCGCGGCAGGAAGGAATGCCGGTGGTGGCTCGCTGAAGCCGAATGCGAACATCATCGTGAATAACAATCTGCTCTATACGAATAAAGATGGGAGCGATGGTATTGGGCTGATCGCAGAAAATAGTTTCGTCGTCGGTCTCTACTCTGCGGACAATCTCGAGGTCGATGCAGCGATCATCGCCGAGAATGGGTCGACAAGGCGTAATTACTACAGCTCGAACTGCAGCGCAACCTATTACAAGCGTAGTGCACTCAAGATATTCGGCATGATGGTCTCGAATGGCCAGGGGTATTTCGTTTGGACTTCGAGCGGATTCGTCACTTCGGGATATGCGACGCAGCCAGTACAGTATGACGGAAACTTGCTTTACGCACCGCCACCGTCATTTCCACTCACTACAGATCAATATCAAATCGTCAGTTGGAATGAGATATAAAAACCAGCCCTGAGGCTGGTTTTTGACAAATTATGATCGCGTGTTATGGTCTTGGTTAGAACATTTTCGAAAGCCCCTATTGGAGCGTAGTCATGTCACATGATCCCAAGTTTGTGGATGCGATTAAGCGAGTGTACAGTCAGATCGAACGGAAAGACTATCCCGCCGCATTGCGAACTTTTGCACAAACAAATTATTTGCCTGAGCGGGCAGTCATGGAATTTGTGAGAAATGCTCCACCTTCGCTTGTAGTGCAGTTCGAGCATGCATTTTCTATGTACTGCCTGGATGGTCTTGCGAAAGAAAATATTTTTGATCGCTCGATTAATATTACCGTCTTGCTCACCGTTGCTCGAGTAAGGGGGTTACTGAATTACCTCAAGATGCGCGATCGGTTTTGCTCTCTAGTTGCAGATTTTCCGAGACCATTGCCGCTTATCATTACGGCTAAAATGAGCGCCTTTGATGATTCGATCATGATGAACTCTAGGCATTCAGTGCTCACTGCTCGCGGCTTCGTCCGTGTACAGTTTAATGCGAAATTTTCTCAATATTCACACCCCGAACTTTCCTCTCTACTTACGGTGTGCACTTCGCGCGATCAAGCGAAAAAGCTTGAGAGGGAACGAAAGGAAGCTGAAGTTGTGAAGAGCAAATTTGTGAGGCCAAAGACGCATGAAGGATGGCTTGAGCTTGGTTTCAAAGTAAAAACGCTAGGGCATAATTACGTTGTATACACAGGCTGTAATGAAAGTGGTAGGGAGGTTTACTATACGGCCTGGTATTCAATAGAGAAGATGGATGCGCTCCATCTTGAAAGTGTATGTACTGGACTTGCACAGGTTGACTTATAGGTAGAAGGTAAATAACAAGTGGCCCAGAAGGGCCATTTTAAATAATATGTTATATTGACAAAAGTAGTAATATATGATATATTATTACCGTTCTTTCCCAACCACCTTTGCGAAAGGAGGCCCCATGGCCACCGAGATCCCCGTCACCATCACTTCCCCCCGCATCAAGGAGGAGAAGCCGGCTCCGACCTTCATCCCGCTCCCCTCGGGGAACGTGCGCGTCGCGATGACCCTCTCCAGCCTGCCGACGTGGGCCGCCGCCCTCGACTACACGCCGAGCTCCTCGGAGCCGGTCACCCATGCCTCCGGCAAGGTCGAGCGGTCCGGCCTGAAGGACCTTTGCCTCGGCGCCGCGATCTTCGAGACCCACGCGCTCGTCTCCGTGCGCAAGAAGAATGTCCCTTACGGCGGCAAGCAGCGGGAGAAGTTCGTCTTCTTCCTCGTCCCGCGTACCCGCCTCGTCGGTGATCAGACGGAGCTCATGCTCCACATCGAGGCCTCGCTGCGCAACGATCTCGCGTACCTCGCCTTCAACGACGGCAAGGTGTTCGACAACGGTGATCACCACTGCGTGGACCTCCGTGGCCCTGCCGGCCGGCGCAACGCGAACAACTCGTTCGTCATCGGCAAGTAGCACCTTAGAGCATTTCGGGCCCCCGACATCGGGGGCCTTTTTCGTACCCTTGCCGAGATGATAATTTCGTTCTCTAGTATTTACAAAATTTTAATTTATGGTATAATGTTACATATGACAAATAATTCAATGGAAGAGGGGAAGCTCCCCGAGGGCGTAACGCCAAGCACAGAAGGTGCTATTGAATTGAACGCTGAGGATTATCCGAATGATCTCCATGAAGTGAATAAGCAGGTGAATGAGGAGATCGCTGCGCGTGAGCAGGCGGCGGCCGAAGCGCACGAAGCGCTTGTAAACAGTCTCCCAGGATCACTCCCTGAGGGCATTGAGCAGCGTATCAAGGATCTCGAGGTCGCGATACAGAAAGAGATCGAAGCACGAGGTGTCGATACGACTGGTTTCAATAATGCGACAGGAAAGATGGAGAACCTCTCACCTGAAGATCATGCGAAGGTGAATGAGGCAGCGAAAGCTGCCGATGATATGCAGAAATCCGCATAAACGAAAACACACGAGCGATGCTCGTGTGTTTTCGTTTTGCGCGTACGCTATAATGATGGAGATATGCGTTCTCTGCTCCTCAATCATCGACGAAGGCTGTTCGTGATTTCTGTGTTCATACTCCTCCTTATCATCACCGGCCTCTTCTTGAGAAGCACGCAACACGAGCTCCTCATCACTTTCCTTGATGTTGGACAGGGTGATGCAGTGCTCCTCACTGCTCCAAATGGGAATCGTTTGCTCTATGATGCTGGTCCGCCCACAGGAGCAGTCGTGAGCGCGCTCGGAAAGGAACTCGGATATTTCGATCATGACATCGCGATCATGGTGGCCTCGCATCCAGATGCTGATCACATTGGAGGCTTTGCAGATCTTTTCGCTCGCTATACACCAAAGCTCTATCTTGATGCGCACACGTATTCCTCGAGCGAAGATTTCGAGGTGCTCGAGAAAGACCTCAAGCAACGTGGTGTCGAACGACGAACGTTACCGGTTGGCTCAAAGATCGATCTCGGCTCGGGTGTATTCATTGATGTGCTCGCGCCCGAACGCTCGAATGTCGATGCATCGATAAACGGGAGATCACTCGTCCTTCATGTACATTATGGTGCGATGTCATTGCTACTTACGGGAGATCTCGAGCAGGATGGTGAGTCATCACTCATTGAGCGTTTGGGGAATCGATTACACGCGACCATACTGAAAGCGGGGCACCACGGGTCGAAGACATCGACGAGTGAGCGATTCTTGGATGCGGTTGATCCGCAACTCGTCATCATCTCTGCGGGTGCACATAATATTTATGGTCATCCACATCAAAGTACGCTTGCGCGTTTGCAGTCGCGCAATATCGAAATCTTGCAGACTGCGATGATGGGGAACATCCATTTTTCCTGTTCGCCGATACGTTGCGCGCTTCTCAAATAAAAAAGGGCCATTGGCCCTTTTGCGTTTCAATCTTCTAAGAGGTAATGCATGACTTCGCTGACTCCATAGGAGTCATGCTCGTCTTTGAGCAACTTGCGTACGAATGAGACATCATCGCCGAGCGTGATGATCGACGGCGCGTTCCGATCAGCCTTTGTCGTCGTCGAGAGGAGGCCATTGCACAGACATTCGGCACCTTCGGCATCCGATGCTTTTCCACCTTTCTTGAGGAAGATGTCGAGCGGCTCCGCTGGGCAGCGAAATCCGATACTACCATCTTCTCTCTCATAGGGTTTGAGCAGTAGACCCTGATCGCAGAGCGGCTGACGCTCTTTGAGGCGTTCCCTATCTGCGATCGTTCCCGGAAGGTCGACGACCTTGAACGGGAAACCCGTCGGTGAGAGTTCGAGATCCGTGCGCGTGCGGACTTCGCCGTTGTAGATGCGTCGAAGGAGTTCTTTGCGCAAATCGTCGCGCAGTCCAGAGTCGCGCGAGAGCGCCATGATCGAGCCGACTTGAATGCCCGATGCTCCATTTTCGAGCGCCCACTTGAGGCCGTCAGGAGATGCGAGTCCTCCGCCGATCCAAAAGGGGATGCCGAATTCGCGCATCTTCGCGAGATCGGCGAAATCCTTCTCTCCATAGATGGGTTCGCCTTCATGGTCGAGGATGATCTTTCCGCGTGGCGGGGCATTGTGTCCACCCGCAGACGGACGTTCGATCACAAACGCTTCGATGGAGCCATTGCTCTTCTTCATGAGGTACGAAGCAGCGAAGTCCGTCGTAATGATCGGAATGAAATCTGGACGCTTGAGCCCCGCGAGCGATGTGCCGAAGAATTTCTTCACGTCGAATTCGGAAGGAATCGATGCTCCTCCGTCAGTCGAGATGTTGTACGTGGGATTTCCGCCCGCCGCGATGACGTCGAGCATGCCGGGCACTTTGTTCGGGAGTCCGGCGCCCATCGTGACCGCATCGACCCCCGCAAGCATCGCCCCAACCATATTGTATGTATGTTGGAGCTGTACCTTTTCGAGATAGTTGATCGCGATCGGACGATCGTGACCTTCTTTGGCGAGCCAGACGATTGCGAAGTTCGCACACAGTGTAAGCGCGATCAGTTTTTCGCTCGGATCGAGGAAGAACTGAGGGACGACCTTGAAACGTTGTCCCTCCTTAAGGCCGCCATCGACGAAATAGGTTTCGAGGATGCGGTCGACAAAGTGAGGAAAAGGGAAGTGCGCGAGTGCACGGCGAAAATGTCCGCCAGGATCTCCGAGCTGGAGCGTGCGTGCCATGATGCGGTCCGCCATGACTCCAGAAACCGTTCCCAGTCCACCATTCTTTGCGACGGTGTTCGCGAGGTGCCATGTCGAGATGTCTACTCCCATTCCGCCCTGGCGGATCATCTGCTGCTTGTTCATGATTGCCTCCTTGGCAAAGAACGACACGAAATCGAGTGTGTAGTGCCAGTAGAAGCATACAGTAAAAAGTCCATAAATCAAATGAAATAAAAAACCGGCAAGCCGGTTTAAAATCCTCCAAGGATGAAATTATGTAATACATCGATGACCGGAGCGATATAGCTCGAGAGGAAGAAGACGAAGATGAGCAAGATGATGATCCCCTGATGCTCCATGAAGTAGATGAACTTCGCGTAGCGTGTCGAGAGAAATGAGGTGAACACCTTGAAGCCGTCGAGCGGAGGTATCGGTACGAGGTTGAAGACCATGAGCGCGAGATTGATGTCGACGATAGCGACAAGCATGCTTCGCATCGCATCACCAACGTAAGGAGCACTGAGTCGTGTGATGATGCCGAAGATGACTGCAATGAGGAAGTTCGTCGCGGGGCCTGCAGCTGCGACGAGTGCCTCCCCCCAGCGCTGATTGCGGAGGTTATAGGGATTGTAAGGGACAGGCCTTGCCCATCCAAAAGGAACCTTGAAAAGAAGGATCGAAAAAAGTGGTACGACGAAAGAGCCGATCGGGTCGAAGTGTTTCGCTGGATTGAGCGTGAGTCTTCCTGAAAGTCGTGCGGTCGGGTCGCCAAGCGAGAGTGCCATGTAGCCGTGTGCCACTTCATGAGCAATGACCGATAAAATAAGGATTCCTAGGGCTGCGATTGCGAGTTCTGGTGTCATATTGATGTATGCATTGTAGCAGAAGAATATGCGAGGGTATAGGGAATAGGGAATAGGGAATAGGGTTGATACAAAACTCCAATAAATATGACTTAATGTGTCTATGATATATGTATTCCGTACCCGCATTTACCCTGTTTCCTATTTCCTATTCCCTTTTCCCTTATTTTCCCTTGCCTTTTTCTCTTATCTATGCTAATCTGCCAAGTACTTAACGCAATTAATCTTATACGTATGGCATCAACGAATATCTGCGTACTTTGTGCGAAGGGTACCCGCGTTGCAGGGGGTTACTCAAATCGCGTTCGCGCCACAAAGTTCAATCCAACGGGGAACGTCCGCAAGTACCCAAATCTTCAGTGGGCAACCCTTCCCGAGAATATCGGTGGTGGCCGCATAAAGATCTGCACACGCTGCCTCAAGGGCAACAAGCACCTTGAGCTCGCAAAGTAAAAACACCGAAAGGTGTTTTTCTTTTTTTGTTTGTTTTGTGGCCTCAAACTTACAATTTAATGACTTTCATCATTGACAGTAGCCCCCCCGTTAGTGTATGCTACGCGACTGGTCACTCGACTTTATCGAGTTGTACTTTACAATAGAATCATATGTCAAAACGCGATCGCATCATCACACTCGTTGGTGCAATAGTTATTGCTTTCGGAATTTATGGTATCAAGTATTACCTCGATCATCGCACAGTTATCAACGGTATCCATGTACCGATCATGCCGAACAGAAAGGAGAATAATAGTACCCTGCATGGTGTAGATACTGATCACAATGGTGTGCGCGATGATATCGATCGTATGATAGCGGAGGCATATGGAAATGATCCTGTAAGATACCGCCTAGTGTTTTCATATTTCAAAGCACTTACACTTGCGGTAGAAAATCCTACGAAGGAAAATGTAAGAAATGTGGGATATCGAGTCGCATGCATTCTGGGGCCAACTTATAAAGATGTGACAATTATTGAACATCAATACTTGGAGACTCCAGAGGTAGGAAAGGCCTATTCTCACGCGATGGCAGGTGCTATTGCAGACCTAACATGCATTCCTGAATAACAAATACAGAGGAGATACTTATGCGTTTATCGCATATTTTTGCCAGCTTCATTTTTGCTTTATTCATTTCAACAGCGCTTATGGCGCAAACACCAGTTCGAGTTATTTTTATTAATGGTATACAAAATACTCGAAAAGAAATTGCTGATTCTGCGAATGTGATTAGAAATGTTCTAGCAGCGCCGACACGGCACCAGCAAGGTAAGTATGCATTTAATGTTGAGTATATCGAAAACCCAATTGGGTGGAACGGTATCGACGCACCAAACTCACTATGGCAAGACAGCATTGAGCTTTTCCTCATGAAATTAGCTGAGGAGCAATATGCTGGAGACCTGCTCAATCTGAAGTCTCCCGTGACTGGTCCGCCGCTCCCTACGAACCTGCAAGCAGCAACAAACGTTGCGCAGTTTGCCGGGAAGCTCAGGGTGATGAATGCGGGCCCGACGCGTGATTTCAGCGCAGTACCATATGGGACACTCTTGGGTGACAATGATATCGATAGTGGTGGAGTTATTTCGGATACCGATCTTCAGGCAACCCAGGAATGCATTACACAACTTGCAGCAACACTGACCAGTGCAACCGCGCCCATCATCATCATTGCGCATTCGCAAGGTAATCTCATCGCTAATCTCGCATATGCGAAAGCGGCGCGTGATATGTACCCAAGAAACATCAGTTCGTTTGTGAAGATCGTGAACATCGCGAATACTTCACAGATATCGCTCCATAATCTCAACCTCACCCATGCGGACGATAAAGCACTTTTCTCTCCCATTGCCAGCCTATCAGGTCTCCCCTCATGGTACGGATGGAACAGAGCGGTCCCTTCGCTCGACACGAATACGGGGATAACCACCTATAGTCTTTCGACTCAGAACTTCACGCTCGATACTCCAACAGCATCGGGCTTAGTGAGTTTTACGTGGACAGATCTCACGGAGCACGGACTCGTCGATGTGTATCTCTCGAATGATCCCGTCACCATGTCTGATACTCGCGGAATTACATTCTCTCCGGGATCATTCTGTATGCGTGACTACTTCGAAGATCTCGTCTGGACCGCTGCCGCGAGTCTCGATACAACCGCAGCGATGCCGACAGTGCAGATGCTCAACCCCTGTATCATCGCAGGTGAAGGCCAAAGTGTGACCCTGAGTGCTCAGGCAATGAGCCAGGTGGGTTCATTAGTTGAGGTTCACTGGGAACGGCTCGACCACCCCGAGGTGAATTTCTCACTTCCCGCGTACGCCAATACCACCATGAGTGGCAACACCGCAACAAGCTCAGTGACATTCACTACGCCGTTTGTTGCGGCAACAACCACATTCAAGGTCGGCTTCTTTGCAAAAGATGACCGCGGTATGGTGAGTAGTGGTACTGCAGAAGTGCAGGTCCAGCATGGAAATCTTGCTCCAACCATCACTGCGGATCCGAGTTATGCAACCATATCAGGAACTGGGGTGACGCTCCATGTTTCTGCAGCAGATGCTGACGGCTACCTTGTTTCTGCGGTCGTTGAGCAAATAAGTAATACCAGCTGGCTCACAATTGATTCGCCGCAGACACTCACGACGAACAACAGCAATACTGCGAGCTGGGATATCCCAGTGACCATACCGGGGAATACTCCCGGCGGTACTTATACATATCGCTTCACGGTTACGGACAACGATGGTGCTATGACTACGCGCTCTATTGACCTGGTGGTCACCCCAGACTATTTTGTCGATGATTTCTCTACGGTCACGTCAGTAATCCCAACACATTGGGCTGTTAATTCATTTGGTTCCAGTGCATTCGTCTCGGGTGGTGTGCTCAATCTCCAGCATCTTGTTGCGCAGTCAATGAGTCTCGGCACACGAGCATTTCACGAGGGTACGAACTTTCGCACATACGCGAAACTCTCCGATGGTGGCTCCGTGCGCCTTACCGCAGGCATGGATGGTATCGCCATTGTGCAAAATGATGCCAGTTTTTCGCAGCGGTATCAGGTGCAGGTTTGGACAACAGATCCAAACACCTATGTAACACAAACACAATACTTCGACTTTGCTATTGCGCCTGATGTGTATCATCTTTTTGAGTATATCTATGGAGTAGACGGTATGGTGACCCTTCGCGTCGATCAGGTATCGCTCGTGCAGACAATGAAGACGGCTCCGTTCTTTTATGGCGCCCGAATGCAGTTCAGCTATGGGCAGACGCTTCACGGCACGGGCACAATCGTGCAGTGGGCGGGCGTGACCCCATGATCTAAAATATATTGCGCCTACGATGTAGGCGCTTTTTAATTAGATTTCCATGAGTATATATCTAGACTTTCAAATTTCTTAACTTGCAATGCTGTATATATGTCAAAACGTGATCGCATCATTACTGTTGTCGGTTTTTAGTGCAACCCATTCGTGCATACTATATAATATGAAGTATGCGTTTGAATCTCATCATTAGTGTGGTCGCTTTAGCATCGATGTTTGCCATGGTGACGTATGCGTCTGTAAACTACCCTTCATCAGTATCATCGGGAGTTGCGACGACATCCATTGCAGCTAGTGATGATCCTGCTCCAGCTCGACCATTTTTCACGTGGTCGAGTTCTCCTCGTGAGAATATTTTTGATGCGGTGCTTCCTTGGGGAGAGAACGCGACATATGCGTTCCTCGAAGAGAATGGTGTCATCGTCGCGTCGACGACGCTTCGCGCGCATACGCCGTTTTCAGAGAGATTTACCTTTACCGCACCGATCCCTGCCGATGGCTATTATGAATATGACATAAAGTTGTGTGGTATGTCATTGGACGAGCAGGCATGCACACGCTCCGCTCCACTTGCACTTGTTGTCCAAAAAGGTGTCACTACTTTAGAGAGTGATCTCGATGCAAGTGACCAGACGACAGTGAGAATCGATGAATTGCATGAGCGCTCGATCGAAAACGCCGCGGCGTTTTTCAGGTCAGCAGAGGTGCGCTTGCACGGACTTTCAGGAGACTTGAGTTTGGATAAAGTCAGAACGCAGGGTGAGGAAAGCAACCTTGATCGCATACGCCGTATCATCTCGAGCGAAAGTAGGCGTGCCTTATTCGCTCCGACAAATAACATCTCACGCTCAGATCTATATGCCGCAATTGCTCGTTTTCCTGCATTTTGTAATGAATCATCTGCTGATGAGACGCTTGATGTCGCCTGCACGAGAGAGCTCGCCGCAGTCATCGCCTATATCAGTTATTTCACGAGTCACGGCGAGCCGAGTCTTGTTTCGGGTATGCGCGATCCGGGAGGAATCGAAAGACTTCTCGGAAATGATGTCGCTCGCTTTGATGCGCTGTTTCCTGCGGAAGATGATGTGCGTGGGGCATCTTTTAAAGAACGTATTCGCGAGCATCCCAGCGATGCATTGCTTGCTATCTTGTGGTGGTACATGACCCCACAGAGTCCAGAGCCCGATCCGCATAGCGCCTTGTTGGGTATTTGGATTCCAAGTCGCGAAGATAGCGCACGTGGCATTGCTCCTGGATTCGGTGCGACGGTAAATATCATGAGTCATGGAAAGAGTTGTGCTCGATCGTCAGCGAGTGGGGAGCGCGACACGTTGTCTGCTTTGTATCACGGATTTTTGCTTGCGCTTCATGCGACGGATACTCGTAAGGACTCATGCCTTGGGCAAGAGGCATTTGATCTTTCAAGCTCATCATTTGCCCCGCAATATTGGTCATGGGATGCCGATACGTCATCCTGCGTGCTTGGTGTCACTGAGAATGCATTCTTCGTGCAAGACGAGCAGGGTTACACACAATGCATGCGTGCCCATGGTGCGATGTCCCCACTCCCGCCACCAGCAGAGGAACGCTATGACCGAGCTTCAAGGATGATCGATGCGCTCCGTACGCGCATCGGGACAAGTACTGTAGAAGAGGGCACCATCACTCCGCCCGATCCACGAACAGCACTCGGCACAACGATCATCGGTACATATAGAAATCAGCGCGTCGATATACATGAGACGCAGCCCGCAACAATTCCTTACGCAAAGTTGAACACATTGTTTTACGAAGGCGCATATGTGAATGCTTCAGGGACGCTTGCACTCAGCAATCCCTATGCATTTAATGACATGCCGTTTTCAGATGATTGTTATCGCGAGGATTGTCCTCGCGGGCTTGCACACCGTTTTCTGCTTGCGCATGGTCAATATCCTCATTTGCAACTTGTACTCAGTATTGGTGGTTGGGACGGTTCGAACAACTTCTCTTTACTTTCGAATACGGCATTGCGTGAATCCTTTATTTCATCGGTCCGAGGATTTCTTCTCGCACAACCAGATTTCACCGGTATTGATATCTCATGGATGTATCCTCAATATGCGGAGTATGGCGTGGGCGGCAAGACAGTGAATGACAGAGAGACGATGCGTGAGATCGTGCGAGGTCTTCGAAATATGCTCGATGGACTGTATCAGCAGGATGGTATGTTGCGACGGTTGTACGTCGGAGTCGGAGCACTTCAGGATGAGGTTGATGCGATCGGACTTTCCGATATTGTGAACTTAGTCGATGGCGTGCATCTGATCACCTACGATCTCCATGGTCCATGGGAGCAGAAGACGGGGCATGATGCGCAGTTGTTTGCGACAAACATCGGCGATGACGTTTTGAGTGTCGCGAATGCGGTGACATTTGCGCGTAAGGCAGGAGTCCCTTCGAAAAAACTCATCATCGGCATTCCTTATTATGGGAGGATATGGAGAAACGTCCCCGTGGGAACGAATCTATTGCTTCCGGGTTTTCAAGTTGAAGTACCCGCACGAGAGACAGCATCTTTGCTTGATTACCGTACTATTGCCGCATCGATACTTGGGAAGGGGCAGTATCAATATTATGTCGACGCATTACGTGGAGCAGCATATCTTTATGATGGAACGAATTTTGTCTCCTATGATGCGCCCGACATCATTGCGCGCAAGATGGAATATGTCTGGCGGGAAGGTTTCGGTGGCGTGCTCCTTTCTGATGTGATGGGCGATGACGGGACACTACAAGATAGGGTACTGCGTGTCATTGCGGAGCGATCGCAAAAGAAGTCATGCACGCTCACTCGTATGCCTACGCGGAACCTTGCAGTAAATAGTCGTGGGGCAGATGTCTTCGCTTTGCAGACATTCCTCGCTTGCCTTGGTGATATGCCGGAATATATCGATATAAACGGGAACTACGGCCAGGCGACCCAACAAGCGGTGATGCTTTTCGAAAAGGCAGAAGGACTCCCAATAACAGGCGTCGTCGGGAAGGATGTCCGCGATCGCTTGCAAGCATATATGAGTTCAAAAACACCTTGATGCTTCGAGAGATACAGCCCTTTGCTGTCTTGCATTATTCGTAAAATAAGGTATAGTACCAGGACCTGATGGATTTACTGCTCCTCGATACATCGTGGAAGCACAGGTGAATAAAGAAGGTGTAAGCACTTCATATTTTTGACACATTGAGGCTCACGCTTCGGCAAAGTCGCTCGTCACCGTACAATCCGTACGACTCCGACGGTCCTTCGCCTCCAGCGAGCCCCACTGTATTCAAAAATATTTTGCGCTGAATAAGACCGTAAGGTCATATTTCGTCTCTTTGAGAGGAAATATTTTACTTCAAGTTAATTCAATAATCTGGCTCATGCCAACACTCAATCAATTGAAGCGTAAGGCCCGCAAGGCGCCTGTTCGCAAGTCAAAGACGGTGGCTCTCGGTCGTGGTTTCAACGCGATCAAGAATCGTCCGAATGACTATGCATCACCATTCAAGCGTGGTGTATGTACGAAGGTTTCTACAAAGACTCCACGTAAGCCTAACTCAGCTATCCGTAAGATCGCACGTGTGCGCCTTACGAATGGTATGGAGATCACAGCCTACATCCCAGGTATGGGACATAAGCTCCAGGAGCACTCAGTCGTCGTCGTTCGCGGTGGTCGCGTGAAGGACCTCGGTCTTCGTTATACGATCGTTCGCGGTCGCCTTGATGCCTCAGGTGTCGAGAAGCGTATGCAGGGTCGTTCATTATATGGTGCTAAGCGCCCAAAGGCAGCTAAATAGTACTCATCTTTGGCGTATTTGACTGATGTTCAGTCGTACGGCTCCCGCAAAGGACTTCTATGTCCATTTTGGTCGCCGTCCTCCTTCCACATCAGCCAACTACATCCAAATCTGAGCACTATTTCAGTGTCCAGTTTGGAGCCAAAAACTCTAACTCAAAAATATTATGCGTCGACCAGTAAAGAATCGTAATATCCGCCAGCCGGATTTCAAGTACAACTCTCTCGATATCGCACAGCTCGTGAATTACGTGATGTGGGATGGAAAGAAGACCATCGCAGAAGCAGTCGTCTATGACTGTATGGATGAGATCGCGAAGAAGGCTAAGGTTGAGAATCCTGCAGAGGTCTTGAAGACCGCAATCCAGAACGCAGGTCCATTGATCGAAATCCGCTCACGCCGCGTTGGTGGTGCAAACTACCAGGTTCCCCGTGAGGTTCGTGATGAGCGCCGTCGTTTCCTCGCTCTCCGTTGGATCATCGGTGCAGCGCGTGCGAAGAAGGGCGTCAAGATGGCGTCAAAGCTCGCAGACGAGATCATTGCAGCATCGAAGAATGAAGGTGAGGCTATTAAGAAGCGCGACAATGTGCACAAAATGGCTGAAGCAAATAAGGCGTTCGCGCACTTTGCTTGGTAATAAAAATGAACCCTTAATCAGGGTTCATTTTTATTACCAAGAGCGCGAACGCGTTGTTTGCTTCATCCATTTTTGTTCCACAGTATGTTTGCGGCACTGGCCTTTTTCTCGTGATCGTCTGCTTTTCGCTTTCGCGGTACCATTGTACCGCTTCAAGCTCCAAAGCTAGACGCTGACATTATATCGTCATCGATAAAATAGAAAGGGGTCGGGAAAACAACTGTTTTCCCGCGAAGGAAGGCAGCGAGTCTTCGAGCGTCGGAAAACCGTGGGTTTTCGAGGAGTAAATATTTCTCAGTGTTTCATTGTGTGGGGTATGTGAAATGCAAATTGATTCCTTCGCTGTTTCATGGTGTTCATTACCTGACTGCGAAAAATCCAAAACGAAAGTATGGGATCGGCTATGCTATACTTTTGTCATGAAGTTTTTTTCTCGTCGAGGTTTCACATTGATCGAGCTGCTCGTCGTTATTGCGATCATTGCGTTGCTCTCGAGTGTCATATTGTCAGTGATGACCTCTGCGCGCGTGAAGTCTCGCGATGCCGCGCGTCTTGCGAACGCGCATCAGTTGA